>JAUPKI010000263.1 GCA_030837545.1 Thermodesulfobacteriota bacterium | reverse complement strand
CCTTCTCAACTTTAGGCACTCTAAACTTTAGGCACTTCTTTTGCTGGGTGCTGATTGAAGATCTTACATGGCGAGAAAATCCCCGCGACCTCAAGTTGATCCAACCCAACTCCGACAGTGCCCCCAACCCGGAGAACAGAAGAAGGTAAGAGGGTAAGAGGGTAAGAGGGTAAGAGGGTTAGCCCCCAACCCAACAAACCCAATCAACTCAAGCAACTCAAGTAACCCCAGTAACCCAACAAACCCGCCCTATCCCCACCGTATCAGGGCGCTGCCCCAGGTCAATCCGCCGCCGAAGACCGGGAGACAGACCAGGTCTTTCTTCTTAATGCTCCCGTCCCGGACCGCCTCGTCCAGGGCAATGGCGCACGAGGCCGAAGAGATATTACCATATCGGTCCAGGATCACGTAGAACCGGTCCATGGAGAGGTTCAGGATCTTGGCCATAGACTGGAACATGCGGAGGTTTGCCTGATGGGGAATAAACCACTGAATATCCTCAACCGCCACATGGTTGAAATCGGCCGCCTCCTTGATGGAATCCACAAAATGCCTCACCGCCACCCTGAAACTGGCGTTGGCCTCGATCAACTGCAAGACGTGCAGTTTCTTGTCAACGCTCTCATGGCAGATCGGGGTGGTCCGGGATCCTCCGCCGGGCATCAGGAGATCCTGCCCCCCGAACCCATCCGTATGCAGGTGGGTGGACAGGATTTCAGGCCCCTCGTGACCCATTTTGAGCACGGCCGCCCCTGCGCCGTCTCCCCAGAGGATGCAGGAGGTCCGATCAGTCCAGTCAAGGGTTCGGCTCATGATCTCCGATGCCACCACCAGGATGCACTTTGCGGCCCCGGTCTTGAGATACTGCTCGGCCACGTTGAGGGCGAAGATAAAACCGGAACAGGCTGCGGTCACATCAAAGGTGACAGCCTGGGGCGCATCTAATTTAGCCTGAAGCCAGTTGGCCGCGGACGGGCAACAGGTATCCGGCGTGATGGTGGCCACGATGATAAGGTCAATATCTTTGGCCGTGACGCCGGCCATGTCAAGGGCCTTGAGTGCGGCCTCTCGGCCCAGGTCGGAGGTGTTGACGTCCGGCGCGGCGATCCGCCGCTCCCTCACGCCGGTCCGCTGAACAATCCATTCGTCGCTGGTATCCAGTCCCATTTTCTCCAGATCAAAATTGGACAGGACTTTCGGCGGGACATACGACCCTGTTCCTAAGATTCTGACCGATTCCATCCCCTATTTCTTCTCCACCTGGATGCCGAGTTCTTTTTCCTTTTTGGCAACGGCCAGACGGGTCTTGACCACGGTATCCGGTATGAGACTCATGGAATCGATGCCGCACTCTACCAAAAACTCCGCAAACTCAGGAAAGTCGCTCGGGGCCTGGCCGCAGATCCCGATCTTGCGTCCCTTCTTTTTGGCCACCTCGATGACCTGCGCCACCAGCCGTTTCACCGCAAGGTTTCTCTCGTCATAGATATGGGCAACCAGAGAGGAATCCCGGTCCAGGCCAAGGGTCAACTGGGTCAGGTCATTGGACCCGATGGAAAAACCGTCGAAGATATCGGCAAACTGATCCGCGCAGATCACATTGCTGGGGATTTCGCACATCACATAGACCTCAAGATCGTCCTCCCCCTGGACCAGCCCGAATTTATTCATAACCTCGATGACCTTTTTCCCCTCTTCCGGGGTCCTGCAGAAGGGAATCATGGCCTTGATGTTGGTGAGCCCCATCTCGCTGCGGGCCTTGTGCAGGGCAATGCACTCCAGCTCAAAGGCCGGCATGAATTTCTTATCGTAATAACGAGAGGCCCCCCGCCAGCCGATCATGGGGTTGTTCTCGGCAGGTTCATACAGGTACCCGCCCAAGAGGTTTTCATATTCATTGGTCTTGAAATCAGAGAGCCGCACAATGACGTCGTTGGGGTAGAATCCCGCTGCAATCCGTCCCACGCCTTCTGAAAGCTTGTCAATGAAGAACTGCCGTTTATCGCTGTAAACCGCCGTGATTTCATCAATCTTGTAAACGACCCCCGCGATCTTTTGGTCGGACTTGGCCTTCTCCCTCAGTTTGTCATACTCCAGCAGCGCCAACGGGTGAATGCCGATGTGTGAGCTGATGATAAACTCCTCCCTGGCCAGACCGACCCCATCATTGGGGATAATGGCCTGGGAAAAGGCCTTCTCCGGCATCCCCACGTTCATCATGATCTTGGTCCGTGTCCGGGGCATGTCCTTCAGATTGAACTTCTGGACTTCGTACTTGAGCAGGCCCTTGTAAACCTGGCCGGTCTCTCCTTCGCAGCATGAGACCGTGATCTCCTGCCCCGATGCGATCATCTCATCGCCGTTCCCTGTGCCGATCACGCACGGGATGCCCAACTCCCGGGAGATGATGGCCGCATGACAGGTCCGCCCCCCCTTGTTGGTGACAATGGCCGCTGCGATCTTCATGACCGGCTCCCAGTCAGGATCGGTCATGCTGGTCACCAGGACCTGGTTCGGCTGAAACTTGTTCATGTCCAGCGTCGACTGGATCACATTGGCAACCCCCTGGCCCACCTTGCTCCCCACAGCGGTGCCCGTGGCCAAGATTTCTCCGTCTTCCAACAGGTTATAGCTTTCATATGTATTGACATCCTGCTGCGAATGAATGGTCTCAGGTCGTGCCTGAACAATAAAAAGCTCGCCGGTGCCCACGTTGACCCCGTCCCCGTCCTTGGCCCATTCAATATCCATCGGCTTGAAATGCCCGGCCTCATTGCTGTAGTGCTCTTCGATAATGCAGGCCCATTCGGCCAGTTTGAGGGCCTCGTCGTCGGTCAACACATAACGATGCCTTTCATCCAGGGTTGTGGCGACATTCCTGACCGTAGCATCGTCTTCCACGGAATAGACCATTTTGATATCCCGGTCCCCTGCCTTGCGGCCGATGATGGCCCGTTTCCCCATCTTGAGGGTCGGCTTGAACACATAAAACTCGTCCGGATTGACCGCGCCCTGCACCACGTTCTCGCCCAGCCCGTAGGCAGCCGTAATAAAGACCGCATCTTTGAACCCGGTTTCCGTATCGATGGAAAACATGACCCCTGAATAGGCTGAATCGCTGCGCACCATCTTCTGGACCGCAATCGAAAGGGAGACCTCAAACTGGCCGAAGCCCTTGTCGTGACGGTAGGAGATGGCACGGTTGGTAAAGAGGCTGGCAAAACACTTCCTGCAGGCATCCAGGACGCTCCTTCTCCCGCGGATGTTCAAAAAGGTGTCCTGCTGCCCTGCAAAGGAGGCATCCGGAAGGTCTTCAGCCGTTGCCGATGAACGGATCGCCACGTCCACATTGGTGAGACCCCGACCCTTTGCCGCCTTTTCAGCGTACTCCTCGCCCAGTTTCTCATATGCTGAATAGATGGCCTGGGTCAGATCCGGAGGGATCTCCGAATGCGTGATGATCTCCCGGACCTCCCTCCCCTTTGCCATCAGGTTGTAGATGTCGTGGGTGTCCAGATCCTTCAGCATCTTCTTGATCTCGTCTTCGATCCCGGCGTACTTGAGGAAATAACGGTAGGCATAGGCAGTAATCGCAAAGCCATTGGGGATCCGGATCCCTTTGCTCCCGAGCTTCTGATACATCTCCCCCAGGGAGGCGTTTTTGCCGCCGACCAACGGAACGTCTCCAATGCCGACTTCACCAAACCAGAGAATGAACTCCTTCTTGCTGTCTCCCGCCATCTTCCACCTCCTCTTTCCTGGTTCTTCTGGGATGATCCAGACCGGTTTCCGCATGCTTTTAGGTTTGACGTGTATCACTATATGGTATTTGTTGTCAATCCACAAAATATGTCATACAAAGAGAGGGCGCATCTTTGAATTGACAATTGACGATTGACTATTGGAAACAGCTTGAAAAGCGTGATGGATGACTGGATGGATGAGGGGGGGATGCTGGAATGCTGGAATTATGATTGACTTGAATGATTCGGATGGATGGTTGAAAAGGCCCGAAACCTGCACACTGAAATCCCTACAGGATGCTGTTTGTCGGCTCTCTTCCTTGCGCCTTGAGCCTTATTCCTCACGCCTTGCGCCTAACGCCTTGCGCCTTGCGCCTTGAGCCTTGAGCCTAACGCATTCTAAGGAGGAACTCATAATGACCCATAAAAATATAGAAACGCCCATATATCTGGATCACAACGCCACAACCCCGGTTGAGCCCGAGGTTCTTGGGGCCATGATGCCGTTCCTGACGGAGGAATTCGGGAATCCGTCCAGCGGGTATTCTTTAGGCAAACAGGCCCATGACGCCATAGAACTTGCCCGAGAGGCTGTCGCCAATCTGCTGAATGCTCAGTCCGGCGAGATCGTCTTCACATCGGGTGGGAGTGAGTCCAACAATATGGTCCTGAAAGGGATCGTTGACCTGACAGACCCTCAGAAATGTCATATCATCACCTCGGCCATCGAGCACCCGGCCATCCTGAATCCTGCCCTCTTTCTGATGGAACTGGGCGTCAACCTAACCATTCTCCCTGTGGATCGTTCGGGCCGTGTGGATCCCGACGATGTAATAAAGGCCATTTCGCCCCGGACGGTCCTGATCACCCTGATGCTCGCCAACAACGAAACCGGGACGCTCCAGCCCATACAGGAGATATCGAAGGTTGCCAGGGAGCATGGGGTCCCCCTGCACACGGATGCGGCCCAGGCGGTGGGAAAAATACCCGTGGATGTGGCAGGGCTCGGCGTGGATTTCCTAAGCGTGGCCGGTCACAAACTCTACGCCCCCAAAGGGGTGGGGGCCCTCTATATAAGGGACGGTCGATCGCTGATCCCGCTCATTCATGGAGCGGCACAGGAGAATGGGAGACGCGCGGGCACAGAGAACGTGGTCCTGGCCGCCGGACTGGGGGCCGCATGCAGGGTCGCCTCCGAGCGGCTGAAGGCGGATGCAGAGCGGATCCGCGGCCTGAGAAACCATCTACAGGAGCGTCTGTTTAAGGAGATCGACGGGCTGGTCCTCAACGGCCATCCTGAAGAGCGACTTCCCAACACCTTGAATGTCTCGGCCCCCGGGCTGGAGGGCAGCAAGATCCTTGACGCCATCCCTTCCCTCATGGCCTCTACAGGAACCGCATGCCATGACCGGACTGTGAAGATCTCTCATGTACTTTCCGCCATGCACGTTCCGCCGGAGGTGGGGATGGGCGCTCTCAGATTGACCCTGGGGAGAGGCAATACCATGGAACAGGT
>JAUPKI010000262.1 GCA_030837545.1 Thermodesulfobacteriota bacterium | reverse complement strand
CGCCCTTGATTACAGGATCGTGCGTAAGGCTGAGGTGGGTCTTGACCATCATGGTGGCAAAATCGGCGTACTTGGGATCGCTCTCGAGCATCTTGGCCTTGGCCTCTGCATCGGGGCTCCACGAAACGCCGTCCGCACCGTACACCTCTTTGGCGATCAAGTTAACTCGGTCGCGCAGCTTCATCTCCAGGGGATACAGGAATTTGAAATTGCCTTTCTCGTTGCATGCGTCAATGACCGCATCGGCCAGTTCCAGCGCCCCGTCCCCTCCATCGGCCCAATGGGTGGATTTTGCGCACCGGGCCCCTGCCGCCTCGGCCGCCTTTCTGACCACCGCGATCTCGGCCTCCGTATCGGTATGGAAGCAGTTGATGCAGACCACCGGATTCATGCCTGACTTCCGGATGGTCTTGATATGATGGACCATGTTTTCACAACCTTTTTCCACCAGACCAATGTCCTCCTTGGTGTAGGCATCGGGGAGGGCAATGCCTGCTACGACCTTGGGGCCGCCGCCGTGCATCTTGAGCGCCCGGATGGTGGTGGTCAGAACCGACACGTGAGGTTTCAGACCGCTGAACCTGCACTTCACGTTCCAGAATTTCTCGAAGCCGATATCTGCGGCAAATCCACTCTCGGTCACATGGTAATCAAAGAGTTTTAAACCAACCCTGTCTGCGATGATGGAAGACTGACCCACGGCGATGTTGGCAAAGGGTCCGGCATGCACCATGCACGGATTGTATTCAGCAGTGCACATCAGGGTAGGGTTGATCGTATTCCGCATGAAGGCGGTCATGGCATTTCCAACCTCTAAATCGCCGGTAGTCACCGGCTTTCCTGCCTTGTCAAAGGCCACTGTGATATTGTTCAGCCGCTCCTTCAGGTCTGCGAGATCCCGGATAACGGCAAGGATCGCCATACACTCGGAACCTACGGCGATCCCGAACCTGGACTGCATGGTGAATCCGTCCATCCGCCCACCCAGACCGATGACGATGTTTCTGAGGGACTGGGCGCAGAAGTCCATGATCCAGCCCAGTTCCACCCGGGTGGGATCGATGTCGAGACGCCGCATGCCGGTGAGCCTTTTGAGCTGCTCGTCATTGTAGTTGCGCTCGTGCTGCATCCGGGAGGTCATGGCCACCATGGCCAGGTTGTGCGCGTTCATGATGTCGTTGATGTCGCCGGTAAGCCCGAGGGAGAATTCGGTCATGGGGATCAGAAGCGAGTTGCCCCCGCCAGCCGCTGTTCCCTTGACGTTCATGGTCGGCCCGCCCGAGGGCTGTCTAAGGGCTCCGCCGACATTGATGCCGCGCTTGCCCAGGCCTTCCATGAGCCCACAGGATGTGGTGCTCTTCCCTTCACCGAGGGGGGTCGGGGTAATGGCCGTCACCTCAATGTATTTGCCGTCGGGTTTGTTCTGTAGTCTTTTGATAATATTGAGAAAATCAAGTTTGGCCAACCTGCCCATGGGAAGCATCTCGTCCTTTTCCAGGCCCAGTTTGTCCCGCCACTCCTCAGGGGTCGGCATGTTTTTTTCCGCTGCCTCGGAGATCTGCCAGTCGGCCATTTTTACTGCGTTGTAAGCCATGTTGTTCATCCTCCTTAATGAAATGATTGTGTTTTGGTTAGGAAGCCATATCCTCCCCATGTTGACATAGAAAAAGCTTTTTCGGCGATTTTTCTGACGAAAATTCTCCGTATCATAAAAAAAATAAGTCGTCAAGCACTCTTGTGAAATGTTCGCATGCCCTGTAAGCAACGACGCCATTTCACCGGCTTCGACCTTCACCTCGCCCCAGGACCCGAATCGGCCGGATTCAATCGGTGCATCCAACAAAGAAAATGCCTAAACTTGGGAATGCCTAAAGTGACTAAAGTTGAGAACCGGAAACCAGCGACAAGCTGGAGGCCGAAAGCTCAGGGCATCCACCATCAAAATATCCAGTATCCAGCATCCAGTATCTACAGCAACGCTTCATTTAAGGGTTGCCAATGAGAAGGATACCCTCTAATATCCAGACGGCATGTCCGCGTGTGCGGTATTTGCACATCTTCCTGGATCAAAGGCGATTCGCTATCCATGCAAACGGAGATATACAGTCAGGGGATTATCCGTCCGGCAAGGGGGAAAAGGGACCCCCATCTGGGCCCTGTCGCGCTCATGGTCATGCTCCCTCAGGCACTCAAACGGCTGGTTCAGGAGGCCGGGGCAATAGAAATTCCGGTCAGTGACACACCCCTGTACAGGCTATACCTGATTGAAGCACGGACGGGGTCCCCCATCGCCCTGGCAGGCCCGTTTATCGGCGCCCCCCATGCGGTGATGGGATTGGAAAAACTGATCGCCTTAGGGGTCAGGAAGATATGGGCCCTGGGATGGTGCGGCGCATTGCAGCCTGATCTGAACATCGGCGATCTGGTCATCCCGGTCCAGGCCATCTCCGAAGAGGGGACCTCGAAACACTATCCGATAGCCGGGACGGCCCCCACGGCCGACCCAGGACTCAATCGCATTCTGGGAGACGCCATCGTCCGCAGCGGTCGTGAATTTACCGTGGGAAACATCTGGACCACAGATGCCATCTACCGAGAGACCCCGGAAAAGGTGAATCGGTTTAAGGAGTTGGGGGTACTGGGCGTGGACATGGAGATTTCGGCCCTTCTGACCGTGGCGGCCTATCGTTCAGCGGCCCTGGCAGCCCTCCTTGTGGTTTCAGATGAACTGTCGGATCTCAAATGGAAGCCAGGCTTCTCGAATCCACGCCTGAAGGAGAACACACAGATGGCAGGTGACCTGCTGTTGAATCTTTCCAGGACCTTGGCGGGTTGCAATCCTTCCGAATCAAACAGCATGTTGACAGGATGATGATCATGACCACCGTGGAAAAAGAAATCGAAGCGCTTCGGGATGCGATCCGGCATCACAACCACCGTTATTATGTTCTGGACGATCCGGAGATATCGGATGCCGAGTATGACAGGCTCTTCAGGCGCCTCCTTGACCTGGAGCAGCAGCACCCAGAGCTGGCAACCCCGGATTCGCCCACACAAAAGGTGGGGGCCGGACCTATCGAGACCTTTTCCGAGGTAAGACACCGAACCCCCATGCTCAGCCTGGAAAACACCTTCAGCGATCAGGACATCAGGGATTTCGACGCACGGATCAAGCGGTTTTTGATGGATGAATCACCCATCGAATATACGGTGGAGCCCAAGATCGACGGTCTGGCAGTGGAACTGGTTTACGAAAAGGGCGCTCTCAAGGTGGCCTCGACTCGGGGAGACGGTTTTGTGGGGGAGAACGTCACACCCAACATTAAAACCATCCTGGCCATCCCATTGACCCTGACAAACAAAAAAGATGGATCGCCTCTACCCGATCTCCTGGAGGTAAGAGGCGAGGTCTATATTGAACTGGAACCCTTTGAAACCCTGAACCGGGAGAGGGTTGACAAGGGGCTTCCGCCCTTTGCCAACCCCAGAAATGCGGCGGCCGGTTCTTTGAGGCAGCTTGATCCGAGGGTGACGGCCAAAAGGCCCCTCAACATGTTCTGTTACGGCGTCGGGACCATGGACGGTCCCCCCTGCGAAACCCACTATGAGCGCATGCTCCAGCTTCAGAAATGGGGCCTTCGGATCAACCGGCCATACATCCGCATCTGCGAGACCCCATCGGAAGTCACCGACTACTGCCACCATCTGGAAGAAATCCGGCCCCGGTTCCCCTATGAAATCGACGGTGCGGTGATAAAGGTCAACCGGCTGGAGCTGCAGGCCCGTTTAGGAGAGAAATCAAGGAGCCCGAGGTGGTCCATGGCCTACAAGTTCAAGGCAAGCCAGGAGACCACGACCCTCATCAAGATCGATGTCCAGGTGGGCCGCACCGGCGCCCTGACGCCGGTTGCCCACCTGGAACCGGTTGAGGTGGCCGGCGTCCTTGTGAGGCGGGCAACCCTCCATAACCAGGAGGAGATCGAAAAAAAGGATATTCGAGAAGGGGACCGGGTCATCATCCAACGAGCAGGAGACGTCATCCCCGAGGTGGTCAAGTCGATCCCATCCATGCGGACCGGCCGCGAAAAGAAATTTGTGATGCCCTCTTCCTGCCCGGTCTGCGGTTCAGATGTCGTGAGGAAGGGAGGGGAGGTGGTCCTGAGATGCCCCAATCCGAACTGCCCGGCCCAGGTAAAGGGATCTTTCAGGCATTTTGTTTCCAAGGGCGCCATGAATATTGACGGACTCGGGGAAAAGATCCTGATTCAGTTGATCGAAAAGGATCTGATCCGCGAGGAAGCCGACTTGTATACCCTAACTCTTGACGACCTCCTTAAGTTGGATAAAATAAAGGAAAAATCAGCAGGCAATCTGCTCGCAGCCATTGAGAAAAGCAAAAAGGCCACCCTGGCCAGGTTCATTTACGCCCTCGGGATTCGGCATGTGGGAGAGTTTGTCGCAGCCACATTAGCCAAGCAGTTTGGAGGGATAGAACGGCTCGGGCATGCAACAGAGGAAGACCTCTTGGCCATCGATGGAATAGGGCCCCAGATCGCCGAGAGCATTATCACTTTTTTCGACGATCCCCGTAACAAAAATCGTCTCAACCGACTGATGCAGGCGGATATCGAACTGGAGGCCCCGTCTTTGCCCCCGGCCTCACCGGTTGCAGGCAAGACCTTTGTCATCACCGGCGCCCTCTCCTCATTGACGCGCTCAGAGGCCAAAGAGATCATCGCCGGGCAAGGCGGCAGGGTCGCCTCCTCTGTAGGGAGCGTCGTCGACTACCTGGTGGTCGGCAACTCCCCCGGTTCCAAGCTCACAAAAGCCCAGGATCTGGGGATTCCGATCCTGAACGAAGACGCATTCCTGGCGCTGCTGAATGCTGACAAGGAATTGGGGGATTCAGGAATTGAAGGAATTGGGGAATTGGCATCTGTGAAATCTGCGCCTGCCCCATGAAACCCTCCTTATTCTTTTGTTTTATCGGGGTAATCTGTGGATGGAATTGAGGGATCGATGAATAACATCAGGACGCATCTCATCATCGAGGGTCGAGTTCAAGGCGTATGGTTCAGAGAATCCACGCGTCGGGAAGCGGTCTCCCTAAAGCTGACCGGATGGGTAAGAAACCGTCCTGGCGGAACCGTGGAGGCCTTAATCGAAGGGCCTGAAGATGCGGTCAACAGACTCGTTTCCTGGTGCCGGAAAGGCCCCCCTGCCGCCAGAGTGGCCGGCATTCGCAAGGAGCAAGACACCTGGCAGGGAGAGTTTGACTCTTTTGACATTGTCATTTAGGAGGAAACACGTGCGGATCAAACGGTTTTCAAGACTATTTTTTTTGTTCTTTGTGCCCCTTACTGTTGCCGTCTCGGGCTGCAGTACCACAGCATCCCTGACACGAAAGGTCCTGCCCCAATCCTGGGCAAACAAGGTCCTGCCGGGCCAGCCCAATCTCAAACAGCGCATCATGGTCTTCCCTCTGGTGGACCAGGCAGGGCTTGGACCTCAGCTTACAGGCCAGTACAGCCAACAGTTCTATGATCTCTTGAAGGCGTCCCCTAACCTCCTGGTCGCTGAACCCCCTGACGGCATGTTTTCATCCTTAGCCATGGAATCCCCCCAGTTCGGGGTGGTCACTAATTCAAGTCTCGTGGATTTGGCCCAGAGCCTGGGGATGAACGATCTGATTATCGCCGTGGTGAATCCGGTAGAGATCAGCATTCGGAAAACGGGAATTTGGCCTTTTGACAATTGGCGGAAGATCTACGGGATTTCCATAGCAGTCAACGTCATCGACACCGCGAGCAAGACCCTCCTGTTGACCCACCTGGAATCAAGGGAATTCCCCGTAGATCTGGACGAGGCAGAGGAGTTGGATGAAAAGGCTTTCATAAACGAGGCGTCAACAGAGGCGTATCCCGAGATGATTAGGGACCTGCCCGAGATAGTGGCCAGAGAGCTGCATCGACAACCCTGGACAGGAAGCATTCTGGCAGTAGAAAACAACGCCATCATGATCAATGCGGGAAAGGAAGTGGGACTCGAACCAGGCAAATCGTTCGAGGTGTTTGCCCCCGGAAAAACCATCCCCTCCGGAAGCGGACGAACCATCTTTCTCTTTGGAGAAAAAATCGGCATAATAAAGATCAACTCGGTTATGGAAACCCATTCATTGGCCGAGCCCGTCTCCGGAGGCCCATTTGAACCCAAGCAGTTCGTCAGGTTTAAACCATGACAATTATGAATTGAGGAATTGAAGAATTGGGGAATTGGGGAATTGAAGAATTGATGGTCTCGTAAAAAGTCGTCACCCCGGTGAAAACCGGGGTCCAGAATTACGCCTTGGCGTGGTTAACTATCTGTTTTGACTGGATTCCGGCTTTCGCCGGAATGCCGAAAAAGGACATTTTCTGACCTTTTACGAATGCGTCAAGAATTGGGGAATTGAATGAATACTCTTTTTAATCCCCGAATCCTTAAATTCCTAAATTCCTAAATTTAAGATCGGATAACATGGACAAAATCGTTATTGAGGGGGGCAAACGCCTAAAAGGCGCTGTCAGCATCAGTGGGGCCAAGAATGCGGCCCTTCCGGTGATGGCGGCCTGTCTTCTGACCGGCGGCTGGCATCGTCTGAAACGGATCCCTCGGCTCAGAGATATTCAGACCATCCAGCGCATCATGACAGACCTGGGCACAGCCTTCAAGGAAGAGGGGGGCGCCCTCGAGGTGAATTCAGATCATCTGACAGGCTATCAGGCCCCCTACGACCTGGTCAAAACCATGCGTGCCTCCATTCTTCTATTGGGCCCCCTTCTGGCCCGCTGCGGAAGGGCCAAGATCTCTCTTCCCGGAGGATGCGCCATCGGGGCCCGGCCTATCAATTTACACCTGAAGGCCCTCGTGGCCATGGGGGCCGATATCTATCTGGAGCATGGCTACATCAATGCCCGGGCAAACCGCTTGAACGGGGCGAATATCTTTTTTGACATCCCAACAGTCACGGGAACTGAAAATATCATGATGGCTGCGGTCACTGCCCGGGGCAGTACTATCCTCAAGAATGCGGCCAATGAACCTGAGGTTCAGGACCTGGCCGATATGCTCCGGTCCATGGGCGCGGACATCGAAGGGGACGGGACCGATACGATCGTCATCCAGGGGGTGAATCACCTGAGACCCTGCCAGCACGAGATCATACCCGACAGGATCGAGGCAGGAACCTTTATGATCGGGGCGGCCATCACCCGGGGGGACATCACCATCGACGCCTGCCTTCCCGGGCACCTGATCTCCCTTGTTGAAAAGCTGGAACTGGCCGGGGCCGATGTAGACACAGGAGACCGGTGCATGACCATACGGGGGCCTGACCGCATTCAAAGCGTTGATATTAAGACCATGCCCTATCCAGGGTTTCCTACGGATCTCCAGGCCCAGTTCATGACCCTCATGGCCGTTGCAGATGGATGGAGCATGATCCGGGAAACCATATTTGAAAACCGATTCATTCACGTGAGCGAACTCCGGCGCATGGGGGCCGATATTGAAATCAATGGGAGTCAGGCCCTGGTGAAGGGAAAAGATCGGCTCTTTTCCGCGCCTGTCATGGCAACCGACCTGAGGGCCAGCGCGTCCCTTGTCCTGGCCGGGTTAGTAGCAGAGGGCGGTAGGACCGAGGTGCATCGCATTTATCATTTGGACAGGGGATACGAGGCCATTGAAGAGAAATTCAAAGGACTGGGGGCCGCCATATGGCGAGAAAGCGAGTAGCCTGTTTCACCGCCCGCTCATCCCGATGGCCATATTCTTTGCCGGAGGCATCCTGGCCGCCCATGAAATCCCCTTGCGCAGTCAGGTTCTCATCGCCGGCCTATTTATTTCCATCGCCGCGTTGCTCGTTACGTTACTTATTTCCCCTCCCCGCCTGAGAGGTTACGTCCTCCTCCTCATTTTCTTTCTTGCCGGGGCCCTGCTGATCCAGGGGAAACCCTCCACATCCAGGCTGGTCCCCCTGGCAGACGGTCAACAGAAGGGGGTGATCGAGGGTACTGTCCTTGAACCGGTCAAGGTCGTGGACGGCAGAATCGGACGGCTTACCCTACATGCGACCGCCTTGTGTCTTTCTGAAGAGACAGTTCCCCTCGACGAAAATATCGCCATAAGCGTGTACAGAAACATCCCGGATCTCCAGCCGGGCGAGATGATCCGCTTTCCAGCCCGGCTGCGCCTCTTCAGAAATTTCAACAACCCGGGGAATTATGACTACGAAGGGGCCATGAGACTGAAGGGGCTCACCTGCGAAGCCAATGTTTCCAACGGAGACCGGATGGCGAGAATGGGGCCCGGTCGCCTCCCCTTTTTTCGAGGCCTGGTGGAAGGGCTGCAACGACCGGTCAGGGAATTCTTCCGCAATCGCCTGGATCCGCGCAACGACGCCCTCTTCCGAGCCCTCATCCTGGGCGAACGACAAGGGATAACCCCTGGGCTGAGAGAGCCGTTCAACCAAACCGGATTAGGGCACATCCTCGCGGTCTCCGGCCTCCATATCGGTCTGGTGGCCGGCGTGGCGTTCTTTCTCTTCAAGTGGATACTTTCCCGCTCCTACCGGTTGGCCCTCAGCCTCGATGTGCGCAAGCTCGCCGCCCTGTTGACGTGTCTCCCCGTCATCGCCTATACCCTCCTTGCAGGCTTCCAGGTATCCAGCCAGAGGGCCATGATCATGGTCCTCGCCTTTCTGGGGTCGCTCCTCCTGGACCGTGAACGGGAGGTCTGGTCCACCCTGAGCCTGGCCGGGCTCATTATCCTGTTTTTGGACCCAAACGCCCTTTTCAGCATCTCCTTTCAACTCTCCTTCATAGCAGTCATCGGCATCCTCTGGCTGGCCCCGGCCATATTGAACCGGCTCCACCGGTTAGAGACTACGCCCCCTGAAAAGAAACCGGCACGCAATCGCCTGCTCGACTATCTCATCGGGCTCGCAGCCATGAGTGCGGCCGCCGCCTTCTTTCTTCTCCCTGTCACCTGCTATTACTTCCACCGGATTCCCTTGGTGTCCATAGCAGCCAACCTGACTACCCTGCCGATACTGGGGATGTGGGTCATACCGCTGGGGCTCCTCTCGGCCGCAGCCGTTCCATTTTCCACAGGGATCGCCGGATTCTTCCTCCAGATCGGCGCATGGGGTCTCAACCTATTGATGTCCATCACAGAGTTCTGGGCCGGCCTCCCCTGGTCCAGCATCTGGACAATCACCCCCAATCTCTTTGAGATCCTCCTGTTCTATTTCCTCATCTTCGCTATATGCTTTTTCAAACGCTACCGATGGGCAAAGATAGGCCTCGCCATTGGGGTCGTTTTCATCCTGAGCGATGTGGCCTACTGGGTCTATACGGTCCGATTCAACAGGGACTTTGAGGTGACCTTTCTGGACGTGGGAAAGGGAAACGCCGCCCTGGTCTCCTTTCCAGGCGGGAAGAAGATGCTCATCGACGGCGGAGGATTTGGAAGCGGCAGTTTTGACGTGGGGGAGATGGTCGTGGCCCCCTATCTCTGGCACGCAAAAATCCTGCGGATCGATTACCTGGTGCTGAGCCATCCCCAGGCAGACCATATGAACGGCCTCCGTTTCATAGCCAGGTTCTTTCACCCCAAAGAATTCTGGTATAACGGGGACCCGGTGGAGACGGAAAGCTTCAAGGAACTCATGGAAATTGTGGCGAAAAGCGAGATCCGGAAGATGCTCCCTCGGGATCTGCAGGGAGAAATCCGGATCAACGGGGCACGAGTGCAGGTCCTCCATCCCGGCCCCGACATGAGAGTTCTCGGCGCGAAAGACGACAGCAAGCGACTCAACAACAATTCCCTGGTCCTGAAAATCACCTACGGCGATACATCCTTTCTCTTTCCCGGAGACCTGGAAAAGGTTGGCGAGGAGGCGCTCGTTGCCCATGCGGGTCCGATGATACAGAGCGACGTCCTCCTCTCGCCCCATCATGGGAGCAGGACATCCAGCTCCAGGGAATTTCTGCAGATGGTGAAACCCCGTCTCTGCATTGTCTCTTCAGGGGAAAGGACGGCCCTCAATTTTCCCCATCCAGCCGTCCTTGAGAGACTTCGAGACATCGGGTGCGATGTCCTCCAGATTGCCTTTTCTGGGGCCGTAACCATAACGGTCCGTCCGGACGCGTATGATATCACGACATTTGTTGATGGCAGACAGTCCTCTAAAAATCGCTTTCCCGGAACGGGCTGAAATGATAGGTGATGTGAACCGATCCATGTGAAGTATAAAAATGGAAGCCATAATATTGACTCAGTCCAAGCCATATGCCCCGCCATACGACGACCTCTACATCTATCTAATCAAAGGGGCATTCAGGCAGGAGGATGAAGCCCTCCTCGGCAATGACTTCCTTGGAAACTGGGTGGAAGAGGGAAGTTCTTTTCTCTTTTTCCGCAGACCCCTGCGCCGCCGGATCAGCCAACTGTTGACCGCCCGTCCGGATCTTGAGCTGGTGGACGAGTTCCATTTTTCTTATGAGGAGTGGCAGGGCGGGGGGCTCAATCCCATGAGAATCGAGCCGTTCCTGATCGTGCCGCCCTGGCAGGAAGAGAGTCCCCAAGAGGAGGGCCTCATCACGATCCTCCTGGACCCGGGAGTGGTTTTCGGCAACTGTCATCACCCCACCACGCAGGCCTGTCTGAAGGCCCTTACTCTCGTTGCCCGAAAGATCCGTCCAGGGCGAGTGATAGACCTGGGGACCGGAACGGGGATCCTGGCCCTCGCGGCCGCCCGTCTCGGGGCTCGAGAGGTCCTGGCCATTGACCTGAATCCCCTGTGCGTCAAGACCGCGGCCAGGAATGTGGGGCTGAATCACTTGGAAGAAACCGTCCATGTGATCGAAGGAACGGCAGAGGATGTAGCAGACGAACCCGCAGACCTGATCGTCGCCAACATCCACTATGAGGTCATCAAACAGCTCCTCGAAAAAGACAACCTCCGGAAAACCGCGAAGCTGATTGTCTCAGGCCTGATGCGGAGCCAGTACAAAGATTTCTCCGTCCGGTTGAAACACTGTGGTTTTCACCCGGTCCGTGAATGGGACCACGACATGACCTGGTACACCGTCCTGGCCAGCCGGGAAGCACATCACGGAGGATAGATAGCCCATTGGGTGACCGACGGGGGCGGCGCCATGCCTTCCCCCCGCCGGAAGTCCTCCGCAACCTTTCTTGTTCGGACGACGTAAGTGGGTGCATCACGATGGCATGTATTGACGTTCCGGCTTGTTTGGATTGGAGCTGCAATGTCGTTCATATAATTCTAATCATCAGATGTGGGGAACCCAAAAACTGGAATCAATTACCTGACGAAGCTGAATGATCACTCCCCTTTTTTTCGGCAAGCGCTGTTACCTTAAGCCACAGGTTCAATGATGCTGCCTGATGCCGTTCATCCTTTTTCCCCCCGGCCCCTGGACTACCTGGGCCGCCGCCTGGCTGGCCGCCGCCCCCTCCCCGTGGCTGCCTCTTGCCCCGTTCAGGGCCTTCTCTTCCGCCAGGGATCCGTTGTCCCATGCTCCCGGATTTGGAGCCTTCTTCTCCCATGTCTCCGGTTTGCAGGCCCAATCGAAACCCCTCTTTGCCCGGCTGCAAGAATGCATAACGGGCCTCTTTCCTTTTGGTTATGGGAACCTTGAGTTCATACACCAGGCCTCTTTCCGTTTCGTTTACCTTTACATCAACATTGTATTTATGTATTTCGGCAATCGCCATGGTTTTCTGCTCAGATTCTCCCGGCCCCAGCAATTGAATCTCCATTTTTTCCATTTTCTGCAATTCCCCGACAGATCTCGGCGCTTCTTCAAGGGACTCTCTGTAAGATCCCGGATCTCCCTTTGGGGGCTTCCCGAGAGCCCCCGGTCCGCCCCCTGAAGGGCCCCGAGCCATCGACATCCTCTCTTCACGTGGAAGGCCTACGGGAAAATGAACGCCGATCTTACTAGGGTTTTCTCCCTCCTGCTCAAGCCATAGGGTAAAACCTTGGACCATCATCTGTCTCTGGATTTCTCGGTTATCGGATGAAAACCGTACGAACAGGTTGTTTTCGTCGTTGAGGACGCTGATTACGGTTCTCGTATCCTCATCATGGTATTGGGGGCATCCCTGCCATTCCGAATCATCTCCATCCACCTGGATCTCCCGATCCCGCCATGAACTCTTTATGGTCGGTTCATCTTTGCAGCCCGCAAGCAACGTCGTGGTACAGATTATGATTGTGATCAGGAATAGCAACATCCAAATAGAGACTTTTCGGTTTTCCATGCCTATCCTCCTGAATCATCCGCGGGCTTTTGGGCTTTGGGACAATCCTATAATCTCCTGTCAAGAGAAAAATAAATATCTTGCAAAATTAGCCGGTTACAATTGCCATCTGATTTTTGGCAAACTTCCCCCTCCAGCCGTAGGGCTGTTTTTGGCATTCGGCGAGTTCTCGCAATGGCAAATCCCTTCGTTTTCCCCCGTTCCGCGTTCCGAGCTGCGCGGTCCGCGTTCGAAAGATGGTCATGAAGTGGTCATGTGCTGCCCGGTCAGGATATGATGAGGTCATTCAGCGCCCAAGGATTCAACGGGGGAGGTGGGAGCCGCCTTCACAGCGAGGGTTTTGATTGCCGCCATGTAGTCGGAAAGCCCCCGCATGAAGATATCGTTATGGTTGGCGCCGGTGATTTTGAGCAGGGTCTTGTCACGAGCAGGGGAGGCATCGTAGAGGGCCTGCCCGTCCGAAAAAGGGATGATGTGGTCCAGCTCTGCATGGATGATGAGAGTAGGCTTGTCGAACCTCTGGATCTTCTCTATGTTCCCGAGGCCAGCCTCCTCTTTGAAACCGATGGCCCTTAGGTCGACGCCCAAAAGCTGGAGAAGGGTGCCGGAAAAGGCGAACCCGCTTTCCACGACGAGGCCGTCGACCCGGTCTCTGTAATGGGAGGCAAGCTCAAGGGCGGATGCGCTGCCCAGGGACCTGCCCATCAGAATAAGCGGCCCCTGACAGCCGTTCTTTCGAAGCCAGTGGGTTGCGAAATCAAATATGATATGGGCGTCTCTCATCATGGCGGTGATGGTGGGATGGCCGGTTGAGCGACCGTATCCCCGGTAATCGACCGGAAGGAAGTTGGTCCCGATCCGGTTGTAAACAGTGCCCATGTCATCATAATCGGCTACGATTTCACCGTTTCCGTGAAAAAGGAGGATAGTAGGCGCCTCCTTTTTGCACAGGTGAAGCCGGGCGCCTATGACGATGTCGTCTTCGACAGGGATCAGCACATCTTGAGCCGAGGTTCCGAGCCTTGAACCACCCCACTCAGGCCGGGGATGGAATAAGAACATGAGGATCTCGGGTCGGTCCAGGACCGAGTAATCGATGGTTGAGATATCTATCATGGGGACGCCTCCATCTTCGATGCCCTTGCGGGGAGTGGTGAATTGAGTGTATAGGCTTGACACCCTCCGCTCTTTTTGTCAAGAATATAACAGAATATAACAGAGAAGTAAGGCAAAAGGGATTTAGGGATTTAGGGATTGAGGTAAGATTAAGCAGTACCAAGTATCCAGCGCAGCAGTGAAGTGTAAAGTGTGGAGCGTGGAGTTCAAATCTGAGTCTTTCATCTTTTAACTTTAGGCACTCCAAACTCGTAACTTCAAACTTGGAAATCCAGTATCCAGAGGGGTTCATACATTGGGAAAATTGAAAAAGAAAACAAAAGCTGTTCCGGGCGCCAGGGGCAATAAGGCCATCCAGGCCTACGCGGGTTCCATCTTAAAGGATCTTCATGCCCTTCCAGAAAAGGTGGTTCTAAACAGTATTCTGGAACACCCTGCCCCTCGGCAACTGATTCAACGCCTGCCGAGTGAGGATTTCTTCTGGCTGATCAAGAGGATGGATGAAGAGGGAACCCTCCAGTTGTTGCGGCTGGCCTCCGTTGAGCAGTGGCAGTATGTCCTGGATCTGGAACTGTGGCAAAAGGACCGTCTCGACATGGAAGAGACGTCTTTATGGCTCGGTCGGCTGCAGTCGGCCGACCCCGGAAGGTTGACCGGGTGGCTCTTCACGGATGGCCAGGCCCTCGCCTACGACTATCTTTTTCGGAACATTCAGGTGGAGATCAGGGACGAGGATGAGGTCTATGACTTCGATGAGGGGTTCATCACCCTTGACGGGCTCTTTTACATCAAGGTAGCTGACCCTGACCGGATGGAGACTATTGAGGCTATGCTCCGGACCATGGCGGATGCGGATTTTCTCAAGTACCAGTCCCTCCTTTCGGGTCTGGCCGGAGTGGTCACGGCGGAACTGGAGGAGGACATGTACCGGATGAAAAATATCCGTCTGGCCGAACATGGATTCCTCCCCCGCGAAGAGGCCCTCCTGGTGTATGCCCCCCTTCAGCCGGACGCCCTGAAACCGGATGGAGACCCGGGCCGGATGATTCGGGACGTGGATGAAGATGTCCTCGATATGGCCCCTTATTCGCCCCTGGTTTTTGTGGAGGGCCGGAGTCTCTTGACGAAAACCCTGTCCAGGCTTCCCGATTCCCGCTTTACGGACCGGGTCCGCCTGGAATTTGCCGGACTCTGCAACCAGGTCCTCTCTGCGGACGGGTTCCCGACAGATGACATAGACGTCCTCAAGCGGGCCTGCAGGAAGTCTGCGGGATACATGAACCTGATCCTCGAGAAGCTGTGCGGTGAAGATGTCACGGCCGCAGAGGCGCTCCTGAAAAACAACCCCCTGATGTCTCTATTCAGGACTGGATTCGGATTGGCCTTGAAACTGAAGTGGGAGGCGGAACGCTGGCTCAAGGAGAGCTGGTTCCGGCAAAAAGGGCTGGGATTTGATTTCTGGGGAGAAGACTGGGGCTACACCCTCTCGGCCCTAACTGCGAATCGGCCCCTGTATTACGACATGCAAGAAGGGGACGGGGTATACAGGGGTTTTGAACACGACTCGGAACTAACAGAGGTGAGCGGCATCCTCCACCGTGTGATGGGACTCGATGCCTTACTGGCGAGATTGGCCGCCGAGCATCCTCTCGATCAGGCGGCTGGCCTCCCCCCTGGATTGACCTTCCATTCGCTTCTTTTTACCCTGTGGGCACGGCGGATACTCAATCTGTCGTCCTCTTTTGAGGGCATCTCTCTGAATGAGGCGAAAGACCTCTTCCGCTTTCTCCGTTCAGGGGATGATCGGCCCCCCTATCAGATGGCCGCCTACGAAGATGTATTTGTAAACGACTTCCTGGCTGCCGCCTCCGGATGGGACCCTGAGGTCGCGATCACCCTCAAAGATACCCTCACCCTGATCTGGGGGGGATTCTGCCGGGAGTACGAACAGGTACCGCTTAATGCCCTGGACCGACGGTTTAGTCCTTATATCGCGATCAGGCCCTCTCGATGATCTCCTGCTCGGTGAAGCAGCCGGTGCAGGCCTTTCCCCACATGGAGAAGGTATATTCCGACTCATAGGGCCTGACGCGAACATACCCGTCGGCGACGAATTTTTTCAGTGCAGAGACAGGGAGTGAAACGTTCCCGACAGAGACCTTTTCGCCATTGCTTTTCCCGGAAATCAGCTCCTCGATTTTCATACAGAAACCTCCCCCAAAAAGAAGTGAACTAAAGTGAACTAAAGTGACTAAAGTTTGGAGTGGCTAATTGTATGACTGTTCTTCTTATCCACGATTCAAGAGATAAGATTAGAAACCGTCCATCCTAATCGTGCCCTTTACACTTCCCTACAGACCGCGAACGTCCGGCCGCTGATGGCTCTTCACCTTAGGCACTTTAGTCACTTCAAACTTTAGGCATTTTAGGCACTGCCCCTTACGTCCTGACCTCTTGCAGCATGAATACGGCGTATGAGATGGCAAAACAGATGACCGTGATGGCAATCAATGCGATCATATGGGGGAAGACAACCAGGAGACTCTGACCCAAGGCCAGGGGGTTCTGAAACCGGGTCGAGAGGAGTTCCTCCATGGGGCCCATGAGTATGATCGAGCGGGTTGTCTTCCGCATCGGGTCGATGATCGTGGCCGTGGCATTGGAGTAGAGGACCATGGGAGAACAGAGGGACACCGCCTCCTGGATACGCGCATGTTGCAGGACCGCTTCCGGAGGGGTCTCATTCTTCCGGTCGATCGGGACCACCGTGTTGGCCGCTACCTCGGCCCCCAGGGATACGAAAAAGGAGAGAAAAATCCAGAGGGCCACAGAGGCCAGGGCCGAGGTGGCGATGCTTTTGAACAGGATCGAGAAGAGGATGGAGAGCCCAAGCCAGAATGCGATGTAGAAGATGCTGATGACGAGGTAGATGAAAAGCCTCAATATCTCTTCAACCCCGGGGACGACACCGACCAGGGACAGACCGAATCCGGATATGACCAAAAGAATGGCCGTGAACATGATGGCGATGGTAGTGACGCCGGCCAGGAATTTGCCGTTGATCACGGCATCGCGGTAGACCGGCTGGGATATCACCTTAATCAGGGTCCCCTGGGCCCTTTCCCGGTTGATGGCGTCAAACCCTGACACCAGCCCGATGAGAGGTCCGAAAAAGGCCACGAACTGGACCATGGAAAACATGACGCCCGGCGTGCTGAAGAGCATCAGGAACGGAAATCGCGTGGCAGTTAGGGACTCCAGATTTTCCCTCATATGGACGGCCGCCATGTAACTGGTGATAAAACTGACCATGGCGATGAGGGCAAAGAGGATCACGAACCGGTAACTGCTCAACTGGTCCTGAAGCTCTTTTCTAAACACCGCAACCAGACCTTGCATATCATACCTCCTGGAAGTACTTGAGATAGACCTCTTCCAAGGAATATTCCTTTTCACCGACCCCGAACGACGCCTCTGCCAGGGCGTCGATCGATCCCTCGGCAATCAGACTCCCGGCGATCATGATCCCGACGCGATGGGATATTCGCTGCACCTGGCTGAGGTTATGGGAAGACAGCAAAACGGTGATGTTTCGGCTCTGGTTCAATGACTGGATCAGGCCGATCATCTGGATGGCCCCCTCCGGATCGAGGCCCAGGGTCGGCTCGTCCAGGAAAAGGACCGTTGGATCCTTCATGAGGACCTCTGCGATGCCCAGCCGTTGCTTCATCCCCCGGGAGAATGCCCCGGTCTTTTTACGCGCATCCCCCTTGAGGCCCACCAGGTCCAGCAGGTCATCGATCTTTTCTCTTGCTCCCTTGTTTCCAATGCCGTTCAGCGCCGCCACGTATTCAAGGCTCTGCACCGCATCCATGTCCCCATAAAAACCGACATTCTCAGGGAGATAGCCCACATGGCGCTTCACCTCCCTGGCCATTCGAACGGGGTCGAGCCCGCATACCGTTGCGGAGCCACCCGATGGCTGGGTCAGACCCAGGAGCATCAGGAGGGTGGTCGTCTTCCCTGCGCCGTTTGGGCCCAGAAACCCAAATATCTCCCCTTCTTTGATCCTGAGAGACAGGTCCTTTACGGCCGTCTGATGCCCGTATCGTTTGGAGAGTTCGGTGGTCTCGATAATCATGCCGATCTCCATCCTACCGCCTTCCCAGGCGGGCGAACAAAAATACCAGGCCTGCCATGACAAATAGAATCAACCCGATCCCGATCCAGCCCCATGCCGCAGAGGCCGTCACGCTCACCCGCATCTCCAGGGTCTTATCCGCCTTGGGGGGGGTCCCTGACTCTACGCGAAGACCGACCGAGTAGTCGCCCACCAGCGCCTTTCCGGCCGGGGTAATGGAGACCTCCACCTGCTTGAGCTCCTGAGGGGCCAGGGTGTCGATCGATTCGGGAGTGAAGCTCACCTTCCAGTTCTCGGGTTGGAAAGAGATAAACCGGACATTGTTCAAGGGCGCGGACCCGGTATTCTTGACGTAAAAGGAGAGAAGAGAGGCTTCGCCCCTGACAGCAGGCAGCGAGAGGAGACCGCTGGCCGTGCCGGCGTCCAGTTTGAATGTGCCGGTCAATATGACGGTCAGCGCTACCTGGCCCTCGGCCTCGGGCGAACTGATCTTGACGCCGACGGGGTATTCCCCAGGCTTTGCCCATGGATTCGCTTTAACCTCGACGGCCATGGTCTGGCTCTGACCCGCCTTCAATCTCAGGCTGGAGATGAATTTGTCTTCATAGGCAGGCTTGAAATTGACGGTCCAGTTTTCGGGGACCTGAGCGGCCAGGTTGAAGATCCCCTCCTTGTCCGATTTGTTCTCCACCTCCACAGAAAACTCAAATTTGGCATCCGTAGGCCCGGTCAGGACGGGATACGACGTGACGATATTGACGCCTTCAGGCCGCTTCTTCTCTGTCTTTTCCTGGATCGTGATGACCACCTGGCCCGTAGACGTCAACTGATGGTCCTCGGTCTGTCCCTGGATCACCACGGTGTAGTTGCCCGGGACTACATCCTTGCCCGGCTCGGCCCGAAGGGTCAGGTTTTTCTGGCTGTCGCTCTTGAGATGGACCCCTGTGACGCCGAAATCGTAGGTCTTGATCCAGGTCTTCCACCCGTCAGGGACCGAGATCAGTTTAAGATCGAGATTTTCATCTTTCTGCCCCCTGTTGGACACCATCAGATCAATGCTCACATCATTTCCTTGGGGAATCGTCACCCCCGTGTATTCAGGAGATACATAGATGGCCCGCGGGGGGAGATCCCTTTTCTGCGTCTCTCCAAACGCGAAAGGGGGAAAGAGCGTCGCCGCAAAAAGAGCGGCCACGAAACATCCCACAACACATGGCGGGTGGTTGCGCTTCAATCTCATCACATCTATCCTCCTTCAGTCGCTGGTTGTCTTGGCATGTTTTTCCAGGGTGCCGAGATCATATCCGGCCTTCTTATAATTATCAAGCGCCCTTATTT
The DNA here is from genome assembly GCA_030837545.1 of Thermodesulfobacteriota bacterium. Lineage (GTDB taxonomy): Bacteria > Desulfobacterota > DSM-4660 > Desulfatiglandales > Desulfatiglandaceae > AUK324. The sequence goes on along the minus strand of JAUPKI010000262.1, from coordinate 355 downwards.
TGAGATCGTGGTTCCCGATTTTTTCCGAATGGGTGTCTGCCAGTTCGGCGGCATGGCTCCACATCCCGGCCTTTTCATATTCAGAGATGGTCTTGTCCACCCGGATGTGTTCGTCTGACGTCTCCATGATCGCCGCACGGCACCACGATATGACCTTCCTGACCCCGTGTCCGCAGGAAGGGCATGCAGTGAGGGGAGGATCATCCATTCCCTGGATCACTTCAAACCGGCCCGCGCATGTCTTACAGGCCTTTCGGGGATTCAAGGGCTCGTATTCGTAAATCGGCATTTTATCAGTTTCAAGTTTGATGGTTTCGTAAAAAGTAAAAGTGAATTAACCGACTGAAATAATTGT
>JAUPKI010000261.1 GCA_030837545.1 Thermodesulfobacteriota bacterium | reverse complement strand
TTGTCGGCACGTTCAATCGGGTTGATGTGGAAGATCGTTACCTTTCTCACCTTCCGCCAGAACAAGCGCTTGAGGGCCAGGGCGCTGGCAATGGCATCGGGGTCGGCGTTCATGACAATGCCCCATGTCTCGTCCGGAGACAAAAGCTCCATCAGCCGCTTGCATTTCTCTGCCGAGGTAACCGATTTGGGGAATGGATGATCCATGGCCATACAACTGGGAATTCGCGAATTAAGGGATTCAGGAATTGAGGAGTTCTCATCGGATGTTACTTCAAAGGACTTGGGAATTCAATGAAAAACCAGGGACAAGGCGATCACCAGGGCCACAGGTTCTTGAGATATCGCAGGCTGAGCAAAAGGTCCTCTTCCTTGTGCGGCTCAAGGGTGATGACAGGGCGGGCTGGGGAGATAGCCATAACGAGCTCGAATAACTGGCGAAAATCGACGCAGCCCTGCCCCATGGCCAGGTGTTCATCCTGGTTTCCGCAGTTGTCGTGCAGATGGAGTTGCCCCAGGTATGGTCCCAGGGAGGCGATCCACTCGGGTATAGGGGCGGTGCTGAAAACGGCCTGGTGACCGGAATCGAGACAAAAGCCGACCCCAAAATCCTTGAGATTCTCCAGGAGGTCGATCATATCGTTCGGAGACTGCTCATAGACATTTTCCAGCATCATTCTGGCGCCCCCGGATCGGATCTCCCCGGCGATCCGGGACCATGTGTGGAGGCTGTTGTCGATCCAGAGATCCCGGATATGCCAAAATCGTCTGTGATCGTATCCGGTATGGCAGACAACCGTCCTCGGCCTGAAAAGGGGTATCAGCCGGATGACCTGCAGGAGTCGATGTCGGGTAAGCTCCCTGACCTTGGAATCCGGCGAGCCGGGGGAAAGATCCATGAAGGGGGCGTGAAAGGTGATGGAAAGTCCTGCGTCCCGTAGCCGCCCGGATACCGCTTCCATATGGGAAAAGGGATAGGCGTCCAGGGACTCGGCATCAAATCCTATTTCGGGGTTGAGCCGATGTTTAATGAAACGATCCAGATGGGTTTTCGAGAGCATGGTGAAAGGGATATTGACCTGGATAAGGTCCGTCAGCGGGTTCATCACATAAAGTCCTCAAGCCGCATTGACACTGCGGGCGTATTTGGATATAAGAGTAAGAGCAGTGTTCGTAAGCTTGTCAACACCTTCTTAACGGATTTTTACTGATGAAAAAGGCAATCCTATCACCGTTATGTTCCGGCCTCATCGTTCCGGGGCTGGGGCAGATTATGAATCAGGAGCTGAAAAAAGGGGGCATGCTTTTAGGCGGCGTTTTTCTCCTTTTTATTGCAGGGATCATCAAGCTAACACACCTGATCCATTCCATCTTCAGATCAGGAAACATCGACATCTCAGATCCTGACATGATAATGGCCAGGCTCAGGGCGGAAAACCTGACCCTTCTGTGGACGTTGGCCGCGCTGTTCATCCTCCTCTGGGTGTATTCAGTGGTGGATGCTTATGTGGGAGGCAAGAGAATCGATGCGATGGAAGAGGGGAATTTAACACCATGAGGGCGTACCTGATTGATGAAATCCCGGTCCAGGAGATGGCGCACATCAATGGGTTTCTTACAAAGCACGCCATCCGTTCCAGTCTCGACCAGATCTTCTGGGTCCAGATACCCAACGATCTCCTCAACGAAACCCAGTATCTCCACGTCCAGTGCCGGCCGCATGTCTTTGCCGTGGAACTGGGCCCGGGCTGGATCAGGCTGGAACTGTTTGTCCGCACATTGAACAGCATGCGGTGCGACTGCCCGGCTTATTGTACGCCCAGCCAGCGAGACTATATATTCAGGTTTGCAGACGGGATGATTGAGCAACTGAACATCCGCACCTGAGGGATCACTTCCCTCCTCATAGGACCTTGCCGAACTCGTCCTCGACAATCAAGGCGCCCTCCTTTTCGCCGAAAACGGCATAGCCGCAACCAAAAATGACTCACACGACGATGCCAGATTTTCTTGAATCCCCTGGAGACGAAATCACGGCGCTTTATGGCAGCCGGTCAGATGGCAGGCTCTATAATTTCTGACTGCCACATCTACCTTTTTTTGACGCCTCATTGATGTCCACAATCTTTTTCCCTTGGACGTAATCCATGCTTTCATAGACGGTGATGCACTCCATTTTCTGGGTAATGGACTTGATCCGGTCACACTGTTTTCTGATTTCCAGCAGGTTTCCGTTTCCCGGATAATCTTTCAAGAGTTCATCGAGCAGCAGGCACATATATTGGAGCGGTTGATTGACCTCGTGACATGTGGCGCCTGCGATTTCCAAAATTCCCTGGAGCTTCTCCCGTTTGAGTTGTTCCTGCTGGGCCCGATGGCGTGCGGTAACATCACGGGTGACCGCAATAAGGCATTTCTCATCGCCATAATCAATCGCTTCAGCCGACCAGAGCACATTACGGATCTCTCCAGATTTCATCCGGAATTCAACTTCCATATTTCTGACGGCGCCTTCTTTTCGAAGGGTTTCGAGCATCTCCGATCGCTTTTTGGGCTGTACCCAGATGCCCAGTTCGCGCGAGCTCTTTCCGATCACCTCCTGCCGTTGATAACCGGTAGTGCGCAAAAAGGCCTCGTTCACATCAACATAAAAACCATCCTCGAGGGTGCTGATGACAAACCAGTCCGGACTGGAACGGAAGACCTTTTTGAACTTGTCCTCTGATAGGACCAATGCCTCTTTGGTAAGTACGCTCTGGGTATTATCCATAAAATATCCCAAGGCGGCCCTGCGGTCTCCATACATAATGGAGGTGACCGTCTCAATGATCCACCTGATTTCACCATCTTTTCTGATCACCCGGTGTTCATACGGGCTCATGCTTTCTCTCTTCAGCATTCGAATGGAGCTTGTTCTGACCATCTCCCTGTCTTCAGGATGGACGATATTTAATGAGCTGGAGCCCAGCAGCTCCTCCTCCTTATAGCCCGAAATCCTTAAAAATTCCGGATTGAGAAATGCGAATTTTCCATCCTGGGCGATATAAATGCCAATGGGTGAGTTAATGAATAGGTTGGCAAAAAAATCAGGGTCTTTTCCGCAATTGTTTTCATAGGTTTTGGGACGATTCAGTCCTCTTTTTTTCTTATTCGCGGCGTTCATTTCCTGTCTGTAGCTCTCCTTAATTCATAATTTTCCGTGTCAATGATAAGTATTTTCCCTGTCATAGGAGCTTCTGTCTCAATTCCTTGAAAAGGTGTCGCGTCTGTTCGAGGCAGGAGCGATTCCAGCAATGAGGAGTAACTATACCACAAGTCTGAGCTGTTTGGAAGTGCAAATGTTGGCGGATAACGATTCAGCCATGATAGTTCAAGCAACTATTTCGGGATCTTTCCATCCCATGAAGTCTTCATGTTGGCCAATGTGCCTGTCCACGACATTGCAAAAGAACTCCATATCACCCGGGAACAGGTCTATGCCAAATACACCGAACAACCCATAGCTGAAAATTCTTGATCCGGCCTGTCCGAATTTCTTTCGCCAACACCGTTTCTCGTTTAATCCTTATATCGGAATTCCAGCCCCGAGTTGATGCCCTGGACAGAACCTACACCCTGGCAGCATACGGGGATTATATGAAACTGTCAAAAGCAACTGAATCACACCATCGGGATGAAGCCTCGGCGACGTCACGGACCGGCCCGGTTTGCATCATGCAATCAGGAGGGTTCATCCAGTCTGAATAACGCGTGCGCCAGCGTCTTGCATCTTTTTCCGTGCTGATTCCCCGCCCTCCGGTGTGATGGGTCGCGTCGCGTCCGTAATGAGCGTCACCTCGAAACCCTCTCTGCATCCATCCAGTATGGTCGCGAGTACACATACGTCCTCGGCGAGCCCCCCCACCCACAACCGGTGAATGCCTTCCCTGCGCAACTCCTCGGCAAGGCCCGTATCATCGAATGCGGAGTATTGATCCTTATCGAATCTTACGCCGTTCGTGATCTTTATTGAGCCCCCCGGCAGATTCAAGTCCGGATGAAAGCGGGCCCCGTCGCTGTCCTGGATGCAATGGGGCGGCCAGAGCCCGCCGCGCTCCTTGAAACTCATATGGCCAACAGGGTGCCAATCCCGTGAGGCGTAGATCGGCACGTTCCGGGCGACGGCAGCGTCAATCCATTTGTTCAGGACAGGGACCACTGTCTCGCCGTCTGGAATGGGCAGTGCGCCGCCGGGACAAAAATCCTTTTGAACATCAACGATAATGAGGGCGTCACCGCGCTTGATCAACTCCTCGATGGTTGTCATATCACACCTCCATTTACCTGTGGCAAGCCTTGAAACCGCGAAACGCGTGGGTCAAGCGCCTGCAAATTGAGCTTCCAGGGCCTTCTGGTACAGGGACAACGCCCGGCTCACCTCTACCGGATAGGGTGGACGTGCGGGGGTAATGGTACGGACATGGTCCGGCAGACGGAGAATCTGCGCCTGCGCATATTGACGTGCGGATTCCAGATCGACGCACCCGGCCGGCAGCCGTCTGCCGTTATGCATGACGGTCACGAGCAATGGCCGGCCAGCGAGGTCTTCATCGGCCCGTGCGATGATGTCGCGCAGGTCGCGATCATTACCGGCAATGCGGAAGACCTGCTTTCTGCCCGACAGGACCGGCTTCCCTGAAGAAAGCTTTAGCCGTCCTCTGCCGGCGTATTCGCAGAGTTTGTACACGAGTAAGGGTTCACAGGTTCCGGGTTCAACGTTCAAGGTTAAGGACACTGACGCAATTGAAGACCTCAAACGTCCTTCTAAATCCAGTTGTAAAGCAGGACTGCTGGCACAAATGTCGTCCTGTGGGCTGCAAATTTCAGGGCTGAAATGC
>JAUPKI010000260.1 GCA_030837545.1 Thermodesulfobacteriota bacterium | reverse complement strand
CGTCCATCCCAGGCATTATAATGTCCAGGAGTATCAGGTCGGGAGGATTTTGAGATGTGGCGACTCGTAAAGCATCTTCCCCATTTTCAACCACGATACATTGCCCAAAGCTATCCATTATTTTTCCCAACTTCTCCCTGCTAACAAGCTCATCATCAACGATAAGGATTCTCATAAAAGACGCTCCTCGATTTTCGGATAATTTATCTACTTCTTGCATAAGTCCTGCATAGCAGCTCAGCAATAATTCGATCCGGCCTCAACAACACTGCCAAGATTATACTTGAAAAAGACACGATTCAAATATGGACCGATTTTTGTGATCAATTTACCACAGGTTGCAGGCGACTGCAAACCGTTTGAGTGGGGCTATGTTGGCGATTTTTTCTGATAGATATCAGCGATTCGGGGACCGTGATAAGGTCGGTCAAACTTTGTTCGCCACAGGAGTTATCATCTGGATATCTCAAAGAATCAGCACCACTGAAAATTTGAGATATCTAACGGAAATCGCTGGACAAATGGAAGCCTGTCTGGAATTTATTGGTGGATGAAATTGCAGCAGAATTAGATTGAAGAAAATTCAGCTTGCTTGCTGATGGGGTGAAGAGGACACGGGCCATTTCGTAGAATTCCGGTATATCGACGCCCGGATACCTCCCGCCACGTCTGACCATGGTCTCGCATAGTTGTTTATACACTTCTTCTCCCATGAGGTTGACCTCCTGTCTCAAGATGTTAAGATACCTTCCGGTATCCCGCTCTCACAGGGCACCTTCGTCTGGCAGAGGCCACAGCCGTAACCGTCAAAGTGGTAGCGCGCTTTCACGTAGTCTGCTGTTGTGGGTCTAAGATGGCTCAGACACTTCAGCTTGTCGTGGCCCCTCTTACTGATGGCTCCTACGGGACAGCGCGCGATGCACTCGCCACAGCTTCCGTCTTTGAAAAAAAGACAGTACGCATGATGTTCCGTGTAGGGTCTCGATGTCGGGGGAATCCTCAGACGGGTTACCACGGAGCCAGTTCTCATGGCCTTTCCCTTGGGTGTGATCAAGCCATCACACAGCCCAAAGGTCCCGAGACCAGAGGCATAGGCGGCATGCCTTTCCGACCATGTGGAAGCAAAGGTAAATCGATCTGATTTTTTTCTTTCCCACTGCGGGGAGAGCATAGGCGCCACAGCCTCATACCCTGCTTCCCGGAGGACAGCCACCACCTGTTTGCGTAGTTTGACATTGACCTCCTCCCCATAGATCCGTGCCCTGGCCCAACGTTCAGAAGGGTATCTCTCCTCCTTCCTGTTATCCGCCTTGGTTGCCTCCCTCTGAGGGAGGATCCAGCTAATAACCGTAAGCTCGTCCGGGGCTGCGACCCTCTCAGGAAAGGTACGGGTGAATATCTCCCAGGGCGTCCAGTGAAAAGGTCCCACATGTTCCTTATAGGCATCGAAAAGGGGGTCATCCCCACTGGAAAATCCGACAATCATATCTTCGAATGCCTTTTCACCTGTAGGGTCCTGAAGGGTGTTGTCCGGAGAGCCTTTGAGGAAATCCCGAATGATCCCTTCAATCCATGATCCTGGGTCACGCAAACTTTCTTCCATTTTGAGCTCCTCTCACATCTTGCATCCGAATTTCCTTATGATCTCCTTCCGTTCAGGCTCAGCGATGTCCGGGCGTTGTTGACTTTGATGGCTTGTTCCCACTTTGGTATTTAAACCTCGCTGATTCAGAAGTCAATGGAAACTGGTCGCTTTAAGCGATAACTGACCCTACGGCTATGCCCTGATATACACGTAATATTGCAGGCAACTTTGTCAAATCCGGTCACAACCCAATTTTAAAACCCTCCAAATTCTTTGATTGAATCTGGATTGATTCTCCAGTTCTGGTTATCACGAACGGGGGCATCGTAAGGAGGGTCAATGTTTGCGTGCCACAGAACCTACCATCTGGATATCTCAAAGATTCAGTCGCCTCGAAAACGTGAGATAACTGCCATTTGTCTCTTCAGGAAAGCCATCCTTGGGCAGATAATTCCATGCAGGGAAGGATGTATTATCAAGAAAATGGATTTCAAATACTTTATGGATGTCCCCGAATTCAATCAGGGATGAAACGAATCGGGATTAACACCCTTCCTCTCTGACCAGGGGTTTGCTCGATTTTCGAGTAGGCACCGCCTTTGCCGGGGCCACGGCGTCTGCTGTGGCCTTGGGTGCGGATGCTTCATAGACCGGCAACCCAGCCTCTATCCAGGCCTGGCTACCCCCTTTGAGATTCCTGGGCATCTTAAAGCCCTTTCTTTCCAAAATGCCTGCGGCCATACTGGAACGGTATGCGGAGTTGCAGACGACCACTACAGGTGCTTCGGGGTCGAGCTTCTTGGAGAGATCGGCCAGGCGGTTGAGGGGAAGGTTCAGCACCGTCCCGATCCTGAGCGCCATCCATTCGGATGGAAGACGCACGTCGACGATCAGCGGGGCGCTTCCATCCTGCATCATTCGGTACAGCTCCTCCGGGGTGATGGGGTTGCCCTCCTTCATGGGCTGGCCCGCCTTCTTCCAGGCGTCCAGGGTGATGATCTCCGGGATGTAACCGATCCGATGAAGTCTGAAGAGGGACTCTTTTAATTCCTCCTTGCTGCCAACGAGGATCAAGTTTGCGTCCCACGGTACCATCGTCCCGACCCAGGTTTCAAACCGGCCCCTCAGGGGAATATTCACCGATTTCTGAATATGTCCTGCTGCATAGGTGTCTGGCTCACGGACGTCGACCACATAGGCCTTCTCTGGGTCCATCAAGGAAGAATCGGGCTTCTTCTCGGGAGGCAAATCCTTATTCCAGTCAATGAGGGGCGGGCCGTTCTTGTTCAGGGCCGCATTGTATTGGAAGTACTGGGGCGCTTCGGGAAGATCCTGGATAAGGCTGGCGACAAATTCACTTCGGCTTTTGTGCTTAAGATAAGGGTTGGACCGCTTTTCTTCACCAATGGTGCTGTAGGGGTGGTCCGAGAGATGGGCGCCGCAGAGGGAGCCGGCACCGTGGGCCGGAAAAATGCGGACGGTGTCGGCCAGCTTCGACATCTTGTTGGTCCAGGAATCGTAGAAGGCCGCGGCCAACCAAGCCGCTGACACGGTTTCGCCGAGGAGATCGGGGCGCCCCACGCTCCCCACAAAGAGCACATCGCCGGTGAACATGAGGTCCGGCACATCCGGGTTAGGGCCATAGACCAGACCGCACATGCCGTCCGGGGTGTGTCCTGGGGTTTCTATGAAACTGACCGTGGCCTTCCCCACCCGAATGGAGGATCCCTCTTTGAGGGCCTCCATGGGATACTTGACCCCGCTTTTATGGCTCTGATAGATGGGGCAGTTAACCGCCCTTTTCATTTCCATGTGTCCTGCCACGAAATCCGCATGGGAGTGGCTCAGGTATACGCCAATAATTTTTGAACCTTCCTCTTTGGCCGTATTCAGGAACACGGAGGTATCCCTGACCGGATCCACCACCAGGGCCTTGCCATCGCTGACGAGCATGTAGGAATAGATGGAAAGGGTCGGCAATTCGAACTGAATCAGCTTGAACCCAGGGAATTCGTAGGTATCGACAACACGGTATTTCGACGCGTCCTCTCCGTGCTTGGCAGATTCATCATCCTTGATCACCGCCGCTTGAGATCCGGAGCAGAAAAAGAACAGGTTGACCAAAAGAGCAAGAGTAAAACATATCCAGCAGCGTTTTCGTTGCACGCCTATCCCTCCTTGTATATCACGATGGTATGGTGGTTTCATTAAATGAGACACTGGTATGAATTCAATCTGGAATTCCAAGACTGTGAGAACTCGGGCTTTCTATCAAAAAATGCAGCTGCCAACAGTTTTGAACGTTACCAATTTCTCCATTAAAGCCTTCTCAATTTCAGTATTTCTCTAGTTTCTCTTGGTGAGGCTATCTCTCTGCCATATTCGTGAGATATCCGTGCAATCCTCTCCACAAATTGAGCATTGGATTGAGCCAGTATTCCTTGGTCGTAATATATGGTGTCCTCCATTCCGACCCTGATATGCCCTCCCATTATGAGTCCCATCATGGACATCGCTAAGTGTCCTTTTCCGATCCCAGTGACGGACCACGTTGCGTCAATTGGCATAAGTTCATAAAGATATAGCAAGGTTTTCGGGGTGGCTGACGCACCCCACGGGGTACCGAGCACAAATTGAAGATGAAGCGGGTCCGACAATTTGCCATCGTCTCGCATCCGAAGGGCCGTAACAAGCATTCCGGAATCAAATACCTCAATCTCCGGCTTGACCCCTTTCTCCTTCATCGTCCGAGCAGCAGCATCCAAGAAGTCGGGGGGGTTATTAAAGACACCATCACCCAGGTTAATCGATCCGGCATCGAAAGAGGCCAGTTCTGGCCTCAAATCAAGGGGAGCCAGGCGCTGCTCATAGGGGAGATTACGACCAGGGATTCCCGATGTTGTCAGGCACAAAACCAGGTCGGTTTTCTCCCGCAAGGGCGTGACCACCCTTTGGAAAAGTTCGATTTCTTGAGTCCCGAATCCAGTTTTAGGATCCCTGACATGTATATGGGCGATCGATGCGCCGGCGCGCCAACATTCCATAGATGATTGTACGATCTCTTCTGGGGTGTAGGGGATATAAGGCGCCTTTTCTCTCATGATACGACTGCCGGTGATCGCAGCGGTAATAACAAGCTTTTCTTTTGAAGACATCTTCTTTTCCTTCCTTATCCGATAGATCCAGCGAAAGCTGAGATACTGATTCCATCTCTGGTCAGGGCCTTTGGTTTCTGTATTGAAGCCTAAAATCCTATCAGATTCATTCCATCCCGAAAAAGAACAAGCGCAAAAGCGATAAGTATCAGGCCTAAAATTCGCATTGTATATTTATAAAAACGGCCTGCTAAAAAAGATTTATATCTTCCCACCAGTACTGCCAATAAAATCTTGGATCCAACCAGCGTTAAATAAAAGCTGACGATAAACGCCGTGGCTGCAGAGACACTCTGATCCCATGCCTTAATTGTGGTAGGCGCACCGATAGTTATCCAGAACAGGTACGGATGGGGGTTCAATACGTTGACGATTATACCTTTCCTAAGGGATTGGGGCTTGAGGTTCTGGAAAGTTAGGTTTACTCCTTTTGTAACGAGGCTTTCGTAACCCATATATAAGAGGACAAAGCCTCCCAAAAATGAAATTGTCCCCAATATGATATTAAAGGTCGACAGCTTTGCCAATATATATAGGGTCAAAGTGACAATCGGAAAATCTGAGATGATGGGGGCCAGGGCAACCTTGATGCCCGCTTTCATGTTGTGCCGGAGCGTTTCTGATATTACAAGGGCGAGAAGAGGCCCGGGTGCAATACCCGCTGAGAGGCCTAAGATCGTCCCGGTGGTTAAGAAACCTATCATCCGGCATTACCGAATACTATTACAGAAGGGTTAAGTGACTCAGGGGTTAAATCGCTGGGTTATACGTGACCTTTGTTGGCGCATACGTATCTCGATAGATTGGGTCTGACTGCCGCTGAAACGAGTTGCATTCTCAAACCGTTTGATTAGAGCTCTGTTGGCAGTCTGTTTCAAATGCGCTGTCCGCAGCGGAACAGGTGGCAGGGAAAAGTGCCTATTCCTTCAGCTTGAGTGTCAGACGGCCATCCGAGATCTGGATATATTCCACACCCGCTGCGAAAGTGCTCCAAAAGCCTTTTTCCATGCCGAATTCCTGTACAAGGTCGACATTTTTGATCCCGCCGAGCCAGGCATTGGGCAGAGGAACGCCCCAGATGCTGATCCCCTTTAGCGTTACCACGGGTTTTTGGTCGGCATAGCGCAACTCTAGCCCGGCGGTCACTTTCAGGGTTTTGCCACCAAAAAATGGCAAATCAGGATCCAGGGGAATCAAGAGCTTGGCGCTCGCCATGTCTTTTGATAAATGGATGGCGACCTTTTGGGCGAGATCGGTATTCCTGGCCAGGATCGCATTGATCTCACGGGTGGTGAAAGAGATCTCCCGGTTGGCTCCTGATTCGTCATACCGCTCGGGTTTGAGCGGCACTGTCCCTTTGGCCTCACCCGCCCGGCCCTGTATCGGATCCAGACGGCGGAGTTTGGCATCCAGGGCCTCCGTCTCCTTTGAACTCAATTCCACGGGGTGAAACTGCCTCGGAAATAAATAGCGTGTAACCAGAAAATAGGTGAGCGCGCTTGCTACGGCAGCTAAAAGGATAACGATGATAAGATTTCGTCCCCACCGGCTCTTTTTTTCACTCTCCGGCGACGCTATATTTATCTGACCTGGTTCCATATGCAACCTTTCCAAGGCATGTCATTCAACACAAGCGGCAAAACTCCCTGTTTCTGGAGGGAGTATGGTAGAAATGGCCTTAGGGGTCAAGGTAAATCCCGCGGTCCAGCCTTGTGGAGATGTGCCTGGGATTAGGAGTGGACAGATGAAGATGTTGACCCAGCGGGGGCATTTAGGTAGAGACGTCGCCAGGCTTCTTGATCATGCCAAAAAAGAAGAAAATAGAACAACTACTGCAAACCATTTGATTGGAGCAATGGCGATGGTTTTTCTGATAAAAGAGCGATTGCGAGTCATGATAAAGCCAGTCAGGCTACCATCTAAATATCTCAACGATTCAGTAACACCAAAAATTTCAGAAACCTGCCATGAGGCACAATCATACGAAATACGGGGATATGCCTTACTTATACCCAGAACTATGAATTCAGACTGTCCCTCTTACCGCCACGATATGTTGTGCGCGCCTGATTCCCAAGATTGTGACCATCTCTACCACATACCACATGTGTAAGCAACCAAAACAAACGATATCCTACAAAGGATCTCTTCATTGAGGGGAAAGTTCATTGGTTGGGGATATAACGGGTTCTCAGGTTCCGAGGGTTGCGCGGGATTTAAGGCTTTCAGATGTCCATAAAGACATATCCGAGTTTAGCCCCGTAACCATACGAATCGGGTACGATGATTCCGATGTCTGCCATTATCTTATTGAATCGTTTTGGGAGGAGGACATCTCTCACGAGAACCCAGATAGCCGGGATGCCAGAAAACGCATTCAGGATCAAATCGGTCCTAAAGCACGGGTCCCTGTATTCACGCTCCCCATCCATCATACCCCTTTTGTAAGTTGATATTTCGTTTTAGGATAACCGGTATCAATACCAGTGTCAATACATCTGGCAAATTCATCATCGCCGGCGACACGCACAGGCGCTTCATCGACCCGAGCACCATCGACAATATCCAATTTGTCAAGCCGATGGACGGCCGCTCATTCATGTTAGCCAGGAGATGGGAATTGGAAGAGAGATTATGCCGGGAGATGGTTCCAATGCGGGTTTTGAGTTTGAGGCAAAAGAAAACCCCTATAATTAAAGGCTAAGAATTACAGAGGTTTTGTAATTTATTGATTTTATTTGGTGCCGAAGGCGGGACTTGAACCCGCACGGGCGTGGCCCACTACCCCCTCAAGATAGCGTGTCTACCAAATTCCACCACTTCGGCAAATAGGTCCGTGTTACGGTTTCGTCTCAGTTGCGCTGCCAGGCGCGGGCGTTGGCGCCGGGGCCGAGCCTGTCTCTGCTGCCGGCACTTGCACGGGTGTGACATCTTCCATGACGGAAGATCTGCCTCCCTGGCTAAATAGAAATGAGAGCCCCAGAGAAGTCAGCATAAATACCACGGCGACAATGGTCGTCACCTTATGGAGGAGGGTGGTGGCGCCAGCGCTCCCGAAAACGGTCTGGCTGGACCCTCCAAAGGCCGCACCCATGCCGGCGCCCTTTCCCTTTTGTAAAAGTACAATCAGGATCAATGCCACGCATATGCAAACATGCAGGATAACAATGACAGGTACCATTGAGTTGTCTCTTTCCGGCAACACGCCTCGCCTTTAGGGGAGCGTTGCCACCGATGTAATGTTCATGTCTTCAGTGGGTTCCAGACGGCCACCCCAGGATGGATGGCAATCCAAGCATTTTAATCAAATCCAATCATTTTGCAACAAAAAAAGTACCCGTTCACGGGTTCAAAGGTTCCCCGCTGGAGCGGGAAACCCGGAACCTGTGAGAACCCTTGCCCCAAAAACAGCCCCAATTACGCCTTGCCGTAACGAATGATCTGAACGAATGAATCGCCTTTCAGGCTTGCCCCGCCGACAAGCGCCCCGTCAATATCCGGCTCGGACATGAGATCGGCGATATTTTCGGGCTTTACGCTGCCGCCATAGAGGATCCGTACCTGGGCTGCGGTGCCCGTATTGAAGGTATTCTCGATCCATTCCCGAATAAATCGGTGCACTTCCTGCGCCTGAGCGGGGGTTGCAGTTCGGCCGGTTCCGATCGCCCACACCGGCTCGTATGCCAGGATGGTGGAAGGCCGCATCAATTGATCTGCCTTGAAGTTGTGAAATGACGCATCAAGTTGCGCTCGGATCACCTCAAAGGTCTGCCCGGCCTCCCTTTCTTCAAGGGTCTCACCGACGCATACGATGGGGATCAGGCCCAGGAATGTCGCGGCCCTGACCTTGAGATCGACGGTTTCGCTCGTTTCGTTGAAAAGGATCCGCCTTTCAGAATGTCCCAGGATGACATGCGTACAGGTGGCCTCCTGAAGCATCCTCCCGGATATCTCGCCGGTGAAGGCCCCGCTCATTTCCCAGTGCATGTTCTGTCCACCCAGAAAAATTCGGGCGCTTCCAATGGCCTCCCTCACCAGCGCCAGGTGGGTAAACGGGGGCGCCACCAGGACGTCGACCCCTTCAAGACCTTCGATGCCCTGTGCAATCGTCTTGACCAGCGCCTCTGCGTCAGAATGGCGCGGGTTCATCTTCCAATTGCCGGCGATCATTGCCGTTCTTTGAAACATCATCGGCCCATTCACTCCCTATCGGGCGGGAGGATGTCCTCCCTGCTCCCAGATAAACATGGATGTTAGCGACGGCGCGCCATATGGACGGCCAGATCGACCATCCGGTTGGAGTAGCCGAATTCATTGTCGTACCAGGCCAGAACCTTGACCATATCCCCGATGGCCATGGTGCACGGCCCGTCGATGGTGGACGAAACAGACGTTCCGTTGAAATCAATGGAAACCAGGGGGGCGTCGCTAACTGCCAGGATCCCTTTAAGATGGGTTTCAGCCGCCTGTCTCATCGCCTGGTTGACATCATCCACCGTGACCGATTTTTTCAATTGGGCGACCAGGTCCACGACCGATACATTGGGCGTGGGCACCCGGATGGCCAGGCCGTTCAGTTTCCCTTCCAACTGGGGAAGGACCAGGGCAACGGCCTTGGCCGCGCCGGTGGTTGTCGGTATCATGGAGAGCGCTGCGGCCCGCGCCCTCCTCAAATCCTTGTGGGGGAAATCCAGGAGCCTCTGATCTCCGGTGTAGGAGTGGGTTGTGGTCATGAGCCCCTTTTCGATCCCGAAATTATCCAGCAGCACCTTGCACGGGGGGGCGAGGCAATTGGTGGTGCAGGAGGCGTTGGAAACAATATGATGTTTTTTAGGATCATACTCGTTATCATTGACCCCCATGACGATGGTGATGTCCGGGCCTTTAGCAGGCGCCGAGATAATGACCTTTTTGGCGCCCGCCTCCAGATGTCCAGCGGCCTTTTCCCGGTCTCTGAAAAGGCCGGTGCATTCAAAGACCGTTTCAACCCCGAGATCGCCCCAGGGAAGGTTAGCGGGGTTTTTCTGAGTGAATATCTCGATCTCTTTTCCGTCAACGATAAGGGACTTCTCTGTGCTTGAGATCTCAGCCCTGAGAACTCCATGCACAGAGTCGTATTTCAACAGATGGGCCAGAGTTGCGGGGTCGGTGAGATCATTGATCGCAACAAAATCAATCTCGGAGTTGTGAATCCCTGCCCTGAAGACCATCCTTCCGATTCTGCCAAAACCGTTTATACCCACTTTAAGAGACATCTTCTCCCTCCTTATCCGCAATATGCCGGGAACCCGTGGCTTCCGGTAAGAAAATTAAGGGTGCTTTCCAGACGTTTCCCCATTGAATCCTGCAATATTTCGATCATCGTGCAGCGGCATGGACATGAGGATAGCGTCTTCACCGGTATCGGTATAATACCGCGGCCTGCGGCCCACTTCCTTGAAACCGACCTCCCTGTACAGTGACCTCGCTGCGAGGTTCGAAGGCCGAACCTCTAACCATGCCGTTTCTGCATCTTCACCGCTCCCCACTTTAAGCATTTTAGACAGGAGCTGCCGGCCCAGGCCCTTTCTTCGGCAGGCCTTGCGTACGGCTACATTCAGTAAATGGACTTCACCTGCAAAGATCCAGAAACAGATATATCCCACCAGAACATCATCGATGGTGGCTACCCAAAAATGAGAAATCTCCCGGTCGATCTCACTTGAAAAGCTGTTCACATCCCAGGGCGAGGAAAACGAACTTCGCTCTATAAAAATAAGATCCCTCTGGAATCTTGGAAAATTCTCTCGGGTAACCGGCAACAGGGAGATCACGTGGTCTCAAGCAATTTCCGAGCCAACGTGATGCTCCGCTTTCCTGCCTGCTGGGCCTTTTCACCTAACTCAGCCAATGTCAATCGATCCCGGTCATTGGAAATGGCAATCACCATGGGAAGATTGACGCCTGTCAAGACCTCGACCTTCTCATCATTCAAAAAGGAAAGACTGAGGTTAGAGGGCGTACCCCCAAACATATCGGTAAGCACCAGAACCCCTTGCCCCTGGTTGAGCGACCGTATCTTTTTGGAGATCTCTTCGAGTATCTCTTGACACTCCGTGGTCTGGGTGATGGAAATAAAATCGGCTGCTTCCAGCCGTCCCACAATCAGTTCAGCCGCATTCAGGAATTCCTTTCCCAGCTCACAGTGCGAAATAATCAGGAGTCCGATCATCAGCCTAATACAAACCTCGGCAGTTCGTTGGATGTCTTCGTTACGGATCGCGACGCGCTGTCCACCATCAGCTACGTCTCCTCATCGGATTGAATGATCGTCCGATACAGATCTTCTCTTGTTTCGGCCTGCATCAGCTCTTTCCTGAAAGCGCTCTTTTTCAACATCTTCGCTATACGCGTCAGCACCTGCAGGTGTACGCCGGAAGAATTTTCAGGGGCCAGAAGAAGGAAGAAGAGATAGGCAGGCTGGCCATCCATAGAGTCGAAATCGAGTCCTCGTTTGCTCCTCCCAAATGACACGATAGGACTCCCGACGGTATTTAATTTACCGTGAGGGATGGCCACGCCGTCGCCGATGCCCGTGCTCCCAAGGTGCTCCCTCTCGACGAGGACCTTGACGAGGGTTCCCTTGTCGATGCCCGGATGATGACTGGTAATCACCTCAGCCAGTTCTCCCAAAACACCCTTTTTGTCCTTTGCCCTGAGTTCGGGTATAATTTTGTCAATAGTAATGATTTCGGATAGTTTCATAATATAAATCCGATCGTCCGATGGTGAGTTGCCCGTAACAGATCTCTTTTACAGGCAATTCGGGCGTTGTGTAGTCGTCATCCCGCTTGATGAATTCGTAAACCCTTATACCCCAAGGCGGCAAGATAAGCTTAAAAGTATATCACACCAAGGCACCCCAGTGAAGCAAAAACAACAGGCAACCGTTCACGGGTTCAAAAGTTCAGGTTTCAAGGCTGCAATTTTGTACCCGGATCTGATTTCTTGGCCTATTCACATGTGAGGCACCCGGATTGATCGTCTCCCATACGGAGATTGACGGCCAAGAACACGCCGTTTTTGCGAAGTCAGTCCCGCTTTCCAGCGGGATTTGGAAGACGTTTGGGACTTTAATTTCGCCCTGTCCTTAACCTTGAACCTTGAACCCGTGAACCCTTACTGTTTTCCTTTGTGGGCTTTAAGGCGATGTCTCATCCCGAATTCCCTACGCTCATACTTGCACGTCGCCATCTCGCCTGAGCGACCGGTCATTGAGGCGTCGCTAATACTCGGGTTCAATCAGCCCCAGATTACCGTCGCCCCGTTTATAGATCACATTGATTTCCCTTGACTTGGCATTTCTAAAAACCAGGAAATCCTCTTTCATCAGATTAAGTTGCATGGCCGCTTCTTCCGGGTCCATCGGCTTGGCGAACATCTTTTCGACCTCAATGGTAGGCTCCTCATGGGGCCCCCCCGAGGCATCCATGGCCTCGTCGTTCACCGATTCGGGTTCGGTTTTGGTGCCTTCCTGCCGGTGACTCCTGATCTTGGAAATATGTTTTTTGACCCGGTTTTCAATCTTGTCCATTACTTGGTCAATGGCCGAATACATATCCCCGGTTTCTTCAACCGCCTTTATCGGCGTTCCGTTCAGGCTGAGGGTCACGTCTGCTATATGTCGAAATTTCTCAACAGTCAACACAATATGGGCTTCCAGGGGGACGTCCAGATATTTTTTGATCTTGGACACCTTCTCTTCGGCGTACGCCCGAAGACTTTCAATAGGTTCCGTGTGCCTGAATGTCACCGTAATTTCCATAAGGCTTCCTCCAGATTAAGGGTCAAGGAGTGGATAATGGAGCGTCAAAAGCCCACGGTAGATGGACTTTCAACCCTAAGCACCATCATGGAGAAAATAAACTGGCATTCTCCGAAAAGGCATGGATCCCCATGCGTTGGCATCCTGACGGGCCCTATTTCGATAAGGGATCCCTTCGTTTTCTCGATGGGAGAATGCCCATTCCCTCTCTATATTTGGCAATGGTACGGCGCGCCACATCAATGTTAAGTCCATTCATCATCTTTTCAATCTCTTTGTCGCTGTAGGGTCTGGCCTTGTCTTCACCCTTGATGAGTTTACGAATCTGTTCCTTCACGCTTTCGGATGCAAGGGCCTCTCCGTCAAGCCTGCTGATGGCGCTGTTGAAGAAGAATTTCAGCTCAAAAAGGCCCTGCGGCGTATACACATACTTGTTGGTGGTGACCCGACTCACCGTAGACTCGTGCATCTCGATATCCTCTGCCACATTGCGGAGCACGAGGGGTTTGAGATAAGCAATCCCCTTGTCGAGGAACTCTCTCTGAAAACGGACGATGCTCTCGGTCACTCGAAACAGGGTCCGCTGACGCTGGTGAATGCTCTTTATCAACCATGCCGCGGATCGCATCTTTTCCTGAATGTACGTCTTTGTGGTTTCCGAAATAGGGATCTTGTTCTGGAGAATTTGCTTATAATACCCGCTAATCCTTAACTTGGGCAATCCGTCCTCGTTCTGTACAATTTCATAATCATCGCCAACCTTAAAGACATAGATGTCCGGGGTGATATAGATGGTTTCCTCGTTTGCGTAAACCCTTCCGGGCCGCGGATCCAGGGTCTGAATAACCGACAGCGCAGAAATAACATCCTGAAGGGACAGGAAAAGGGTGCTCGCAATTTTATCATAGTTCCTGTTTTCCAGCTCCTTCATATGATCCATGATAATGCGCTCTACGAGGGTGCCCTCGAGACTGTGAAATCTGGCCTGGATGAGCAGACATTCTTGTGTGTCCCGTGCGGCCACTCCTACTGGATCGAAATTCTGGATGAGACAAAGCGTTTCTGTCACCTTTTCAGGAGAATGGCCCGTCATCTCGGAAATCTCTTCCAGGGAAATATCCAGATAGCCGTCTTCATCCAGATTCCCTATGATGTGAATTCCGATCTCCCTCTGGTCATTGTCAAGGCTGTTCATATTGAGCTGCCAGGTCAGGTGGTCGGGAAGATTTGTCTTGGTGTCGGTGATATTCTCAAAACTGGGGATCTCTCTTTCCTCGTATTGGGTTTCGGCCCACCCGGTATTGTATTCCGTGATATAGGTCTCCCAGTCCACATCATCCCGGGCCCTTTCCTCCACCCTCACCTCAGAGATTTCGGGAGTCTCCCGGATCGGCTCGTCTTTCCCGTCGTCTTTCTCCTCGTCGTGATCGGACTCCCCTGCCGTCAGTTCTTCCAGAACAGGGTTTTCTTCAATCTCCTGTGAAATGGTTTCAAGGAGTTCAAGCCTGGAAAGCTGAAGGAGTTTGATGGCCTGCTGCAACTGGGGGGTCATCACAAGCTGCTGAGCAAGGCCCAGTGATTGTCTTAATTCTAATGCCATAACGGATTCATAAACTAAAGTTGTCTCCCAAGTAGACGCTTCGGGCGATGTCGCTGCTTACAATCGTGCCCGGGGGACCGTGCTCAATGATTCTGCCCTGGTTAATAATATAAGCGGTGTCGCAGGCGCTGAGTGTTTCCCGGACGTTATGGTCCGAAATAATGACGCCGAGGCCTCGCTCTTTCAACTGTCTGATGATCTGCTGGATGTCATTGATGGCCAGCGGGTCTATTCCTGCAAACGGTTCATCCAGCAGCATGAACCGTGGGTCTGTAATCAGGGCGCGGGATATCTCCAATCGTCGGCGTTCTCCGCCGGAGAGGGAATTGGCCCTCTGGTGGGCCAGATGGGCAATGCCAAGCTCGGTGAGGGCCTTCCCCAGTCGCAATTGCCTTTCGTGGGAGGGCACTTCCAGCAGCTCCAGGATCGCAAGGAGGTTCTGCTCCACCGTTAATTTCCTGAATACCGAGGGTTCCTGGGCCAGATAGCTGATCCCTTTCCTGGCCCTGCGATGCATGGGATCCTGAGTGATGTCGCTTCCGCCCAGGAATACCATCCCCTCATCAGGTTGCGTAAGCCCAACCATCATATAAAAGGTGGTGGTCTTGCCGGCGCCATTGGGTCCCAAGAGTCCCACAATCTGCTGTCGCTCGACCACAATGGTGACGCCATCGACAACCCGCTTTCCGCTGTAAACCTTGACCAGGCCTTCTGCCTGGAGCGTATCATTTGCCACGGTCAAAGGCCCTGCCCCTTGTCCTTTGTGGGAAAGATCACGGCCCTCACCTTCTTGTCTGATGAGCTTTCTACGACACTTCGATTCTCTTTCAAAAAGAGGGTAATACGGTCTCCCTCCACCGAATTGTCCTTCTGTTTCACCACCGGTTTTCCGGTAAGGACCAGCTTTTCATCCTGCTGATAATATACCGCCTTTTCACCGGTGGCAGTGCCGCCCTCTGCGCGAACGATTCTTACATTCCCGATGGCCACAATTTTCTCTATTCGGGCTGCAACTTCTTCGGTCCCCTCTTTGGCAGGGGATTTCTCATAGTAAACCGTCATGTTGTGGCAGTATACGGTGAAATCGTCTCGTTTCGCTTCCACCTCTCCTGTGAATATGACAACCCCCTTTTTGTCATCCGCTTCCAGCGTGTTGGAATGGATGACCATC
Organism: Thermodesulfobacteriota bacterium; assembly: GCA_030837545.1. GTDB lineage: Bacteria > Desulfobacterota > DSM-4660 > Desulfatiglandales > Desulfatiglandaceae > AUK324. The sequence continues at coordinate 5,538 of JAUPKI010000260.1, read as the reverse complement.
GCCCCTTGACCGGCCTTCTGACCCTTGTTGATGGGCATCTCCGATCGAGCAGAGTTGACCCCCGACAGCGCCAACGAAAGGAGCCCGAGACATAGGATCAAGGCGTATCTGAATCTATTCATTCAGTTTCCGGTTCCCCTTCAGGGTAGTGGTGACGTCTGATAATATCTTGACCGTTTGATTGGACAAATCTGCAAAGAGGCCTCGCCCTTTGACCGTAAAGAATGGCCCGGATATCTCGACCGGCTGTTCAGTGCTCAAATGCCCGAGGTTGTCGCTGACCAGCAGATACTCCGTAAAAATCTGATAGTTGTCGCCGTAGAAGCCTTTCAACTCTCCCCACAGCTCAATCGTATTGGAATCCTTGGAATAATTTCCCCACTTTCCGCTCAGCTTGAAACCGGGTCTTCCCTCGGGGTCAACCTTCAGGTCAAAGTCTTGGAACTTGACGGTTTTCTTGTCTTCTGAGAACTGAACTTCCTCCGCATCGAGCACCCATTTCACTTTATCTTCCGGGTCGTCCTGGCGATAATGGATATCCCTGAGCTTGAGACCCTCGCCCGAAACCATATCTTTCAGCAGCGCAGTTGTCTTGACCAGCTCTTTCCCCGATTTCGCAAGGTAAAAGGCAACAACGAGCAAAAACGCCCCTAAACCCAGGAGGGGCCAATGTCTCTTAAGAAGAATTTTCATAAAAATATCAGAGGTATTATATCAACCTCCGGTGAGTTCTGTAAAGCCGTTTTTGGGCCATTTTCCCTGTTGTTTCAATATCCATTCGCAGGCCTCCCTCACCGCGCCATGGCCCCCTCGGGTGCAAGTCACAAAATCAGCCCGTTGACGGACCTCTTCAGCCGCATCGGCAACAGCAAGACAAAGTCCCGCCTCCTTAAACATGGCCAGATCAGGAAGGTCATCCCCAATGCAGACTGTCTCCCTCTTATGGATCCCTTTCTCTTCGAGAATCCGCCTGCACAGGGCCCCCTTATCTGCAACCCCCTGATAGAGATCCGTAATGCCCAGTTCCTTGGCCCGATGGATGACCGCCCCCGATGTTCGGCCGGTAATGATCACCACCTCAATGCCTGCCGACATCAGCATCTTCAATCCCAGCCCGTCTCTTACGTGAAACGATGTGATTTCTTCTCCCCTTTCATTCATGGTGATATGGCCGTCTGTCAAGACGCCGTCCACATCGACAAACAGCAATTTAATTTTTTCCGTCCTTTCCACAACTGCGTTTCCTCACGTCTTCGCATGGTTGCTGTCGAGTCAGGCGGGTTCCGTGGTTGCACCCTTAAAGACGTTAAAGAAGACCAGGTTTCCCTCAACGAAAGGGTGTTTTAGCATCTCACCAGACCATGGATGTCCTTGAGCATTTGGAGCAACCGCTCAACGTCGCAGAGAGGGAGCGAATTGGGTCCGTCGCACAGGGCTCTGTCGGGATTCGGATGGACCTCCATGAAAACGCCGTCGGCCCCGGCTGCGACGGCTGCCCTGGATAGGGGGCCGACAAACTCCCTTTGGCCGCCTGAGCAGGTCCCCTGGCCCCCTGGAAGCTGCACGCTGTGCGTTGCGTCAAACACCACGGGAAAGCCGAATCCCTTCAAAACGGCAATGGACCGCATGTCCACGACCAGGTTGTTGTAGCCGAAAAAGGCCCCCCTTTCGGTAACGAGGATGCGCCGGTTTCCAGAGGACGTCGCCTTATCGATGATAGGACCGATGTCATAGGGGGAAATAAACTGGCCTTTCTTGATATTGAGCGGCCGACCGGATCGGGCCGCGGCCACGATCAGGTCGGTCTGCCTGCAGAGAAAGGCAGGGATCTGAATCACGTCAAGGACCTCTGCGGCCATTTCCACATCATGGATTCGGTGGACATCCGAAAGTATCGGCAATCCGGTGGTTTCTTTGACTTTCTGCAGTATTTCAAGCCCCTTTTGTATTCCTGGTCCCCTGAAGGAACCCAGCGAGGTCCGGTTGGCCTTATCATACGAACTCTTGAAGATGGTTGGGATAGCGAGCTTATCACCCGTTTCTCTCAGGAAATCAGCTATCTGCAATGTCGTTTCTTCGTCTTCTATGACACAGGGGCCGGCAATTAGAAAGAATGGGCCGCTGGCGCTGATGGTCAACTGACCAATGGTGACGCTATTTTCCATGTTCACAACCTGAGAAGAAACCGGCCATTTAAAACCAGCCTTATGAATGCCGGATGGTTCATGTCAATCCTTTCACCAAATTCGTCCGTTAAAACCCCTATGACAAACCTATCCCAAGGCGGCTTGAAAGTCAAGGAAGGTGTCGCCACGCTTCGGCGATTCTCCTTTTCTGACGGTTATGCACGGCAAGGAGACTTCAGAACCGTGCAGCGAGCCTAAGGTTAGAGTGAGTGGCATATCGCGTCCGGCGGCCATGATAAGAGCATCGGCCATCTGCATAGCTACAAAACATCTCTCCATCTCGAAGGGATGTCGAACTTTTGCTTGTTAAAGGGACCCATAAGCCGTATCATGTATTTTCTCAAAAACCCTTTTAAAACGGGTGCAATCTTATCTGGACAAGAAATCGATAACTTTTTGCGAATGCATAGGGTTGAGAGATGAAGGGATATGTTGGCCTGACACTTGATTCCTTTAGCGCACCACTTTCTGGTCCTGTTTCGGGTCTCTGTCAAGCCGGGGAGGCAGGCAACCAGCACTCAGTTTCACGGGGATGGGAGGTTCATGAGGGATGGCAAAGAAGACATTTTCCAGAACAATCGATGAAATAAACCGGAAGATCAAACAGGGCACTGTCGTTGTGGTCACGGCCAATGAGATGACGGACATCGTCAAGAAAAAGGGCGCTGAAAAGGCGGCCCGTGAAATTGATGTGGTCACCACCGGGACCTTCTCTCCCATGTGTTCGTCCGGGGCCTTCATCAACTTCGGGCACACCAAACCCGGCATCAAGGCCTCTCAGGTGTGGTTGAACGACGTTCCTGCCTATGCCGGCATTGCGGCTGTGGACATATATATTGGCGCTACGGAGCCCTCCGAAGACGATCCCCTGAACAGGGTTCATCCGGGACAGTTTAAATATGGGGGCGGGCATGTGATCCAGGACCTGGTGGCAGGCAAAAAGGTGGAGTTGAAGGCCACCGGCTATGGAACCGACTGCTATCCAAACCGCGAGGTCCGAAAGAAGGTGACCATCGAGGATCTGCCGTACGCGGTTTTGCTGAACCCCAGAAACAGCTACCAGAATTACAATTGCGCCATCAATCTGACCAGTAAGACCATCTATACCTATATGGGGGTCTTGAAGCCCAACGGAGGAAACGCCAACTATGCCACATCCGGGCAGTTGAGCCCCCTTTTCAATGACCCCTATTACCTGACGATCGGTCTGGGCACGCGGATCTTTCTGGGCGGCGCCAAAGGGCATGTCATCGGTCCTGGGACCCAGCACAATCCCCATGCCCCTCGGGGGAAAAACGGCGTTCCCTTGAGCGGGGCCGGCACCCTCATGGTCATGGGGAATCTGAAGGAGATGGATCCCAGATGGGTCGTGGGGGTCAGCATCCTGGGATATGGCTGTTCGCTTGCCATGGGTTTGGGTGTGCCGATCCCTATCCTCAATGCGGATATGGCCCGTTATACCGGGGTTTCTGACGAAGAAATTTACACCCGGATCATCGACTATGGGAACGACTATCCACAGGGCGAGGCGAAAAGCCTGGGCCAGGTGAGCTATGGGGAGCTGAAGAGCGGTCTGATCCGTTTTAATGGTCAGGAGATTCCCACGGTCCCCATTTCTTCCTATATCAGGGCCCTCGAGATCGCAACGACACTTAAGGAGTGGATCGAAAAGGGGGAATTCCTGCTGACGCACCCCCAGGAGATGCTGCCGACCGTGCCGCCGCCAGAGAGGGCGTGAGTCTCTCCGATCACAGTAAGGATCGCGCGGTTATCCCTTGTTGATGACCTTCCGGATGACGTCCGCGGCATAATCGACGTCATCGCCGTTGGTATGATAATTCGTGACCGCCCTCAGTTGCCGCGGCCCGGTCGGCAGGAGCAGAACCCCCTCTCTGGATAACTGTTCAGCCACAACCGCTGACAACAGACCGTCCTGGGTCATATTCATATACACGATATTGGTCTGCACCTTGCCCGGATCAACCGACAGGCCCTCGGCATCCACCAGGCCTTCCACCAGTCGGCGGGCGTTGGCATGATCGTCAGCCAGACGGTCAACCATCTCAGTCAGGGCCACAATGCCGGCGGCCGCAATCACGCCGGCCTGGCGCATGCCGCCCCCGACCACCTTCCGGGCCCGGCGGGCCTCTCTGATAAAATCGCGGCTGCCGCACACCAGGGAACCGACCGGCGCTGCCAGCCCCTTGCTCAGACAAAATGTCACAGAATCCGCCTCCGAGACCAGATCCGATGCGTCCACGCCCAGGGCCACAGCCGCGTTGAAGATGCGGGCCCCATCCACATGGATCCGCAGACTATGCCGACGGGCGATTTCCCCGACCCCCCGCATATATTCAGGGGTCAGCGGGCTCCCGCTGCACCGGTTGTGGGTATTTTCGAGCACGATCAGCCGGGTTCTCGGGAAGTGGATATTGTCCGGCCGTATGGCCTCTTCCACATGGACCAGATCCAGGGTGCCGTCCGGTTGATTGGGGAGGGTCCGGGGATGGATACCGCCGAGGGCGGCACTTCCGCCTTGCTCGTAAACGAAGGTATGGGACCGGTCGCCCAAGAGGACCTCGTCGCCCCGACCGCAGTGGGTCAACAGGCAAACCAGATTTCCCATGGTCCCGCTTACCACAAAGAGGCCTGCCTCCTTGCCCAGCCGTTCCGCAGCCATTTCCTCCAACCGGTTGACGGTCGGGTCTTCCCCGAACACGTCATCCCCCACCTCCGCCTCGGCCATTGCCCGCCGCATGGCCGGCGTCGGCCGTGTGATGGTGTCGGACCGAAGATCTATTATCCTCATGATTTTCCTCTCTTTCGAACCGGGATATGCCCGCATCCGAATCCGCCCCCTGCAGAAAGTGAGGCCGGAAGAAACATTCTGTTCCAAGATATGCAAAGCCAAAACTCTGATAGCGCCTCCTCACCACGCCGAAGCAAGTGAAGACCAGCCATGTGCCAAGGAGGAGCATGCCACCCTCCATTGGAGACAGCACATAGTATAGCGGCCTGTGGATCCCCCCGTTCCATCCCCCCATCATTCCGGGTTTGCGCTCAAGATAAAAAACCTTCCTTCCGTCCAAGGAGGCTATCCCGCCGGGAGGCACGTCTGTTTCCGGAGAAAGCCGCACGCTGCCGCTGACTCCCAGCAACAGTACGATGACCAGAACGGCCAGAATAAAACGCAATTCAATGCTCGCGCCAATCCCCTGAAGAACACGTTTTGCTGAAAACAGTTTTTTGCCATTCTGCTCTTCCCTGTCCTTGGCAGATTTCCCGGCAAACCCGTACACCAGCATCACCCCTGCCGCAGCGCCTTGAAGATTGAGGAAAAAATCGTTGAAGT
>JAUPKI010000259.1 GCA_030837545.1 Thermodesulfobacteriota bacterium | reverse complement strand
TAATCCCCGCCAAACAGGTTATCTCCCAGCTCGTGGAGCGACAGGTCCACCACCATCTCCACGTCTTCTTCCCGGATCAGTTGATCCATGGCCTCGCCGCCCGAACCCACTGTATGAAATGTAACGACTTCCTTTCCTGCTTTCTCTAAGGCCTCTCTCACCCTCACCGCACACGCCTCGGTGGTCCCGAGGGTGGAGAGCACAACAAGGGGATGGGTTTCAGCCTGTTCGATTTTCCTTCCCTTTACCATGCCCGCCAATGCCAGGCCCCCCTCCCGAATCACCTTTCGAGTGATTCGGTTGATACCGGAGAGGTCGCACACGGAATGGAGCATCAGGATATCCTTGGTCCCCACAAAGGGGCGTGTATTTTTGGAGGCCATGGTGGAGATCATGACCTTGGGGAATCCTATCGGGAACGTCCGCATGACGGCCGTGCCGAGGGTGGTGCCCATGGAGCCCCCAATCTCTATGACGCCCTCTATTTCACCCTTTTCGTAAAGGTCGCCGGCGCATCGGATGGCCCCCTGTATCATGACATCCAGCGCCTTTCCCTCGTGACCGATATGCTGAACGTGGTGAAGGCTGCTGTTGGCTGCTTCTGCCACACGGTCCCTGCTGATATCCACGGGGAGGGGGCTCTGTCCCCGTATCCCGGCATCCATGACGAGGACGGTCAGCCCTTCACCCTCTAGGCAGTCCTTCAGGAACGTTGTCTCCTTTGCCTTTGTATCCATGGTGGCGATGATCAGAACGCGGTGTGTCTTGTCCAAGGGTTTCCTCCTTCATTCAATAATAATTGTTCACAGGTTTCCCGCTGTAGCGGGATTCAGGGTTGCATTTCTGCGCCCCGGATTTCACGTTGCGGGCGGGTTGTCTTATACCTAAGCTGAGCGGTTCCAGGTTTAGGGTTCGCTGAACCTGGGTACTATTCATCTCCCTGGGCCTTCCAGAGCTGATGCCGGTGAACCTGCGCGTAAACGTCCAGGGCCCGCTCCACGGTCTCGAAAAACGGGACCCCGGCCTGGCACAGGGGACGGGAAAAATCCAGATCGAATCCAGGAATATTCACGGCAAGAAAAGGCTTTCCAGACTCTTTCCGGTTTTGGATGATGGATGCCACGTACCGGTCATTCAGCTCCCGAGTCATTCCCCGCCCGATTGCGACGACCGCATCCACCCCCGGATCTGCTGCCAGGGCCCGGATCGTCCGTTCGTAAATGCCCATCTCCAGGGAGGGTGTAAGTCCCACATCGACGGGATTACGGAGACTCGTGCCGGTAGGTGGAATAAATTGGGACAGGGCCGATCGGGTGTCCGGAGACAGCTCCGCCAGCCTGAGACCGGTATTGCCGCAGGCCTCGGCAGCAGCCACGGCCAGACCGCCCGGTCCTGAGACAATGGCGATCCGGTCTCCTGAACAGGAGGGGAGCAGGGAAAAACCCATGAGCGTATCCAGAAGGACATCGAGTCCAGTGACAGGGATGGCGCCTCCCTGACGGACAATGGCCTCCCATATCTTCCGGGCGCCCCCCAGTGCCCCGGTGTGGGAGGCAGCGGCCCTCTCTCCCTCTGGCGTCAGACCCACCTTCCAGAGGATGACCGGCTTCTTTGCTGAAGCGCCTTTCAGCGCCTTCAGAAAAATGGGGCCGTCTTTGATCCCTTCCAGGTAGGCCCCGATGATGTGTGTCTCCGGATCATCCGCCAGATACGCCAGGAGATTCGCGGCGGTCAGGTCGCACTCATTTCCCAGGCTGACCACCTTGCTGAAGTATATCCCCTTTTGAGGGCCGACCCGGCTGATGATGTTGCCCAGGGACCCGCTGTGAGAGACAAATCCCACAGGCCCAGGTTTTCTGGAGAGTTCAGGAAAAAAAGAAAGTCCCGTCTTGGGAACATAGAGCCCCATGCAGTTCGGCCCGAAGAGCCGCATTCCTGAACGCCGGGCAATCGCCGTCAGTTCTCCTTCGAGGGCCTTCCCTTCGTCGGTACCGGTCTCCTTGTAGCCTGCTGTAAAGAGCACGGCCCCTTTGACCCCTTTGGCTGCGCACTCCCTGACCACCGGCAGGGCCTGAGAATGAGGGACAAGGATAATGGCCAGGTCCACAGGACCGGGGATGGCAGAGAGGTTTGGGTAGGCCTTGAGCCCGTCAATCTCGGAAGCTTCCGGGTGAACCGGGTAAATAGGGCCGGGGTAAGACTGGTCTTTCAAGGCCATGAGAAAGAGCTTGCCCGTCTTCATGCCCCGAGGCAGGCCTACGATGGCGATGGATTTGGGATTGAACAGGCCATCCAATTGGGCTATCCGGTCTTGATGGTTCTCCATGTCGCGGCAATGTCTTCCAATAATCGTTGATGAACCCCATAAAGAGGCAATAGGGTCAAGAGACAAGGGTGATATATCGCAACCCGGAGGAATTGTAAACAACTGAAGCGGATCAAAGGAGTCGGGATATCCGACACGGCTCTCTATCAATACGTGTAAGTTATCTGTCCTCCTTCCCCCGCCAGTAATCCCGCAGCAGACGGAGGGCCTGTATACTCTCCACCGGGTTATTGAAAACAGGGAACGTATTTAATCGCTTGAAGTCCTCGATGTGTCGCCTCTCAGAGAAAAAACTGAGCCCTATGGGTTTGTTGTGTTCCCGGGACAGTCTCCCGGCGAAATTCAACATCTGTTCCGGGGTGCCGATCCCGTCCCCGAACACCTTCACCATCTCGGGCTCGTACATGAATGAGAGGACGAGACCGTCAATATCCGCCAGTGCCAGACAATGCTCCAGGGTGAAGGCCAGGGCCCGAATGTCGTGGACGTCGCCGAAATCCATCGGGTTGGACATACGGATCACCCCGGCCCTGCGAAACCCCTCTATCTTTTTCAGGAGTTCCGGCGGGAGAGGCGGGCAGGTAAAGCCATATCGCTCACATGCATCCCCTAAGATCACAGAAAAGCCGCCGGACATGGATATGACCGCCAGCCGTTCCCCTTTCAGGGGAGGAAGCTGAAGGGCCTTGGCCGCCACGGTCATATGATGAAGGTCCTCCACTCGAACAATACCCGCCTGTTTCAGAGCCCCGTCCACGACCGCGTCGTTGTTCGAAAGGGCCGCAGTGTGGGAGTAGGCGATGTCCGATGCAGTCCTGCTCACGTTGGATTTGAAGATAACCATCGGTTTTCGCGATCCCCTGGCCAGGCTTGTCAGTTCCCTCCCATCCTGGATGCTCTCGAGGTACATGTGGATCTGTTCGGTCTCTTCATCCTGGAGAAGATGCCTCACGAAATCGATCTCATTTAAGTCCAGCTTGTTGCCGACACTGATGATTTTTGAAAATCCCACATACTCTTCAGAAAAGCAGTAGGCAGACTGGGTGGTGACGCCCCCGCTCTGAACGATGATGCCCACCCGACCCTTTTTGAAGCGCCTGGGCTGCATGGGATTGAACGGCGTGCAGACCCCGGACCCGGGACAGATGACGCCGATGCAGTTGGGCCCGATAAATCGGATCCCGTAACGCCTGGCGACACTGACCATCTCCCTTTCCGCCGGATTGCCCGCATCCGTGAGTTCCCTGAACCCTCCGGTAGATATGATGGCGCGAAGGATGCCCTTCCGGCCGCAGATATCGAGTGTTTCCGCCACAAACCGGGCAGGGACCAGGATCACCGCCAGGTCGATTCCCTCGGGTAAGGCCCCTGGGTCGGTGATGATGGTCTTCCCGTGCACGGTCCCCGGCTCGCGGCCCACCGGATAGATAGGACCCTTGAAACCGAATTCCAGGGACTGGATGACGATATTTTTGGCCAGATTTCTGGGATTGTCGGCCACGCCGAAGACAGCGATGCGGGAAGGATAGAAAAATCGGTTCATTCCGGGTTCCCCATATACTTGGAAATCTGTCTGGCCGTTTCCCGTACCTGACGACCCAGATCCGCTATGTCGTTCATTTCAAGGCTGAAGATGGTGGCGGCGACCCCGAGGCAAGAAAACCATTATCGCCTGGTCCGGTTTACCTCCCGCAATCCTTCATTGATCTCTTTTAGATCGCATCTTTCCGGGTCAAATGCTTCCCCCAGCCATTCGAGAAAGGAATCGTGCTCTTCGTGCTGGGGATCACGGATGGCCTCAAGAAATTCTTCATAGCCCCATATGCCCCCGACGTCTTCAGGAGGACAGGCCCGCTTGCCCTTGATGCACACGGGGTACGCGACCCGAGGCTCCGGCGCCAGGATCTTTTCAACGAGGATATCGTGCTCCCAGCTATCCCCGAAGTCGTATTCATAGCTGAATTTGCGCTTTTCCTGCGGTGCAATCTTGATCAAGGAATAGCGGCGCTCATCCCTGACCGGTTCCCAATCATCCAGATCAGGGACGCCGTAAAGTTCTCCATCGATGATGAACTGGTGTAAATGGCTGTCGGTCCAGCCCATGGCAATCTGGATTACCTCGTGCAACCTGAACAGGTTGAACTTTCCTAAAACCAACACCCTCCTCCAGATGGGGGGACGAATTCCACGAAGCGTGATTTTCAGTTGATAGACGAGATCTGTCGATTTGGTTGCTTTGGACATGGCGGGCCTCCTTGTCATTTTGTTATTGTGGTCTCGGCGAATGCCGTTCCCATAAAAGAGATTTAGCGAGCTTTCTCTCTCTGAAGATTGAACTCATACGGCATGCGCAAATATAATAGGCAAAAGGGTGGAATTTTTCAATAGAAACGTGGTAGCATAGAAGATATCCACTTGTAAGTGTTCACAGGTTCTGGGTTTTCCGCTGCATCGGGATTCAAGGTTGAGGACAATGACACGATTGACGTTCTGGTGTCATGGCAAGGTCCCGCTGGAAAGTGGGACTGATTCTGCAAAATTGCCTTCAACGAGCCGCTCCTTTTGACTTTTTGAAGGGGTTTTCAAAGAAGTGATCTTGAGAATTGGAGAGAAGTTGTTGGGCAGGGCAACAGACTTGTTAGAAGCCAGGGGAAGGACCGGAGAATGCGCAAGACAGCTATCGTAAGGGATGAGAGATATCTCGACCACCAGCCGGGCATGTGGCACCCCGAGAGCCCGGAACGGTTGAAGGCCATCTATTCCATGCTGAATGGGCGTGATATGGAGAGGACTTTTGTGGACCTGCCTGCGAGACAGGCCACGAGGGACGAACTCCTCCGGATCCACTCCGCCCGATATGTGGATACGATCCTGGCCACGGCCGGAAAGGGATCCCGGTCTCTGGACCCGGATACGGCGGTCTCGGAAGGATCGTGCGAGGCCGCGCTCCTGGCCGCCGGGGGGCTGTGTGAGGCCATCTCTGCAGTCATATCCGGTGAGATGGACAATGCCTTTGCCCTGGTCAGGCCGCCGGGCCACCACGCAGAGCACAACCGGGCCATGGGGTTCTGCCTGTTCAATAATCTGGCGGTCGGGGCCAGGCATGCCCAGACATCCCATGGGATTCAGAGGGTGCTTGTGGTGGACTGGGACCTCCATCACGGCAACGGCACCCAGCATTCCTTTGAAGAGGATCATACGGTCCTCTACTTCTCAACCCATCAGTACCCCTATTATCCGGGCACCGGCGCATCTGAAGAGATCGGGAGGGGGAGCGGAGAGGGGTTTACGGTCAATGTGCCCCTTTCCGCTGGAAAGGGCGACAGGGAATATGCGGCGGTATTCAATCGGGTATTGAAACCTATCGCCCTGGAGTTCGATCCTGAACTGATCCTGGTATCGGCAGGGTTCGATATTCATGAGAATGATCCGCTGGGCGGTATGCGGGTCACATCGCAGGGGTTTGCGAGCTTGACGCGGACGATCATGGATATTGCCGACGCCTGCTGCGCCGGCAGGGTGGTGATGACCCTGGAAGGGGGTTATGACCTGGAGGGTCTCAGCAACTCGGTGAAGGCGGTCATCAGGGAACTGGCCGGTGTTTCAGACCCACTTACTGAACCTGCCCTGACCCATTCGGAAGAGGCCGTCGTTGAGAGGATCGTGACAACGGCCGCAAGGGTTCACGGCAGGTTCTGGAAGGGCCTGACCCGGACCGGATGAGAAAGGAAATCTGGGTCCCCACTGAATTGACATGATTTGTCATTCCACATCTACCATCTTGTGTCATGGGCAACGGCGGACGATTCGGCAAATATGGCGAGCAGAAACGGATGGACCGACTGAGGCAGGCCCGCAACCTACCCTTAAGCAGGACGACTGCGGGGGAACACCCTCCTTCAGATGGCTTGCATCGCAGGAAGCCCCGCCGAAAGGCCCGGATCGCTATCCGGCCTGCTGAGCTGTCGGATGAAGCGTTTATCCGTTCACTGAGCCGAAAGGCCTTCCAGCAGTACGGTCCCTATGAAGACCTCCTGCCGAACTGGTTTCTCTCGGGAATTGGCATCGCGTTTGTGGCTGTTTTGGGAAAAAGGACTGCGGGGTACGCGATGCTGGAAAGGATTCCAAATCTATACACCTGCCCTCGGGTGTCTGAACTGCTGGCCATTGCGGTGGAACCCTGGGCACGGAATTGGGGCGTCGGGGAGCGACTGATGGAAGAGATCATCAGAAAGGCCAATCTCCTTCTTGTGGAAAGGCTGGTGCTCCATACGGCCGTGGACAACCTCCCCGGTCAGGCCCTTTTTCGAAAGCATGGCTTCGTAGCGAACGGCGTTGAGAAAGAATTCTACCCGGAAGGTCAGGATGCGCTGATGATGCAGAAAGAGATGGGGTAGAGGCGGAAGGAAGGGGCAAGGCGCAAAGGCCCCCGCGAACATTCGGGCTTCCTTTCATCCCGGCATACAGTTAGGAGTGTGGAGTTGAGAGTTCAAATCGGAATTTTCCCCATATTTTTAACTTTAGGCACTTCAAACTTGGAAGAATCATCATGTCTTGGAGACAAGGGTTGCGGGCTGGATGCTCTTTTCGCCGAATTTGTCGCAGATTGAATCGAGGGCTAGGGTCAGCCCCTTTCTCTTCAAGGATGCCCTATCGTCATCAAACAGGCGAAGCTGGGTTTCTTTGTCTGGAGAGCTGAGTTGGGACAGGGACACGCCGATGAGCCGTACCGGCCTTCTGCCCACCTCTGTCTTTTCGAGAAGACGACAGGCTGTAGCGTATATCTCTCCGCTGTCGTCAACGGGCTCGGTGAGTGTGACGGCCCTGGTGATCAGGGTGAAATCAGCATATTTTATCTTCAGCGAAACGGTCAGGCCCCTGACGTCTTCTCGACGCATTCGGCGGGCAACCCGGCCGGCCAGAGACAGAATCTCTTTTCTTGCCTCTTCCAGATCCAGGATGTCCCGGGCAAAGGTCTCTTCGTGGCCGATCGATTTTGTTTCATGCCCAGGTTCAACAACCCTGTCGTCGATTCCCATGGCGAGGCGGTGCATGGCGGCGCCGTGCTTCCCCAAGGTCCTTTCCAGCAACCCAACAGGTATCTGCGTCAAGTCCTGAAATGTTCGGACGCCAAGCCGGGCCAGGACCTGCTGGGTGACCTTTCCGACCCCCCACATCTTATCGACAGGGAGGGGGTCCAGGAATTCCCTGACCCTGTCCGGAGGCACGACGGTCAGCCCGTCAGGCTTGTCCATATCCGAGGCGATCTTGGCGACAAATTTTGAAGGGGCCACGCCAGCCGAGACCGTCAGTCCGGTCTCATCGAGGACCTTCTCCTTGATTTTCAAGGCGATTTCCCGTGGCGGACCCGAAAGCCGCTCTACGCCTGTGACATCCAGGAAGGCCTCATCGATGGAAAGGGGCTCTACCAAAGGGGTGAAAGAGTGGAAAATCTCGAATACCTGTCTCGACACCTCTTGGTATCGCGACATCCTGACCGGAAGAAATATTCCATGGGGACAGAGACGCATCGCCGTGGCCATGGGTTGGGCAGAATGGACGCCGAATTTCCTGGCCTCATAAGAGGCGGACGACACAACGCCTCTTTCTCTGCCGCCTCCCACAATGACGGGTTTCCCCTTGAGTTCAGGATGATCCCGCACCTCCACAGCCGGATAGAAGGCATCCATATCCAGATGAATGATGGATTTCTGTCTGGCCTCAGATTTCGTATCAGACTTCATCGTTTGGTTCTGTCGTTTGTCATTACGCTGAAAGCCCCCGGAACATGCCGATGTTGGCGGCAACATACCCATGACGCCAAATGCCATTTTGCCGGACACATCCACGATGACACGTCCAATATCTTTCCGTCAACTCAAAAACCTGACCTTTTCTTTTCCCCGTTTTCTCATCGAAGCTCCAAACAGAGGATCAACATGACCTGCGCCCATCGAAAATGAGGACCTTTGGCAAGCCTGGCCTCAACATACCGCGAAAGGACTTGGGTCTTTGCCGGTATTTCGGGTTGATTTTCACGGCCGTTTTGTAGTATCCAGTGAGAACCGCGTTTGGGCGCCTTCGAGATGGAAAAGAAACCATCTCGGAATGGTGAATGAACATTAACCGTTCACAGGTTCAGAGTTTCCCGCCGCAGCGGGATTCAGGGTTAAGGACAAAGAAGGGATTGAAGACCTCAAGCCCTCGTAAGGAATGCTGGTTTTGCCACATAATTGACAAATACCATGTTCCAGGTTTGTGGGAATGTCGAAGCGGTCCGTTTTCCCGTATAAAACGTTTGCAAACGGACCTGTGGTGATGACAATACAACCTTTGAACCTCTGAACCTTTGAACCCGTGAACGGCTACAATGTACATCCCCAAGGGGGGACAGCATGGATAAGGCACAACTCGCAGAAATTATTCGGAGAAGACTGAACCTCGAAGAGCAGGATTGGTCAGTGATTGAAAAAAACCCTAAATTTCAAGACC
>JAUPKI010000029.1 GCA_030837545.1 Thermodesulfobacteriota bacterium | reverse complement strand
GTTACGGCCTGTCAGCAGTGCGTCCGGACCATCAAAGGGAAGGTGAGACGGGAGAAACTCGACCTCCAGGTTGTGGACATCACCGATATCGTGCTCAGGTCCATAGCTAATTGGTAAAAGGTCGGTATTAATCTAATCTAAGGGGGAAGATCATGGCTGACAAGACCGCACGACTGCTGTATGGCGAAAATCCGCTGACGCTGCGATTTCCCGAATCTGTATCGATCCTGGAGATGAAAGCGCTCCAGGGGCTCCGGGACCCGGAGCGGGCTGTTTACGCCGCTCTGGCCGATCCGATCGAGAGCCCCTCTCTGTCCGAGATCGCCAGGGGCAGGAAAAACGCCTGCGTGGTCATCTCCGATTTTACCCGGCCAGTCCCTAACAAGATCATTCTTCCGCCGTTGCTCAAGATCCTTGAAGAGAGCGGCATACCCAGAGACAAGATCACCATCCTGATCGCCACAGGGATGCATCGCCCCAACTTAGGGGAAGAGCTGATCTATCTGGTCGGTGGGGACATTGCGGAGCATTATCCGATTGTCAACCATTACTGCCGCGATCCGGAGAGCTTTCGGAAGATCGATGAGATCGACGGGGCGCCGATCGAGATCAACCCGCATTACCTGGACGCGGATCTCAAGATATTGACCGGTCTGATTGAACCCCATTTCTATGCGGGCTACTCCGGGGGCCGGAAGGCCATCCTTCCGGGCATCTCCAGCTATGAGACCATGAAGTTTATGCACTCCTACGAGATGATCGCACATCCCAAGGTGACCAATTGCATTCTCGAGGGGAATCCGTTTCACGAGTACGGCATCCGGGTGACGGAACGGGTGGGCGCGGATTTCATCCTGAACGTGGTCATCACCCAGACACGGGAGATTGCAGGCGTGTTCGCCGGTCATTACAAGCATGCCCATTTGGCCGGCTGCGATCTGGTCTACCGGCACTCGGTTGTCGATCTGGACGAGCGGATGGACATGGTGGTTACATCGGGCGGGGGGTTCCCGCTGGATGCCACCTTCTACCAGATCAGCAAGGCCCTGATCGGCGCCAAGGACATCCTGAAACGGGGAGGGACTATTGTGGTGGCCTGTGAATGCCGGGAGGGATTGGGCAATCCGGAGTTTTGTGAGATCATGCGATCCGGGTGCGGGTATCAGGAATTCTGCAAGACCTATTCCGATCCAAAGGACTTCGTCATCGATCAATGGTGCTCCCAGAGTATCTACCAGGCCGTGGACCATGCAGGACCTATTTATGTCTATTCCCCTGGGATGGCAGGCGACGACCTGGAGGCCATGGGGATGATCCGGGTGGACGATCTGCAGGAGACCGTGAACAGACTCCTGCCGCAACACGAAAAGGTCATGGTGGTCCCGGAAGGGCCGTATGTGGTGGGGAGGGTGAGGGATTGAGGGATTTAGGAATTGAGGGATTGAGGAATTTAGGGATTGTTGAAGTACTTGAGATCTGTTGAATGGTGATGGGTTGTAAAAACAGGGGATGGCGGAAAGGCGCTGCCGGCCGGGGGCCAGGCATCCTGGTGGGGATGGTGGTTTTGTTGACCCTCAATCTCCCCGTGGCCCGGGCGTCGTGGATGATCGATCCTGCACGATTCCATGCCTCGGTTCATGGGCAGACATCCTGCGGGGAATGTCATGAAAGCGTCTCTGAAGAGGATCTCCATCCCGACCCGCGTCGTGTAGCCAGGAGCGCCGGGGGGTCCTTCCGTGTGGACCATTGCCTGGTCTGTCATGACAGCGTCATGGACGACCTCGAGGAGGGTACCCACGGCTCCCTCAAAGTTAAAACGCCCGAGAATTATCAGGACTGCCTCCGCTGCCACGATCCCCACTACCAGGCCCGGATCGGGGATTCAGGCGGCCGGAGGTACGACCCAAAACAACCGGTGAGAAATCAGTGCGGCGTCTGTCACGAGGCCCGTGAGGACCTTCCTTCCATGTCAGATGAGGATGCCGCGTGCATGACCTGCCACCGCTCCGTGGGCACGGAGAGCCCTGAGGAGATCGAGCGGATCAACAACCTCTGCCTTTACTGCCACGGGCGATCCGGGACCAGGGCACAGGCCATTACAGGGGAATTCGTCCCCTTGATCGACGAGGCATCCCACGAGGCTACCCCTCACGCGGCAGTGGCATGCACCACCTGTCATCGAGAGGCGGCATCCTACACCCATGATGCACAGCAGCCCCAGGACTGTGGTCAGTGTCATCTGCCGCATCATGAGGAAACCGCGGGGAGCGCCCACATGACCGTGTCGTGTCAGTCGTGTCATCTTAAAGGCGTCAAGGCTGTGAGAGACGAGGAAACGAACTGCATCCTGTGGGAGGGAGAACGAAGCCCAGATGGGAGGTCTATTGTCCATGAGATGGTCCGGTTTGATACGGATACCACCTGTCAGCGGTGCCATTTTGCGGGCAACCTGCTTGGGGCCGCATCCATGGCCCTCCCTGCCAAGAGCATTATCTGCATGCCATGCCATACGGCCACCTTTTCCGTGGGCGATACCATTACCATTGTCTCGCTGCTGATCTTTGTGCTGGGGATGCTCCTCTTCTTTTCGATCTATCTCAGCGGTTCCCTTTCAGGAACGGACGGGGGGAATTCGATCGGCAGGCTCTTCAGGCTGCTGGGGGGAGCTGTCCGGTGCATCTTTTCTGAACAGATCGTGAGGATCATTCGGGCGCTGTTTTGGGACGTCCTGCTCCAGAGGCGGTTATACCGGGTATCGCCCCGGCGGTGGATGATCCATGCCCTCATCTTCTATGGATTTATGTTCCGGTTTTTCTGGGGACTGGCCGCCCTGTGCGGATCAGTGTGGAAGCCCGATTGGCCTCTGGTCTGGCATCTGGTGAACAAGGACTATCCATTAACCGGTTTCCTGTATGATCTGACAGGGGTCATGATCTTGGTCGGGGTGGGCCTTGCCTTTGTTAGGGGGCTGATCAAGCGCAAGGGCCGGGCAACCGGACTCCCTGAACAGGACCGGCCGGCCCTTGGCCTGATCGGCGCGATGGTGATCATCGGATTCGTTCTGGAGGGGATGCGGATCTCAATGACCGGCTATCCGGAAGGCTCGGAGTACAGCCTGGTCGGCTATGCGATCGGCCTCCTCTTTTCCTTCCCGAGGGGACTGGTGGAGGTGTACGGCTTTGTATGGTATATCCATGCGGCCCTGACAGGGGTCTTTATCGCCTATATCCCCTTCAGTCGGCTGCTTCACATCATCATGGCGCCGGTGGTCCTGGCCATGAATGCCTGTAAAAGAAGTGACTAAAGTGACTAAAGTTTGGAGTGTGAAGTTTGGAGTTTGGAGTGTCTGAAAGTGGAATAGTTTGAGGTCAAATGACTGGATAAAAGGCTGACGCTTGAATCGCAATAAGGTGCCGATCTTAGCGACAGACGTCCCGGTTTTTCGTTGCTGAATCGGAAGATAATACAGATTCATTAACTTTAGTCACTTTAGCTCACTTTAGTCACTTCACATGGAGAGTAAGCGATGGATGAAAAACTGAAACAGGATCTGATACAGATCGTCGGAGAGGCCAACGTCACCGACAGCCTGATCGACAGGGTATCGTTTTCCTACGATGCCTCGGAGCACAGCCATCGGCCTGAGGGGGGCGTCTGGGTCGAGAGTGCGGAACAGGTGTCGGAGATCATGAAATTGGCTAACAGGGAGAGGATCCCGATCATCCCCCGGGGCGCTGGGACCGGCCTTTCCGGGATGGCGGTCCCCATTGAAGGGGGGATCATCCTGGACCTGAATCGCATGAATCAGATCTTGAAGATCAGCATCGAGGATCGCCTTGCCGTGGTTCAACCAGGGGTGGTCTATGCGAATCTCGAGAAGGCCTTGGCCCCTGACGGATTTTTCTTTCCGCCCGATCCGGCCAGCGGAAAGGTCAGCACCCTGGGGGGGAATGTGGCCACCAATGCCGGGGGCCTCAAGGGGGCCAAATACGGCACCACCCGTGATTATGTCTTGGGCCTCCAGGTGGTCCTTCCGGACGGCCGGATCATGCGGACCGGGTCCAAGGCCATGAAGAGCGTGTCCGGATATGATTTGACGAGGCTTTTTGTGGGGTCTGAGGGGACCCTCGGGATCGTCACCGAGATCACCCTCAAGATCAATCCGAAACCGACGGCAACCAGCACGGCCCTTGCCACCTTTGACAATTTAGAGGATGCGGGGAACGCCATCAACCAGATCATGCACAGCGGGATTATCCCGAGCGCCCTGGAGATATTAGGGAGAGAGACCCTCTCAGCCATCAACCAGAACACCGATCTCAACCTTCCCGAGGTGGACGCCATGCTCCTGGCAGAGACCGACGGCTATACCCGGGAGGAAACCGATTACCAGTTGGGGAAGGTGATTGATGTCTTCCGCCGGAATAACGCCAGGGAGGTCCGGCAGGCCGAGACAGCGAAGGATGTGGAAGACCTCTGGGCCGCCCGAAAGTCGGCCTATGCGGTCCTGGCAAGGATCGAGAGCAACTTTGTGCTTGAGGACGTGACCGTGCCTATGACCCAGATCACCGCGCTTCTCAAAGGGATCCAGGGCATTTCCGAAAAACAGCACATCCGGATCGCCACCTTCGGCCATGCCGGAGACGGGAACCTCCACCCCCAGATCCTCTACAACGGCTACGATCCCGAACAGGTGAAGCAGATGGAAAGGGCCAGCGCCGATCTCTTCAAGCTGGCGATCGACCTGGGCGGCACCCTCACGGGCGAGCACGGCATCGGCCTTTCCAAGGCCCCTTTTATGACCTTAGAGCACGACCCGGTGGCCATGGACGTGATGCGCTCGCTTAAAAAGATGTTTGATCCCAACAATATCCTCAACCCGGGCAAGATGGGACTGGAGGTTTAAGATGACATCCAACTATGAATTTGAAAAGGAATTCCGGGAGCAGATCCTGCGGTGTTCCCGATGCGGGTTCTGCCAGGCGGTCTGCCCGGTGTTCGGGGCCACGCTCCGGCCGGCCCTCAATGCGCGGGGGAAGATGCTCATCCTCAAGGAGGTCATGGACGGGAAGCTCGACCTCAACGATGAATTGATCGAGACCCTGTTCCAATGCACCACCTG
>JAUPKI010000028.1 GCA_030837545.1 Thermodesulfobacteriota bacterium | reverse complement strand
GGCGGACCCCCTGGGCGGATCGTTCTATGTGGAGGCCCTGACCCGGGACATTGAAGCCCGAATACTGGACGAGGTGGATGAGATCGAGCGGCTCGGCGGATATGTGAAGGCCATCGAAGACGGAGAGATCTACAGCAAGGTGGCCTCCTATTTTACGGAGCAGCAACGGCTGATCGAAAGAGGGGAGATCGCCCTCGTGGGACAGAACGTCTATCGATCCGGGGCGGAAGGTCCGGCCATCGATGTCTTCAGGTATCCCGAGGGAGTGGAGGAAGAGCAGAAGGCCCGATTGCAGCAATTGAGGCTGACCCGGGACAGCGGGAAGGTGCGGAGTGCCCTGAGCGCCCTAAGGGATGCCTGTCTCAAGGGGTACAATATCCTTCCCTACAGCGTGGCCTGCGCCCGTGCACGGTGTACCGAAGGGGAGTTGTTCAAGGTCTTCAAGGATGCCTTTGGACTGTGGAAGCCGCCCGCGCTCTTTTGATTCCTCATCAACAACGTTTCACAAAGATCCGCCCTTTGAAAATTAGGCGAGAGGGGATGCAACGGAATGGCAAAGAAAATCAAGGTACTGCTGTCGAAGCTGGGGCTGGATGTCCATAACAGGGGGATCATCACCGTGGCAAAGATGTTGAGGAATGCGGGGATGGAGGTGGTCTATCTGGGGAATGCGCTTCCTGAGGAGATTGTCAGCGTTGCCATCCAGGAGGATGTGGATGTGGTGGGGGTCAGTTCCCTGGGAGGCGCCCATCTCAGCCTTGGATCGCTCCTGCTGAAGGAGGCGGAAGACAAGGGATTGAAGGACAGGGTGGCCTTTCTAATGGGCGGCGTATTCGCGCCGTCCGACGGCGAACGTCTGCAAGAGATCGGATTTGACGGGGTCTTTTTACCGGGCGCCACAAGTGAGCAGATCGTGTCCGGCATCAAAAATCTGGTATGAGACTTCATTTGGTTATCCGTTATCAGTTAATCCCGCGAGTACGCGGGATCAGGAAAAGCCACAAACCGACACCCGATAACCGATAACAAATGGCCGATGACTGCCCCTGGCCGCGTATTTTCAGGGTGAATGCTCATGACAACGGGCTTTGTCGCCCCCGCGGATGAAAATAGTCCTGTGTGAGCGGCGTCCCCGCCGCGAGGGTCGAGGCTACAAGCCTCTCTCACAGGAAAAGGAAGGCCTTGCCCCTATTCGTGTTCATTCGCGGTTCGGGTGTATTTTCATGGTAAATTGGAACACTTCCCGAATATCCAGTATAGAATATCCAAAAAAGGAGATCTTATGGCAACAAAAGGCAAATTGATTGAATGGCCCCCCCGGTATGATCGTTCTTTTGTACCTCCCGATGACTCGCCCTACTGGAACAGGGAGCTGGAGACCATGGACCCGGTGCAGCGGGAAGAGGAGGTCATCCTTCCAAAACTCCAGGGGCAACTTACCTATGCCTATGAACACTCCCCCTTTTATAAAAGGAAGTGGGACAAGGCAGGGATCAGACCCGAAGACATCCATTCCCTCAACGACTTTGAACAGATCCCCTTTGTGACAAAGGAGGAGATCCGGCAGGATCAGATGGAAAATCCTCCCTTCGGCAGCAATCGGTGCGTCCCGGAGGTGGAGATCGGGAGGTTGCATGGGACCTCCGGCACCACCGGAAAGCCCACGGCCTTTGCCATCAGCAAGGGGGATTTGGAACGGATTGCAGAGGCCCATGCACGGGTCATGTGGAATTTCGGGCTTCGTCCCAAAGATACGGTGTTCATCGGTTCGTTTTTCAGCCTCTATATGGGGAGCTGGGGCGCCCTCCTGGGGGCGGAGCGGCTCGGCGCAACGGCCTTTCCCTTTGGGGCCGGGGTTCCGGGTCAGTCCGACCGGGCCCTCGAATGGATGAAGGAAGTGAAGCCCACCGCCTTTTACGGTACGCCCTCCTACAGCCTCTACCTGGCCGAGAAGGCCCTTTCAAGGGGCTTTGATCCCAGGAAGGATTTCAACTTCAAGATCCTTTTCTTTTCGGGTGAGCCGGGCGCCGGGGTCCCTTCCACAAAGAAGCGCATAGAGGACGTCTATGGGGGGATCTGTATTGACTCGGGTTCGACTGCCGAGATGACCCCGTGGATGACCAACTGCGAATGCAGTCATCGTCAAGGCATGCACCTGTACCAGGATATTGTGTATGGAGAGCTGGTGGATGTGAGTACCAAGAGAAGGCTCCCGTATGGCAAAGAGGGGGCAACCGTATACACCCATCTGGAGCGTACCTCGCAGCCGATGATCCGCTTCTGGGCCGGAGATATTTCCCTGTGGGTGGATGACCCCTGTCCCTGCGGCCGAACCTATCCAAGGCTGCCCAAGGGGGTGTACGGCCGCGCCGACGATATGTTCACGATACGGGGAGAGAATGTCTACCCCAGCGCCATAGAGGATTCCATTCGAGGGATCAAGGGGTTTGGCGATGAGTTCCGGATCATCATCACCCGGGAAAAGACCATGGATGAACTGATTGTGCAGGCGGAATATGCCCCTGATGCCCTGCCCGAGGATGTCCCCCGATTGAAGGCCGAACTGGAGCGGGTATTGAAGGCCCGAGGACTCAGGGCCATTGTGCAGATGGAGGCGCCGAACACGATTGAGCGGACCCAGTTCAAGGCCCGGCGGATCATCGACAAGCGGGATCTGTACGACCACATCATCAGAGAGAAATAGCAATGATGATGGGTTCAGGGTTTTGGGTTCAGCGTTCAAGGTTGGCAGCGGGCAGGATCTGGAATCCTGACATCAGACCAACCAAACTCCCGGTCGCCCTGGGCCGGCCGGGAGATCTCAACAGGAGACAAGCATGGAAAATGTGGCACATCTGATTGCACGGTTTCTGAAAGAACGGTCGGTGGACCGCGTTTTCAGCCTTTGCGGAGGGCATATCCTCCCAATATGGGACCCTCTCCACTGCATGGGGATCCGGATCATCGATGTGCGCGACGAGCGGGCCGCGGTTCATATGGCCCATGCCCATCGTGAACTGACAGGCCGTCTCGGCGTGGCGCTGGTCACCGCAGGCCCCGGCCTGACCAATGCGGTTACGGGCATTGCCAACGCCCATGTATCGCGCGTGCCGATCCTGGTGATCTCCGGGGTCCCGCCGCGGCCGCAGGAGAATATGGGGGCGCTTCAGGCCGTCCCTCAGGCAGACATGGTCCGTCCCATCACCCGTTACGCGCGCACTGTTTCGAGGGCGGAACATGTATTGAGAGAATTAGACGAGGCCTTGTCTTATGCCGAAGGGCATTGCGGGGAACCCGGACCTGCCTTTATTGATTTCCCCACTGATCTTCTTCGGGAGGAGATCCCCGAGGCCTTTGTCGATCCATCCAGATTCCGAGTCAGGGAATCTGCCCGGGTCATCCCGTGGCCGGAAACCATTCGTGCGGCCGTGGAGATACTCTGGCATGCAAAACGGCCCCTTGTGATCTCCGGGCGGGGGGCGCGAGGGGCAGAACCGGGGCTCTTAAAAATCCTGAATGCCCTGGGATGCGTCTATATGGACACGGCTGAAAGCCGTGGTCTGGTCCCGGAAGATCATCTCGCCTACATGCCTGCCATGCGGGCCCGCGCCATGCAGGAGGCGGACGCGGTGCTCACCGTCGGCCGCACCCTCGACTTCCAGTTGGGGTACGGATCCAGGGCCGTTTTCCCCAATGCCCGTTTTGTGCGTATCGGGACCAGTGCAGGTGAACTTAGGGGAAACCGGCGTGCCGATGTTGAATTGTTCGGATCGGCCCAGGAAATCCTGGAGGCCCTGGTGGAGGCTGCAAAGGGAGAGCGGCCCATGACGGATCGGTCCTGGATCGAGGAGACGCGGAGCGCAGACCGCGGGCGTCGTCAAGGGCTCATGCAGAAACTGGCTGACAGCCCCCCCGGAAAGGATGGCGCCATGCACCCTTACCGTCTGCTGGGTCATGTGCGGGAGTCCCTCAAAGAGGATGCCGTTGTGGTTGCCGACGGCGGGGATTTCCTTTCCTTCTCCCGTGTCGCTCTTGCTGGCTCCGCTTATCTGGATTGCGGGGCCTTCGGGTGTCTGGGCGTGGGGGTGCCGTTCGGCATTGCGTCGGCCCTGGCATTTCCCCAACGCCAAGTGGTGGTGGTTTCCGGGGATGGATCGTTCGGGTTCAATGCCATCGAGCTGGATACGTGCAGGCGCCACGGGGCTCGGGTTGTCTTTATTGTCGCCAACAACGGCGGCTGGAACATCGAGAGGAATGACCAGAAAGAGGCCTATGGGGGCCGGATCGTGGGCACGGAGCTGGAGGGGTGCGATTATGCCATGCTGGCGCGATCATTGGGCGTATATGGAGAACGGATCGACCGGCCGGAAGATCTGCCGGATGCATTAAAGAGGGCATTTGATCAGGCCCCGGCGCTCCTGGATGTCGTAGTCACCCGTGATGCGGTGTCGCCCGACGCTGTCACCGGGCTCCCCGGCATCCCGGATCGACAGGCCCTCGCCACGTGGGATGAAATGGAAAAGCAGGCACAAGGCATAAGGCGCAAGGCGTGAGGCGCAAGGCGTGAGGAAGATTGAGCCAAACCCCAAAGAAAATCCTTAATCTTGAAGCGAATTCTTGCGGTGGAGAATGGACGATTACAAAATGAATAATAAAGAGATAGCCCAGGTCCGAAAGTCGTACACCAAGGGCTATTACGCGCGCATCAGAAAGGCCAAGGAAGAGGGACGTCCGGTGGCCTACACCACCGCCCTCGGGCCTACCGAGCTTCTCTATGCCATGGGCGTCGAGGTCTGTATGCCGGAAAATTACGTGACCATCTGCTGCGCCAAACAGATGGCCAAAGGCTTCTGCGAGGAGGCCGAAGAACGGTCTATCAGTCGGGATCTCTGTTCGTATGCCCGGTGCGGGCTCGGCATGATGTATGCCAAGGACGGACCCATGGGGTCCCTCCCTGAGCCCGATTTCATTGTGGGCGCGGTTTCGGCCTGCGACCCTCATGCCAAGTGGTGGGAATTGGAGGCCCGCCACTATCATGTCCCCCTTTTCCTGATGGATGCGCCCTATACGCTCCATGGGGAGGTTAAGCCCCATGATGAGGCATGGATGATCTCGGAACTGAAGCGCCTCGCCGCCTTTGTGGAGGAACACACCGGCAGACCGTTTGTAGAAGAGGATTTCCGGGAGCGCGTCCGTCTTTCAGGCGAGGCCCACGCAACCTTTGCCGAGATCCAGGAGCTGAGAAAACGTATTCCCGCACCGCGCGGGATGCGAGAGATGGTGGGAGACCTCTTCTATCTCATCACCCAGGCTGGGCGCAGGGAGAGCGTCGATTACTACCGGATGGTCCTTGAAGAGACCCGGGAGAGGGTCGGAAGGGGAGAGGGGGTCGTGGATGAAGAAAAGATACGGCTGTACTTCCATAACATCCCGCTCTGGTTCAACCTCCAGACCCTTGACTGGCTGGCGGCCCAGGGTGCGGTGGTGGCCATGGACTTTTACACCAACCATGTGTGGCATGGGTTCTTTTTTGACGGGGGCCGTTTTGATTCAGGAGACCCGTTCAAGAACCTGGCCCGCAAATGGCTTTTTTTTGACAATCATGTGGGACTCCCTGTCAAACTCTCCCGGAGTCTCAGATCCGCCCGTGAATGGGGTTGCCAGGGCGCTATTTTCTTCTCCAATCGGAGCTGCAAGGTCTACTCCATTGGACAGCCGGAACAGATGAGGGTGCTGGAAGAAGAGTTGGGCATTCGGAGTTTCACCTTTGAAGCGGAAATGGCCGACCCCCGTTCCTTTTCCATGGATCGCTGGAAGGAGCGCGTGGATCTGTTCCTCGAATCCCTTGCGGCCGCAGAGAGGTAACCCAGCAATTCTCATTTTGGAAAGATAACCTTGTGGGAGCGGCTTTCCAGTCCCGCCTACGGGCGGGATGGCAAGATGCCACTCACACAGCATTTTGACTCCAAGTCCACTTCATAATGAGAATTGCTGGAGGTAACCCATGCAGATTGATTTTAGAGATGTCTTGAAGGACAGGCACCGGTGGGCTCTACAGCACAAACAGATGGGAGGGCTGGTGATGGGATGCTATTCGGCAATGCTTCCCGAGGAACTCATGTGGTCCTGCGGGGTGCTGCCTGTGCAGTTTCTGATGTCCCCCGGCCCCTACTATGGCGAGTCTCTGTCGTATCTTCCCCCTTATGTGTGTGACTGCTCGAGAAGTATGTTAGAGGACTATATGAATGGGACTTACGGCTACCTGGACGGCCTGATGTTTTCCCATGTATGTGAGACCGTCCGGGGACTGGCAGGCATCTGCAGCGTCCGTTGGCCGGATCGCTTTGTCCGCATATTTACGGCCCCGGCCGGAAACGACCCCGGAGCAAGAAGGTATCTCAAGGCGGAATTGTTGAGCCTTGCCAAGGAACTGGAACATATGGGCGGCGTCCCCTTGAGTGAAGAACGGCTCCAAGCGGCCATTTCCGTCTATAACGAAAACCGCGGGCTCGTCAGCGAGCTGTACCGCGTTCGGGGGCAGAACGCAGGCGCCGTGGAACCGGCACAGGTGCTGTCGGCGGTGATGGCGAGCAGCATCATGCCGAAGGAT
>JAUPKI010000258.1 GCA_030837545.1 Thermodesulfobacteriota bacterium | reverse complement strand
TTCAATCCCGATGAACTCGGGACCACGGGGCTGCGGAGACGGTGGAGGAAAGGGGCCTGACCAAGGGGAACCTGTTAAAGTTCAATCCCGCCGTGGCGGGATACTCTGTGACGGGGGCTTGATATGGAGAACACTAAACGGGCACGAAAGGAGAAATCCGGGATACGGCCAAGTGGAGAGACCTACGTTGAGCCAAAATGACCTGTTAAGCGGGCTTGAACGGGTACGAGAGGCAGAATCAACGCCTCTGCGTTACACACCCGAGGTAGGAGCCCAGTGCATTAGTAGTGCACGCTGGGATCTGTGCGGGGGGTGCCGGGTGACCGGCATTCCTACCGCGACTGAAAAGATAGGTGGCAAAATAATTTAGGACAAAATAATGTAAGAGTTCACAGGTTCCGGGTTCAACGTTTCCCGCTGCAAAGCGGGATTAAGAGCAAGAGCAGGGTTAAAAACCCGAATCGCAAGTGAGAGGGCGCTGGTTTGTTCCCCTACGTCCGTTCGGTCCCCTATTTCCTGGTTTAACGTGACGGGTCCGGGGCCGATGATGGCAGGTGCGGCTCCAAAATGGGATTAAGGGACCCAGAATGCAACCTTAAACCTCTGAACCTTTGAACCCGTGAACGGTTACAAAATGATTAAGGGATTAGGTGGCGGAGAGAGGGAGGAAGGAGGACAGAGGACACCCAGGGGCGGGGTTGCCTGCTCATATTCAGGGAAACGCTCGTAGGCTTTTGAGCTGATCAGCGGGTGAGGGTGGATGGAAGAAGGGGATGTTTAGGATACTGAAGAGACCGAACTTCTGGATTGTGGTGTTGGCGGATGCCGTGCTGGTCGCAGCGGCCTATCTGCTGAGTTACTATCTTCGGTTTGATGGGGATATCCCGGCGATGGAATTCGCGAACTGGAAGCGTACGGTGGTGTGGATTGTGCCGCTGAAACTGGCGTGTTTTTATTTTTTCGGGCTGTACAAGGGGATGTGGCGATACACGGGGATTTATGACCTGGAGAGCCTGATTAAGGCGTGCCTTGTCAGTTCCGGGATTATTGTCTTTATCCTGGTCCTCAAGGTGCGGTTTGTGGGGTTTCCGCGCAGTATATTTGTCATTGATCTGTTGCTGGCGTTTTTGTTTGTGTCGGGCGTTCGCGTCGGGATACGCATCCTGTTGAGTTCGGGCCACGAAAGGTACCGGTTCCCGTTTTTCAATAAGAAAGACGGGGATAAGGAAAGGGTTTTGATTGTGGGGGCCGGGGATGCCGGGGAAAAACTGATCCGGGAGATTAAGGACAACCCGGGCATCAAGTATGATGTGGCCGGATTTGTTGATGACGACAAGCGAAAACAGAGCCAGACCATTCATGGGATCCCTGTTCTCGGTTTAGTGGACGAGGTGAAGAAGATTGCGGAAAGGGAAAGCGTCGATCAAATCATCATCGCCATTTCTAAGGCCTCGGCAGGCGAGATGCGGCGGATCGTGGGGCTCTGCGAGGCCACAGGCATCCCCTGTAAGACGGTGCCTGGCGTGGGCGAGCTGATCGAGGGGAAGATAACGGTCCGCTCTATCCGGAACGTTCGGTATGAGGACCTGCTGGGCAGAAAACAGGTGAAGCTCGATATGAAACAGATCGGGGGGTATCTGACCGGGAAGCGGGTCATGGTGACCGGCGGGGTGGGCTCTATCGGGTCGGAACTGTGCAGGCAGATCCTCAGGTTTCAGCCGAGACAACTGTTGTTGGTGGACAAGAACGAGTCGGGTCTGTATGACGCTGAGCTGGATTTCCAGACGAGGTTTCCGGAGACGGAGGTGGTATCGGCCCTCTCTTTTGTTCAGAAGGGGCACACGATGAAGCGGGTCTTTGAGCACTACAACCCCCAGGTGGTCTTTCATGCGGCTGCTTACAAGCATGTCCCGATGATGGAACTCCACCCCTGGGAGGCGGTGTTCAATAACATCGTCGGGACACGGACGATCCTGGATATGTGTTCTAAAAACGGCGTGGAGCGGTGTGTGGTGGTTTCCACAGATAAGGCGGTGAGGCCCACCAATGTGATGGGGGCCTCAAAGCGGGTCTGTGAAATCCTGGCCCAGCTTTACGCCGCCGAGTACAGCAGCCGTACGATGTGCGTGCGGTTTGGAAATGTGGTGTACAGCGCCGGGAGCGTCGTCCCGCTGTTCCGCAGACAGATTGAACGGGGAGGGCCGGTGACCCTGACCCATCGGGATGTGGTGCGATATTTCATGAGCGTGCCTGAGGCAGCCCAGTTGATCCTGCAGGCAGGGGCCATCGGGAACGGGGGAGAGATCTTTATTTTGAAGATGGGGACCCCGATCCGCATTGCGGATATGGCCCGGGATCTGATCCGCTTGTCCGGCTTTGAACCGGACACAGAGATCGAGATCAAGGAGATTGGTCTGCGGCCTGGAGAGAAGCTGTATGAGGAACTGATTACCGAAGGGGAGGGGATTCAGGAGACCGAGCATGAGGAGATAATGGTGCTCAGGGCTGAAAGCTCAAAGCTGAAAGCTCAAAGCGAAGAGGGAAACGACAATGAATTGACATTGAGGAAGATGAACAAGTATATCAAGCGGTTGGTGAGGCTGGCTGAGGCGTGTGACGGGGAGGGGATTCGGGAGGAGTTGAGGAAGATAGTGCCGGAGTATCAGCGGCAGGGGTGATGATGGCTCATGAGCTATTGAGCTGATGAGTTGATGGTAGCAGGTTGAAGAGCAGCGCATGGTTGCATGCGCTGCTCTTTTTATTTGGGGAGGCGTAACTCGCCTTTTTTATTCGCCTTGACACGTCTGCTGCACCCGCCTATATTAACGGCGTTGTAGTCGAAGGTGTTGCCGACGATCCCATCCGATGCCTTCATTTCTGTGGCGGCGGCCCTCAAGGGCCTGGGCGATGATGGCCACTCAACCCTGAATCCCGCTTTAGCGGGAAACCTTTGAACCTATTTTCACGGTAAACATTCTGATGGAAAGGAGTCGATAGATGGATATCTTTACGGCAATCAAGGAGAGGCGAAGCTGCAGGAAATTTCTGCCTGAACCGGTGGCCGAGGAGGTGATCGAAAAGATCCTGGAGGCGGCGGCATGGGCCCCGTCCCCGCTCAACCTGCAGCCCTGGGAATTTATCGTCATCACCAACCTTGATCTGAAAAACAAGATCCATGCCGAGGCCATCCGATGCAAGACCTGGGCGCTCGAAAAGAGCGGCTGGAACTGGATCGGGGGTTACAAGGTCGATTTCCTCACGTCTGCGCCGGTCATCATTGCGGTCATCGGCGACCCGAAAAAGAGCGGGGTGGACATGTTCATGGAGGGAGGTGCCACCGGGTATCAGCATGCCTGTGCCGCGGCCATACAGAACATGCTCCTCGCGGCCCATTCTTTGGGCCTCGGGGGCATCTGGTTCACCTTCTTTGACAGGGAAGCCATGGGAAAGGCGCTCGGCATCCATGCAGAAAAAACACTCATCGCCCTGATATGTCTGGGAAGGCCCGACGGCGAACCGACGGCCATGCCCCGGAAGGATGTAAAGGGAAAGACCACCTACCTTACATGACCCTCCATGCGGGCTGTTCTGAACCCCTCATATGAAACTTGAATTATGTAAAC
>JAUPKI010000257.1 GCA_030837545.1 Thermodesulfobacteriota bacterium | reverse complement strand
TGACCCCCTTCATTCCCGATAAAAATGGGGTGGTGGCCTCATGACGCACCTGGAGAATCTTGGGGCGGCATTTGGCTCTTATGTTGCAATTCTGTTTTATTCCATATACCTAAGTGATGTCAGATGGTTTTGAGCCATTAGCGAACCGCACAGTTTCCATGAGGATGTACCAGGTCTCGGCGCGGCCTTCTGTATGATGGTATCACACAAAGTCTTAATCGAATCCACCGCCCGTTTCCACGCGTGACACCCTCACCACTTCCAGGCCCGTCCTCAAGTAACACCTCCATTTTTAAGCCCCCCGTTGCGACCACAATATCCTGGGAGCGGATTTTTGTTGACCCGCAAGACGCAATCCCGTTTGATCGATGCACAAAAAAAAACTGCTTATCACCTCACCTCACCGAAGCAAGATCGCCCTCCGCTTTAACCACCGCGATGGCGGTCTCATCGTAGCTTGTCTCTATGGCAAGGATGTTCGTTGTTGGATTATAACGTGAATGTATGAAAAGTAAACGCTGATGTAGTTTGTTCGATTTGCGATCTCAGCTATTTCTTGTTCTTTCGCCTATCAATATATGAATATGCCTGCATGACCGGCAGGGAAATGCTCATATTGACCGTGCGTACATAGAATTCTTCTTGGTTGCCGTGAGTTATGAACACCGGCTCTTCGTGCTGTTCAACATCGATCCTACAGATCATTTCCTGTTGGTATGGAACTATTGTTATGGCTATGTGGTCAAATATCACGTCTCCTAGTCTGTTGCGAATGAGTTTGGTGAGGTGCTGTGTGAACCCATCCGCATCTTTTCGTTTGAGCGTTTTAAAATCGGACTCAAGACCGATCACCTTTTTATCGTCCGACACACCGATCAAGAGAGTTCCGCCATGGGTATTGGAAAATGCGGCGATGGTCTTGATGACCGAATATTCGAGATCTTTATTTATTTTTTCCAGCTTATGGTCAAAGCGAAGCGAGCTTTTGAATTCAAGTTCATTGCTTTCTTCCTCGTGCAGGAGATCGTTGAGGCTCTTTTTATTTTGAATATATCGAATGAGCACCATACCGATCACGAGCGCCACCTGCGTGAAGACAAAAAAGAGTGTGACGAATATTTCCACGCTGATCGCAAAGATCTCAGATATTTGCTTTTCGATGAACTCCGATTCAAAAAATATAAGTACCGCCACCATTAAAAGTCCCAGTACGATGTTGGTAATGATAAATCCTTTCACTTCCTGCAGTACGGCACGTATTGTTTTTTTCATTGATCGAGTCATGATTGTGTGATGGTTGTTATGTATTTAATTATTAGATAGCACTTTCAGTCAAAATATCTCACCTATACACATTCACTGCATGTTCCGGCGCGTTTTCAATCTCTTTCCTGGAGATGGAAATTGCCCGACACATTCCCTATCTACCGGCCCCGCAAGCCTCAAGCGTCGCAATACTATCAGTGTGTTGAAGTGCCGCTGCAAGAGCAAGAATGCGTCTATTTTGAATTCCTTATCGTCGTCTATCATCGGCGATAAGATTCCGATGATGTTACCCACGTAGAAACCAGCGGTATCCTCCGGTTCGAATTGGTCGAGTGACATTGAGATATTGATTCCGCTGTACAACTATCTGAGATACTGATAGATCTTTTGGAAATCTCACAGATTTTGGAGCACCAAAACCTTTGATATGCCTTACCAACCCCTATGAATTCAGATTGCCTTTCTGAAACCCACAATATCTTGGAACTGCTTGTCTTGACTATCCTGATCCAGCATGTCAAGGTCAGACTATCACATGACGCTTTTGGATGCAACGAAAACAGGCAATATTGTCAAAAGAGCTGTTCTATTGAGGCAAAATATATTGATTTATGGGGAGTATCGCTTCTTCATAAGAGCATGTGAGGAGGAAGTATCACTCACAGGTGATGGGGGCATGTGAGACCGGCTCCCATCGAGACATCGACCTTGAAACGCGGATTTTTGAAATAGAGGCAGACGCGCCTTGGACATATCTGAGGCACTTGGGTGGGGATTTGCGATTGATGTGCAAGCTAAAGAGATCCGCCTTAAGGTTTTTCCTTGGACCCTCCTGACCCTCGCGAAATGTCCCCTTCAACCATAGCTGGAGGATCACGGATTTAGGCCGCCCTCTGGGCCTGAGATAGTTCCCGCCGTAACAGGCATTACAATCCAGTTGCGTTACCTCTTGACATGGAGGCTCCATTTTTATACATTCGATTCACCTTAACGCAGATTTTGATTGCCGTCGCTCATTTCTTCAAACTACTCGATAAATAGGAGGGTTCCCTATGAATTTCAGGCACCTTATCCTTTTGATCGGTCTCCTGATGATTGCGTTTTCCGCACAAGAACTACAGGCCCAAGGAAAGCCAGAATTCTCAGGGTATGAATACTATGTAACAGATGGTGGTGACTTTGGTCTCTACAAGCCCAAAGGATGGAGGGTAAGCACCCAAAAATACCCCAACGGCAAGATGGTTTTTGTTGGCGACCCCAAGGACCTATCCTTTGCGAATATGACCTTTCTGGAAAACATCGATCCAAAGCTGGATTCCGTGGCCTTTGCAGGTGAAACGTTGAGAAACATGAATAAGCAGATGCCCGACCTTAAAATACTTGAAGCCAGAAGCAGCCGGGATCGGATGCATACAGTGCTGAGATACCAGCGGAGCGGTCTGAAAAATACTCCTATCGAAGGGAAATACACCTTCAATGTCAAACGACCCAACGCGGTGGTATTAGGATACGAGGCGCCCTCAAAGCAATTCAAGGAAATGGTTCCCACGCTTCTGACCATTATCACAAACATCACTGTTCTTGACGATCAGAAGTATCAGAAGCTTGCCTCTCCGGGGAAAGAAAAGGGGCCCATGGCACTGTCGATGAGACAAACTTCAGCGACCGACGGCACGGCCTCGCTCCTGGTCCCGGAGGGCTGGAAGTTTACAGCCGGAAAGGGTCAAACTCTCTGCACGTCCGCTCGCGAAGATAGCGGATACATCTATGCCGTTATCGGTTTTGTCGCTAAATCCCGGATTCCTTACTTCAACAGCGCCAATATTCCGGGCCTTCACTACGAGTATATGCCGCCCATCGATGCCCTGATCACGGCGAGCAGACATTCCGGTGCGACCAACCACCGGGTGATTGAGCGCTACTCGAATCAAGCATGGGCCAATCAAGCCTCCGCTTATCTGAAGAAGAAAGTTGATGCAGAGCTCGCCTTGATCTCCGTGACGAATAAACACGGTTTGCCCTGTACCGGCTATTACGATGTGTTTGGCTCCCCCCCGGACAACGCCGGCCAATGGGGAATCATTGTGACGGGCATCTGGGCGCCGACGTCCCAGTTCGGACAACAACTTCCTTCTCTCATTAAGATAGCTGAGAGTTACCGTCTTAACGAACAATGGGCCGCGGAATATGTCCGTCAGGGAATGGCGAGGGTGAGGGAGTTGATGAAGAAAACCTCGTCGATGATGTCTCGTTATGCAGATGAGATGCGTCAATCCAGCCTTGCCAGCCACCAGAATCGGATGAAAAGCGGCGATTTCATAAGCTACAAATTCTCGACCTACATGCGGGGCGAGCAGGAATGGGTAACCAAATTAGAAGGGGGACAGGTTTATACCACGGATCATTGGGGGCTTAGCGTCGACGGGAGATACGTCTTCGAAGGTCCGCCCTTCAACTACTACAACTATCAGGGCGATGTCAAATACGGACATATCCCCGTGGATAGCTCCCGAGAAGTCTACGAAGCCGTCAAAGGACAGTAACAAGTGATCAGCGAAGTTGCACCCGGCTTTTAACCCATTGTGGTCGCAACGTGCGGCTTAAAGATGGAGGTATCAATTCGGGGGAGGCCTGAATGTGGAGAGAGTGCTACGCGGCCTGATGACGCCAGAGGGGCTGAAAGTGGAGAAAATTTGAGTAGAGGAACCCATTGAACCCGATTCTTTCTTCAAAAATCAGGAAGACAAAATTCTCGGATAGAACGGGTCGACATATGCCACTGAAACCAACCAACCACGATCAACTTCAAAACTTGTGATATCCGCTTGTTCGGGTCCGTCGAGTAACCTTGAGATCTCAACTTTTCACATCATTGAAACCCGGTGATATCACTTTGATAGCTTCGGGAGTATCATCTCAATAAATCGGGGGGATGGCTTTGCGCAGATCAGGGCAAGTGGACCAGAAAGCCGTTCCTGTAGGTGCGCCTTCAGGCGCACGGCCCACGGTCCCTGTGCGGCTGAAGCCGCACCTACCCCGGATTTTTAAGATCATACCTTCGGGACATATGAAGCTTAACCAACCTTAACTCGAAGGAATAAGGCACCGGCATGCCGGTGGTATTAACAATGGCTACGCCAGTGATTAGCGCTGATGCCTGACAAAATGCCAGAATGGCAACTTCCCGCTGAATTGAACGGTATCTCAAGATCCGATGCGATTGCGTTTCCTTTGAAATCATGGGTTGCAGGGACGGGTGGGATGGGGTAATATCCTTCAGCAGGGGTTCTTTTACTGTCCAATGGACGTGGAGCTGACCATGAAGAGGATATTCTGGCAACTGACCTTCTTCTGCCTGGCGATATCGGGCTCCTGGACGGTCTCTGCGCGGGATAAGGACGACTATGCCCGCTCCCGAGAGGCAATGGTCGCGTCGCAGATTGTGGACAGGGGGATAACGGACCCGGATGTCCTACGGGCCATGCGAAAGGTGCCCAGGCACCTGTTTGTGCCGGAGAATTACCGGGCGTCGGCCTATGCCGACTATCCCCTCCCCATCGGTGAAGGGCAGACCATTTCCCAACCCTATATCGTGGCCTTCATGACAGAGGTCTTGAGGCTCAAGCCAGGGGACAGGGTTCTCGAGATCGGCACCGGGTCCGGGTATCAGGCCGCGATTCTGGCGGAGATCGTCAAGGATGTCTATTCCATTGAGATCGTGGAGGCGTTGGCGAAAAGGGCCGAGCGGACCTTGATTGACTTGGGGTACCCAAACATCCATATCAGGATCGGTGACGGATATAAGGGGTGGCCCGAGAAGGCCCCCTTTGACGGGGTTATGGCGACGTGCGCGCCGGAACAGATTCCTGAGACCCTCGTCGACCAGTTGCGGGAAGGGGGCCGCATGGTCATCCCGGTGGGAAGGGAAGGGGCCATTCAGAGACTGATCGTCGGTATCAAGAGAGGGGGACGGCTGAAGACCGAGGAGGCGATGCTGGTCCGTTTTGTGCCCATGGTGGGAGATGATAGGTGAGGACAGCGAGTGGATATGAATGTTGGAGGAGAGAATGGGTGCAAGAACCCTTGCGTGCGAAACCCTTCACCAGGGACGGGTATTCACGCTGGTCAGGGAGAAAGTGGCGCTGGAAAACGGCGTCACCATTGATCTGGATATTGTCCGTCATCCCGGGGCCGCGGCCATGGTCCCTTTGACGGAAGACAACACCCTGCTGATGATCCGGCAGTATCGTCATGCAGTCGGCGGGTTTATCTGGGAGATCCCTGCCGGGACCCTGGACCCGGAAGAGACGCCCCTCGCATGCGCGAAACGGGAACTGATCGAAGAGATCGGGTATTCAGCCGAGACATGGCACAAATTGGGAGAGATCACCCCGGTGCCGGGATATTCGGATGAGCGGATTCATATCTTCTCTGCGATGGATCTATCCCCTGCCATCCAGCATCTGGACAGGGATGAGATCCTCGACGTCCATGAAATACGCTTCGAGGATGCGGTCAAGATGGTAGAGAGGGGGGAGATCGGGGACGCCAAGACCCTATCCGGGCTCTTCATGGCAAGATTGTGGTTGAAACAAGGTCTTTTGTAAATGATATTGGTCAACGATTTCCTCGCAAGACAGGCTGTTGAGGCCTCCGCCCCCTGCCGCATCGACTCGGGGGGCACCTGGGACATCAAGGCCCTGGCCCTTCCCTTTGAAAGGATTCAGCCGATCACCGTCAATATGGCCCTTACCCTGCGGACCTTCGCATCTCTCCACCCCTATGAGGCTGGCTGGGTAAAGATCAGCTCCAGCGGTTTTTCCGAGGCCGAGATTTTTCCCGCAGAGAGACTCCCCTTCGACACCCGGTTCGGCCTCTTTTGTGCGGCTGTCTCTTATTTCGGGTTTCACGGACTTGAGGTGCGGATCCATTCTCAATCTCCGGTGAGGTCGGCCCTGGGCGGGTCCAGCACGGCCCTCGTGGCGCTTATCAGGGCACTTTCAGCCGTGGCTATAGGACTCGGGGGAAAGGGCCTTGCAAAGAAGGAGATCCTTCATCTCGGGTATCACCTGGAGGATGCCGTCAGCGGGGGCAACTGCGGGATTCAGGACCAGGCCGCTGCGGTCTACGGAGGTGTCCAGCAGTGGGAATGGCGGTATGGAAATCGAACCGCGGCGTTCAGAAGACGGGCGCTTCTGGACAGGGGGGGACAGAAGGCACTCTCGCGGCGTCTCCTGGTGGCATACAGCGGAAGGCGGCATACGGCCTCGCGGATCAACCGTCAATGGATCAGGGATTTCCTTTCAGGCCGGACACGGGCGGGATGGCTGAAGGTCAACGAGACGGTGCGACGGTTCGGTGGGGCCATCGAGACGAGGGACTGGGGCCTGGCAGCAGCCCTGATCCGGGAAGAGATGGCTGTCAGAAGGGAGATCACGCCGGAGGCCCTGACGCCGACCACCGGAGAACTGATAGCGATGGCAGAGGATGGGGGGTGCGGCGCCAGATTCACGGGCGCAGGTGGAGGGGGTTCCCTGTGGGCCATCGGCGATAGAGAGCAGATTGACCTATTGAGGCGCCTTTGGGAATCCCGACTGGCGCAGGTCAAGGGGGCCATGCTCCTGGATTGCGGGATCGATCCATCAGGGGTGACGGACGAAGAGGTTCGAGAATGAAAACAGAACCCCGGGTAAGGACGGGGGCGTGAAGCAGCAAACGTTGAACATCGAACGTCCAACATCGAACGTCCAACATCGAACGTCCAACATCCAACATCGAACATCCAACGTCGAACATCCAATGTCGATGGTCGAGCGGGGTGTCTGATCACGGGCCCAGTCAACCCTCAACCGAAGAGCCGCGAATGTATTTTCAGGGTAAAGCTATGCCCGATCAATTCAAGGCCCGGGCATAGACGGGCCCGAACAGGCCCGCTTCAAAAAGGGCTCGGAATTGTTGCAGGAGGGCGTTGGTGGCCTGTTCCACCATCAGGATGTCGCCTTCTGAGACAAGGGTCATGTCGAGGGTCTCGATGGCTTCCTCCAACCCGTCAAATTGGGAGAGGACTTCCTGGTTTTCAAATTTCTTACTGATGGTACTGTGGACGTCCAGGATGGTGCCTACACAGTTTTGTATCCTCAGCCGGTATTGATCCGTTCGATTCATGATGTTTTCAGCCGCCGTTTGCAGGTTCAACCATTAGCCGATCAGGCGGTCCTTTCATTATCGTCTATATTCCATTTTGTCAATCATCAATCAACAATCCTTCTTTAGGCCTTCCCTGTTTCCTTCAGAATATCCATAAAGACCTTGTAGAACTTCTCATTGTCCGACAGCGCACGCCCCAATATGTTGGAGAGCCTTCCCAGATCTTTCCAGTTGGCGAGGAGATTGGCGCTCATGGCGAATGCCATCATATGATCCATGGTCCGGAATGCGTCGCTCACCAGGAGAACAAACATCTTTCTCCGAACAGACATGGAGAGATGGTTGAGGTATTGGAGAATGGGGCTTTGATTCAGCGGGGTATGATCGAAAAGGTCGGATAGAATAATCAGATCAAAGTTCTGGAACTGCATCTTGGACAGGGCTTCTCGGGTGTTTTTGGCCTGGATGGCGTTGTAGCCCAGTTTGTCAAGGGCCTCTGTTATTTTTTCCGCTGGACGGGTCTCGGCGATCATGATCAAGGCCAGCTTCTCTCCCTCTCCATAGGAATCGAGGGCGCTGTCCGCCTCTGTATCGTTCAGACCGGGCAGTTCGTCAGATGGGGGCGTCTCATGCTCCTTTGTTTCAGAAGAAGCCCACAACTCCTCCACCGCACCTGCCGGTTTTTTGAAGATCTGATCCGAGGCATCGGACGTCCCGGTCCTCGCCGCTGGGGCGTCGATAACCAGCTTGTTCCCGCAACGGGGGCATTTCACGCTCACCCTCTGTCCCGCAGGGAGTTTTTCATTCGGGATATTTAGTTTGGCATGACACGATTCGCATAGGATTTCCATGACTCCTACTCCTTGAAAAACCTTCTTCTTCCCCGCTCTTTTCCGTAATCTTCATCAATGGCCAGCCCTTCGATGGTGGTCGTCTTTTCTCCCCTCTGAGCCTTGATGGTGTCAATGGACCTTCCCACAATGGCCTTTCTGGATGCGTAGCCCATGGCTGTCTGTTCCTCGATCAGCCCGTTCTTATAGAGTTCAGCAATACATTGATCAAAGGTCATCATGCCAAACGGCTGGCTCCCTTCAATGATCTCGTAAAACGTCTTGCCTTCGGATTCGCCGTGCAGGATCGTATCCTTTACCCGAAGATTGGATCCCATGATTTCAAATGCTGCCACACGTCCCCCTCCCACCTTGGGAAGGAGCCTCTGGCAGACGATCCAGCGCATCGTGTCGGCAAGCCGAATCCGTATCTGTTTTTCCTCTTCCTGTTCAAACATCCCTGCAATCCGGTTGATGGTCTGCCCTGCATCCACGGTGTGAAGGGTGGTGAGGACCAGGTGGCCTGTTTCTGCGGCAGAAAGCCCGATTTCAACGGTTTCCCGGTCCCTCATTTCCCCTACCAGCACCACCTTGGGGGCCTGTCTCAAGGCGGCTCTCAGGCCTGATGCAAAGGCGTCGAAGTCCATGCCCAGCTCGCGCTGATTGAACGTCGCCTTTTTCTGGGGGTGGACATACTCCACAGGGTCTTCTAGGGTAACCACGTGAACGGACTTTGTCTCGTTGATTTCGTTCAGGAGGGCTGCCAGGGAGGTGGTCTTTCCACTCCCGGTGGCCCCTGTCACGAGGATGATCCCATTCTTTTCTCCGGTCATCTTGGAGAAGGCAGGCGGAAGATTGAGGTCGGCGATGGTAGGGACTCGGGTGGCCAACTGACGCATCACAATGGAATAGCACCCCTTCTGGGAGAAGATATTGACCCTGAAGCGGGCCTTCCCCGCCAACTGATAAGAGGAATCGCACGAACCTTCAGTCAGGAGCGTCCGGGTGAGACGCCGATCGCCGCCAATCAGATTAAGGGCGAATATCTCGGTCTGAAAAGGCGTCAACCGCTCAATGGGGGGTTTCAGCGGCACCGGGACCAACTGCCCGGACGATTCCACCTGAAACGGCTTGTCTACGGTCATATTCAGGTCCGATACATTGTCGTGGGATGTCAGCATGGAGGTGAGAATATGGTCGATCTGCTGTTGTCTCATCGAAGTATCTCCTTATCCGCGAACGGGTTGCACTCCCTTATGCCTCGGTAAAATCCGTGGGCGGGTTCTTCAGGAAGGGAAGGAACTTGGACTTGTCATTGGACTTGGCATAGGCATCGTCCGCGCTGATCATCTTCTTGTTGAGAAAATTCATGATGGCATCGTCCAATGTCTGCATTCCATATTTTTTCCCTGTCTGTATCATGGAAGGAATCTGGAAGGTCTTCCCTTCCCGGATAAGGTTACGGACGGCAGGGGTTGCGATCATGATTTCGAGGGCAGCGCACCGGCCCTTCTTGTCGATGCGCTTGAACAAGTTTTGGGCAACGACCGCCCTGAGCCCGTCCGCCAGGGTATTTCGAATCTGTTCCTGCTGGGTCACGGGAAAGACTTCTATGGCCCGGTCCACGGTCTTTGCCGCGCTGGTGGTATGGAGGGTGCCGAACACCAGATGGCCTGTGGCGGATGCCTCAATGGCTAATGAAATGGTTTCCAGGTCACGCATTTCCCCTACCAGTATGATATCCGGGTCCTCCCTCAATGCCCCTCTCAGGGCTGCGGAAAAGCTTCGTGTGTGAAGGCCCACCTCGCGATGATTGATGATCGCCTTGGCGCTCTTGTGAACGAATTCAATTGGATCTTCTATGGTGAGGATGTGATCCTTTCGCGTCTTGTTGGCCTCATCGACGATGGCTGCCAATGTCGTGGATTTCCCGCTTCCGGTGGGTCCGGTTACCAGGACGAGCCCCCTCGGCAGCGAGGCCAACTTTCTGACCACGGGCGGAAGCCCGAGTTGTTCGCAGGTGAGAACCGTGGAAGGGATCTCTCTGAATACCGCGCCGACCCCATTTTTCTGTTCGAAAAAGTTGGCCCGGTACCGTGCCAGGCCGGGGATCTCGTAGGCAAAATCCACATCCCCGCTTTCTTCAAAAAGCTTTACCTTCTCTTCCGGCGCGATTTCGTAGAGCATGGCCTTAAGGCTGTCATTATCGAGTTCCTTGTACTTCACCCGCTCCAGATCCCCCTGGATTCGAAGCACAGGCTGCTGCCCGGCCATCAGGTGAAGGTCTGAGGCCCCCT
Organism: Thermodesulfobacteriota bacterium; assembly: GCA_030837545.1. Taxonomy (GTDB): domain Bacteria; phylum Desulfobacterota; class DSM-4660; order Desulfatiglandales; family Desulfatiglandaceae; genus AUK324. The sequence goes on along the minus strand of JAUPKI010000257.1, from coordinate 16,673 downwards.
GGTCATTCATCAGTTTAAAAAAGGCATCGATCTGAGCCATGATGATCCCCTTTCGTGCTTAAAGGCTGACGAGGCTTTTATGATGACGGTAAGGGCTTTATTATACACAGGAAGCGATGCGGTTCAACCATAAAATGACGGCCATGTAAGAAGTCCCGTTCATGTCAACCAGGGATTCAGGAATTGACGGATTGAGGAATTGACGGATTGAGGGATCCAGGAATTGCAAATTATTCTAATCAGTTGATTCCAAGGACATGGCTCGATATCCTGAAACTTCAGCCGGTTACCTCACCCTCAAAAAATGAAGCTCAGAAAGCGGTCCTTCCTGGGCATACGAAGGGGACCGGCGGCTGTGAATAAGGTTCAGAATTGTGTTGACAAAGGCGGGTTCATCTGTTAAAAACATACCATAACGCCCCGCAGGGAAAGTGAACCTTGTCGCAACGGTCATTTATCCGGGGAAGTTCATTGTCATTGGACATGTCCTGAAGGTGATGCCGCCTGGATCTGGGAGTGATTCAACGACCGGGACGGTTAAGGAGACCGAGGGGCGATTGGAAGGGGGAGACCCCCATGGGCAGATCATGGCATCAGCTCCCCTTGACAATTCCCGGTAATTCTAAAAGGTCTTGCGGTGTCGCCGCAAGGCCTTTTTTTGTGCGATGCGTCTCATGAAGATCGTATGGATCGCCTTTTGATGGATTGAGGAATCCCGCTGCAAGCAAGAGGGAATCCGCTTGATGTGAATGTTCAAAGATCCTCAGGGCCTTGCATGCAAAGCAAAATGGGACCTCAACATCCATACTCAGGAGGTAACACTCGTGGCCCGACAAAAAGTAACGATCAGCTATTTTGAAAAAAAGGTAAGCGACGGAAGCAAGATCACCATGATGACGGCCTATGACTATCCAACGGCCAGTCTGGTGGATCAGGCTGAGATCGATGCGATACTGGTGGGAGATTCCCTGGCCATGGTCGTTCTCGGTTATGAGTCCACGGTCCCCGTGACCATGGACGAGATGATCCATCACTGCAAGGCCGTGCGCAGGGGGGCGAAACTGGGCTTTATTATCGGGGATATGCCCTTCATGTCCTATCAGGTGAGCGTGGAAAAGGCCGTAGAGAATGCCGGCCGTTTCATCAAGGAGGCGGGGTGTGAAGCGGTCAAACTTGAAGGCGGCAGTGAAATGGTCCCCGTGGTCAAGGCTATTACCGACGCGGGCATACCCGTGTGCGCCCATATCGGGTTGACCCCACAGACGGCCACCAAGCTCAGCGGCTTCAAGGTGCAGGGCAAGGACGCTGAGAGCGCCAACAAGCTTGTCCGATCTGCGAAAGACCTTGAAGATGCAGGGGCCTTTATGATTGTCCTGGAGTGCATTCCGGACCAGGTCGCTTCCAAGATCACGGATAGCCTGAAGATACCTACCATTGGAATCGGCGCCGGCAAATACTGCGATGGGCAGGTGCTGGTCTATCATGATGTGGTGGGACTCTTTGAGCGGTTCACCCCCAAGATGGTGAAACAGTACGTCAACCTGGCTCCCATGGTGCGCGAGGCCCTGATCCAGTACCGGGAGGAGGTGGAGAAAGGGATATTCCCCGGTCCGGAACACAGTTTTGTCATGAAGGCCGAAGAGTCGGCCAAGTTGTAGCGGGATCTAACCTCATGTATAACAGGAGATCTTCAATGGCAAAGCCTCAATCCCAAGACGTTGCAGGGTGTCCTTGTGCCTTGCGCCTGATGCCTTGGGCCTGATAGGGAGGAGTGGAGCAATGAATTTCTTGGTAGTAGGTCCGGGCGCCATGGGCTGCCTCTTTGCCAACCGGCTGAAAAAGGTGGGGCACCACGTGACGATTGCGGATTATAAGCCTGAACGGGCGGATTTCATCAACAGGAACGGGATCTGTCTTGAGGAGGAAACCGGTGAAGAACGGGTCCATGTCCAGGCGGTCACAGGAGGCATTACAGAAGAACCGGATGTGGCCCTGTTCTGCGTGAAGGCAAACCAGACAAGGGAAGCGGCAGAAGAAATCGCCCCTTGGGTTCGCCTTGAGACATCGGTGCTGACGCTTCAGAATGGTCTCGGCAATCTGGAGTTGTTAGAGGAGGTATTCGGAAAGGGAAGGGTATTAGGGGGCGTCACGGCAGAAGGGGCGACGCTGCTGGGTCCGGGTCACGCCAGGCACGCCGGACGGGGGCAGACTGTTATCGGGCCTGCAGACAGTGAGGACGGCCCGGTGGCAAAAATCGTCAGGGCCTTTGAGGGGGCAGGATTCAATACCCGCACAGCCGATAATGTGGAAATCCTCATCTGGGGGAAACTGATTGTGAATGTGGGCATCAATGCCCTGACGGCCATCACCCGGTTGAAAAACGGTCAGCTCCCGGCCGCCAAGGGGGCTAAGACGGTCATGAAGATGGCCGTTCGGGAGGCCGTGAGGGTTGCAGAGGCCAGGGGGATTTCTCTGCCGTATCCGGACCCCTTTGAACGGGTCCTCGAGGTATGCCGCGCCACCTCGGGAAACGTGGCCTCCATGCTTCAGGATGTCTTGGGAGAGAGGATCACCGAGATCCAGGCCATTAATGGGGCGATCGTTCGAGAGGGTCTCAAATTTGGCATTCCCACCCCCGTGAATCTCACCTTGACGTCCCTTGTTGAGGTGATTCAGGGAACCTATGATCAGAGGGTCGCCAGGTGAGGCACAGAGGGTCGCGTCTATTGCCGCACCAAGAGCTTCTGACCCGGCTGGATGGACTTCTTGGGCGTTATTTTGTTGAGCTGACACAATTTCTCCATTGAAATGCCATACTTCCGGGTGATCATATACAGGCTCTCGCCGGGCCGAACGGTGTGATACTGCTGTTTGACCTCCTGTTTGACCTCTAGGGCCGCCTTTTTTGAGGGAGGGGCCACGTTGCGGCTGGCTGTTTTCTGGATCTCCTGTTGGAGATCTTTTGCATCCTTCTCAAGACGGTTGATCCTATCCTCCAGCCCTGCCAGCCCCTTGAGTCCCTTCAGCCCCTCCAGGCGGGTCATTCGCTCGTCAAGCTTGTTCAGGCCAACCATCCGCTCGTCAAGTCTGTTCAGGCCGACCATCCGCTCTTCAAGTCTGTTCAGCCTGGCCTGTATGGAGGCAAGTTCTTCGGTGGGGTTCCCGTTTCTGCCCATCAGAAAGAAAGCAGCCACGGCAATAAACAAGACAACGCCTACGAGAATGAGGTATGTTGAGGCCCTGCTTTGACCCGTGCTCGATCCGGAACGCTGATTTTTTCCGCCTTTCGGCGTGTATCCAAGGTCATCGACAATCTCTTCCATAAATTCCTGTGCAGTTTCATTTCTGTTTTGGTTCACGCTTTCCTCCCTTTGAGTCCTAACATGACGAATGAGATTCGTATGTGACGACAGCTTGGTTAGCGCCTGAACGAAAACCCCTCTCAGGCACGATTGTTGATTGATGATTGCTGATTTGAAAATCAAGCAAAATTCAGATCGTTGAAAACACAGCAAATAGATCTTGAATCCCGACAAGGCGGTTTTCGTCGTTCAGAGTCTGATTATCTATCATAATAGGTTTGAAACAGCGTGTAAATGAGAATCTTCGCCCCAATCAGCAAAAAACCGACGGTCAGTGATCGAGGGACAGAGATCAGAAAAGGCACAATCCCGGCGCCCAAGTTATCGAGCCATCCAGCATTAAATTCTCTGCATTAAGCAGGCGGCAACCAGCTCCCCGATCACCATAGGTTGACTTTTTGGCCTCATTCTGCTTTTCTCTTTTGCAATTTTCACCAGGACTCTTTAATAATAGGGTGGCTCACATCGGAGGCGGATCGTCCCCCTAATGCGTTCCCGCGCAGGGCATGGGAGGCGGGGAGGTTTCAGCGTCCAGAATCGGGTATCCAGTGCCCAGCAACCAGAGTTAGGGTATCAACAAGTAAGTTGGGACCGTGGTGAACCAGGAAAGACAAGGGGATGGACCTTCAACGTAAACTTGCCGCTATTCTGAGCGCTGACGTCAAGGGGTACAGCCGTCTTATGGGGGACGACGAGGAGGCTACGGTCAGGACGATTACGGAATACCGTCAGGTGATGGGCGCCCTGATACGGGATCACCGGGGCCGGGTGGTGGATTCTCCGGGCGACAACCTGATGGCCGAGTTCTCCAGCGCGGTCGATGCGGTTCAGTGTGCAACGGAGATCCAAACGGCCCTGGCGGTGAAGAATGCCGACCTGCCCGAGCATCGTAGGATGGTTTTCCGGATCGGCATCAATATCGGGGACGTGATTGTTGAAGGGGATGCGATCTACGGGGACGGGGTGAACATTGCGGCCCGATTGGAGAGCCTGGCCGATCCCGGAGGCATCTGCATCTCTGGCACGGCCTACGATCAGGTCCGGCGGAAACTCGGCGTGGGCTACGACTTCATGGGGGAGCAACAGGTCAAGAACATCGCCGAACCGGTGAGGGCCTACCGGGTATTGTGGCGGGAAGAGGACCTCCAAAAATGGGTTCGGACCGGCAGGAGGGCTAAGCGAGACCTGCAGGTTAGGAAAGGTCTGAAAAACCGTTGGGTCAAACGCACTATCGTGACCTCACTCCTGATGATCGTGCTCATGCCGCTGGCCAATCACCTGAAGCTGAATCTCCTGACAAAGATATGGCAGTGCCGACTGACCCTTCTCCCCAATTCAATGGATGTGACCGTGGTGACCATTGAGAAGGATGAGGACAGGAAGATGCAGATGGCGGATGGCAAGGAGAGCCCCCCTTCTTTTACAAAAGACCCCAAGCTGTGGCGGAGGTATCATTCCAGGGTCATCCGGAATCTCTATGCGATGGGTGCGGCGAGCGTGGGATTTGATTTCTGGTTCTCGCCGCCGTACGATGACGCAACCCGAGAGGCCTCCCGGCAATTTATCCAGGGGCTCGAATGGGCCAAACAGAAAAAGCTTCCGGTTATCGTCGGGCAGTTTCAGAATATTCAGGATGCTGAGATCTACGAGCAGGCGACCTGGGGCTATATCTCGGTCCACAGGGACATTACGTGGATCCATGAGGTGATGTATCTGTTGTCGTGGGATCGACTGGATCTCTCGGGGATCCGGGTGGAGAAGCCGAGTTTTTTTGTGCAGGTCCTGGCAGCAAAACTCGGGCTGAATCCCAGGATAGAGAACGGCAATGTGCGTCTCATAGGGAAACCGGTGCCAGGACGACTCTGGATGGCCTTTGCCAACACACCTTTTGACAAGGTTCCTTATCATGAAGTATATAGTGGCACGGCCGACAAAACCCGATTTGCCGGAAAAATGGTCCTGATCGGTCTCAGCCTGACGGATACGGATTATTTCAGGGTCCCCTACAGCCCGACCGATTTTACGCCTGGCGATGCCAAAGATGGGTACGGCATGCCCGGTGTGTTTCTCTTTGCCAACGCCATCAACCAGATCGTGAATGGATATTATCATATCGAGATCAACGACGAGTGGTCTTGGCCCACAGACGCCCAATCCTTTTCCATGGTGCACCTGGAGGGCCTTTTGTTCCTGGTCCTTGAGACGATACTGACATGCCTCTTGCTTGCCCTCGTCTATGTCCTGACAGACCGGAAAGGAAATCGGAAACTGACCTACGCATCCATGGCAATGGCCGCCATGTTTCTGATCATCGGCCTGGCCGTCACGCCTATCCTTTTCGGCCTTGCAAATTTTTTGTTTGCATCCATCCTGTTTATTATTGTCTGTATGAGAATTAAACCTGTTCAATCAGGGGGGTAAACCATGCGTAAAAGAATGAGTGCGGTTTTTCTGCTGTTCACGTGGGCATGGCTTGCGGCCGCGGGGTCAACCTGTCCAGTACAGGCCGCTGATGCCGCGGGATCTGCCACGGGACTGCTCGAGGTGGATTGCAATATCGCCGGCATCAAGCTCCACCTCTGTCCAAAAAACACCTATGCCCCAGAGGAGACAAAACTATTTTTCGGATTGATCAAGTCGGTCAAATATGTCTGTTCCGGCGAAGAGATCCTTGTGGGCGAAACGCCTCTCAAACCGACGGCTGTAAAGGGGGGCAGGTATATCCTTATGATCCCGTCGGATTATGTGTGGGAAGGGGAAGGTCCGGTTGAAGTCATCATCCGGCCAGGTGAAAAAACCTATTTTCTCTTAAAGCTGTTCAGCTCTCGCGCCAATCCTCCCGAATCGAACCATGGGGGCGGGGGCGGGGGCGGGGGCGGCGCCAGATAAATCAGATTAGCGCCCCCAGAGGAGGTGGCGTGTTTTGGAATGAAAAACAACGGGGAAAATAGCGGCTGGATCAGGAGGGTATCGCCGGGTCTCAAACCCCCAAGTCTGAGCGACAATACCGCTGACGTGGATCGTCTAATCAAGGGGATAAGGAAGTCCCTCGGCGTGGAAGACGTGGGTGTGGATTTTTCGCTGACAGGGAGGGTGTCCGCCTCTCTCAGGCGGTGGGATTATCAGGTGAGCGCATCGGTTTATCACGAAGATGGGCGCTGGCATCTGATCGATATCTCAAACGCGCGGGACGGGGGAAGGATTTTTGGCCTCGCACTCGACCTGGGGAGTTCAACCCTTGTGTTGAGGCTGATCGACCTTGAAACCGGGGAACGGATGGATGAAATATCGTTTCATAATCCCCAGATTGAAATCGGCGCGGATATACTTGCCCGAATCCATTTCGCATCCCGGGAGGGAGGGCTTTTCAGGCTCCAGGGGATGGTGATCGAGCGGTTGAATGAAGCGATCGAGGGTCTAACCCGAAAACATGGGATCAGTATGGAAGCGGTGGCAGGCATGTCGGTAGCCGGAAACACCACCATGACGCATCTGTTTTTGGGCCTCAGCCCCTACTGGCTTTGCCGTGAACCGTATATCCCGGTAACGAATCGGCCGGGGCTGATTAAATCCAGTGACCTGGGCCTGGCCATCAGCCCGGGCGCCCCGGTCTTGGTGTCTCCCAACGTGGGGAGCTATTTCGGCGGGGATCTGATAGCCGGAATTCTGGCTTCAGGCATGAACCGGCAGAGCGAGATCTCCTTCCTAGTGGATGTGGGAACCAATGCGGAGGTGGTTGTCGGCAACAGGGACTGGCTCATGGCCTGCGCCGGGGCGGCTGGCCCCGCCCTGGAGGGGGGCGTGGCAGACATGGGGATGATGGCCGGACCCGGTGTCATCGACCGGGTGGTCATCCATCCGGTCACACGCGCGTTCAGCATAGGGGTGATTCGGGATGAGACTGCTGACGTTCCACAGGGAAAAGGGCCGGTAGGAATTTGCGGCTCCGGGCTGATTGACCTTGCGGCCCAGCTCTTCGTGGCGGGAATGATCGATCTGAGGGGGAAGTTTGTGGAGACCGCCTGCGGGGAGCGGCTCGTGGAGAAGGACGGCATTCGTCATCTCATCGTCGTCACTGCTGAGGATTCCGGGACCGGCAGCGCCCTCACCCTGAGCCAGACCGATATGGACGGGCTTATCCGGTCCAAGGCCGCCATGTACACCATCCTCACCACCATCGCCAACACCGTGAATATCTCCTTCACCGAGGTCGGGAGATTTTATGTGGCCGGGACCTTCGGTTCCTACATCGACCCGCGCTCCGCCATTACCATCGGGATGATTCCGGATCTCCCGCTTGAGACCTATGTATCTCTGGGAAATACCTCTCTCGAAGGGGCCGCCATGGCCCTTCTTGGGGCGGGAGCGAAGGAATCCCTGTTTCAGATTCGAGATCAGGTGACCTATCTGGAGCTCAATGTGAACCAGGAATTCATGAATCTCTTCAGCGCTGCCAAGTTCATCCCACACACGGACAGGTCGCTCTTTCCCAGCGTCGCGGTGGGAGGCTGAATCTGAAAAAGAGGCATCTGGCAACAATCATTATGTCCAGAGGCTGGCTCCGGGCCTCTTTGCTGATGCTCTTGCTCGGGATTATGGGTTGTCTTTTCTATCCCTCGATCGAAAACTTTTTTGTGTTTTTTCCGGATTATTCTCTTGAGGCGACCCCTGCAGACTGGGGCCTGACGGCTGAAGATGTGTGTTTTCAAGCCGCTGACGGGACGAGGCTTCACGGGTGGTTTTTCCCCTTGCAGTCCAACGCCGCTGTCATCCTCTTTTCTCACGGGAATGCAGGCAACATCTCCCATCGCCTTGAGAATGTAAGGTTGCTGACGGATCAGGGTCTACAGGTCTTTCTCTATGACTACAGGGGGTATGGCAGGAGCGGGGGATGTCCTTCGGAGAAGGGGATCTATCAGGATGGCCTGGCGGCATATGACTGGCTGATCTCGCACAAAAAGATCCCTCCTCACCGCATCGTCTCATTTGGCCGTTCCCTCGGGGCTGCAGCGGCCATTGACATCGCCATGAGAAGGGAGGTCAGGTCCCTGATTGTGGAGAGCGCCTTTACCTCCACCCGTGACATGGCCAAAGAGATGTTTCTGTTCCAGCTCCTTGCGCCCATTTTGCCCGCCAACTATAACAACCTCAAGAAAATCCAGACGGTTCATGCCCCCAAGCTGATTATCCACGGGGAAGCGGATGAGGTGGTCCCGTTTTCAATGGGACAACGATTGTACAGGGCTGCACCGGCCCCCAAAAGCTTTTATCCGATACCGGGGGCCGGACATAACGACACCTATCGGGTGGGCGGAAAGGGGTATGTGGACGTCTTTTCGAGGTTTGCAAAAGATTCCAGACGATAGGGAAACAACGGCCAAAGGTCAGAAGTCGGATATCAGAGGTCAGAAAATACAGCATCCCTATCCTCCGACCCTCCCGTCATCCTTATCATCCGTCCAGGATCCAGGAACCGGCCTCCCCCGGCCGTTACTGGGCGTAGCTGTGGAGCCCGGCCAGATAGTTGACGCCGAAATAGGTAAAGAGGACGCAGAAGAACCCGACCATGGAGAGGATGGCGATCTTTTTCCCTTTCCACCCCCTTACCATGCGCGAATGGATCACTGCTGCATAGATAAGCCAGGTGATGAGTGACCATGTCTCCTTCGGGTCCCAGCTCCAGTAGCTTCCCCATGCCGAATGGGCCCAGACCGATCCTGTGATAATCCCGAGGGTCAACATGAGAAAGCCGATGACCATCATCTGGTAATTGAGATCATCGAGAATCCCTCGGGGGGGGATCAGTTTCAGGAAGATGTTTTTCTTTTCCGACGCATCCAGTCGCTTGAGGAGATACATGATGCTGAGGCCGAAAGAAACCCCGAAGGCGGCATAGCCGAAAAAGCAGGTGATCACGTGACTGATGAGCCAGTTGCTCTTGAGCGCAGGGATGAGCGGCTGGATGTGGCTGCTGATATTGGGTGAGAAGGAGGCATAGGCCATGGCCAGGAATGCCAACGGCGTGACAAACGTCCCAAAGGTCCTGTTCCTGGTCCGCCATTCGATAATCATGTAGAGGAGCATGAGGGTCCAGGCAAAAAAGATCAGCGATTCATACAGGTTGGAAAAGGGCGCATGGCCGATGCCCATCCTGTAGGATGCCGCCCACCTGAGTATGATGGCCACGGTCTGGGCGGTCAGCCCAATGAGAGAAGCATAGGTGCCGAGCCGGGCAAGAAGCTCCCGGTTCATGACCATGGCGAGGAGATAGAGCATAAATGCGGCAAAATAGACGAACGTCGTATAGCTGAGGATAATGGAGTCGATCATGCTTTTCCGCCCTTTGGGTTCAGTGTAAGGTCAGCCGTTCAGGCTGGTTGCTGGATATTTGATACTGGATGCGGGTTGCTTGAGTTTGTTGGGTTCGTTGAGTTCATTTCGTTGAGTTCACACATCCTCATATCCAGCGGCAGTTTTTCGCATATCCTTCATCAGACGGTCCAACTCCCTCTCAAGGCCGACCGGATTCTTGTTGGCCATGCCCGCCACGTCGATTCTGGACCCCGTTCCTATGCCCAGCACCCGGACCCATATCCTGCGGTGAGAGGTGAAAAAGGTGAAAAAGAGACCCGCCACCATGAGAAAGCAACCGATCCAGACGACAGATACGCCGGGGTCCCTGTTGACCTGAAGTCCAGTGTAATATTGGGTCTCCAGGCCATCCAGGAAGAAGGTATACGGCTTGAAGGCCGCAGGGTTGAATTTGAGGGACTGACGCATCGGTCCCGGAAGCCTGCTCAGGGCCTGTTCCTCATTCTTGAACACCCAGAACTCTACGGTTTCATTCGTATTTGCGGGCTGGATCGAGATGAGAACCGCAGACCCCATATTCATGATATCTCCCCTCGCGTCAATGACCCGGAACGTCCCTTCTCCACCGGGCAGGTCAACCGCCTTTCCGGATTCGACCTTCATGGGAATGGGTGAAGTTCCGGAACCCGGACCGGATATCCTCAGATCGACCGTCTTTCCCGGGGCCGGTCCGTAACTGGACTGATAAAAGGTAACCCCCATAAACTCCACGGGATGATTGACCAGGACGCCGACCCTTTTGATCTCTTTGCCATTCACAAGAAAGCTGAGATCGGAGCGGTATTCCCTGGGCGCGCCGTTTTCATAGAAATCGACCGTGAACCGGTCGCAGCGCACCTCGAAATCCAGCTTCAGGGGCCTCATCTTTTTTCTGAGCATGACCGTATCGGTCTGTTCACCCTCCAGGATGTTGACATAGGCCTCAAAGCCGAAAAAAGACCCCAACAGTCCGCCCGCCAGGATAAGCAGGACGCTCAAATGGACGAAATAGACGCCGAAATGGGAAAGACCCCCCTTTTCTGCATAGAAGAAGCGGTCCCCCCCCACCTCCTTTTCCCTGATTTTTCTGTAGCGGGATTGAAGCAGCCGGCCGATCCTTCCTCCCGCTTGTTGCGGGGTTTCGTCTGTCCGAGAGGACTGTTCCTGGGGCAAGTCATCAAAGGGCTTTGTCCGGTCGGGTTCCAGCCGAGCGGAGAAGCGTTTCCATGTCGCGGGCAAGCGGTCAAGAGAGCAGATGATCAGATTGAGGGCGATGCATCCTAAAAGGATCCTGAACCATACGGAATGGTACATGTCGAACAGGTCAAGGGAGATAAAGATCTGAAGCAAGAACGGGCTGAGACGGCTGGCAAATTCGACGGCGTCCCGCTGCTGAGGAATCAGTGTGCCCAGAATGGACACGATGGCCAGGATGATCAACAGCACAATCGCCAGCTTGACCGAGGCGAAAAAGTCCCAGAAAGGATTATGCCGATGTTTTGATGTTGAATGTTTCATTCTTGGCAGCTCCAACGGCGCCTCATATGTTTCAGGCCTTTCTGTTGTGAATCCGTTGATGTAGTGATTGTCGAAGTTTTGTGCTATAACACAGGTCTCATCAAACTGCAAACGTGATTTCTATCGTAAAAGGTTTGACCGTTTGTCTGATATCCTGTAATAGATATGGCGAGGCTCAGGAGGCCCAATCGAAGGACAGGAAAAGATTTCTGGCCGCGGCCAGGGCCGCCCCCGCGGGCCAACATAGGGCGGTGTGAATGGTATGGGCAGGCCCTGTGTCTATTCGTGTCATGGGGTGATTTCTGGTTTAAATCGAGGAGAGAACCGTGCTTGATCTCAAATTTGTCAGGTCCCATCTTGATGATATTCAAAAGATGTTGGAAAACCGCGGGAATGACCTGGATGTCTCCCGATTGGATGCCTTGGATCATCAGAGACGAGAGATCCTGGCGGGGCTGGAGGCGCTCCGCCACCAGAAGAACCGGGTGAGCGAAGATATCGCCGCCATGAAAAAGAAGGGCGAGGATGCGTCAACGATTATCGCTGAAATGAAGGCGGTTGCCTCTGAGATCAAGGAAAAGGAGAAGGACCTCCCCGCGGTTGTTGAAGCATTGAACGGGCTGCTCATGCTGATTCCCAATATCCCGGACAGCTCGGCGCCGGTTGGCACAAGCGAAAAGGATAATCCGGTGATGCGGACATGGGGGGAGATCAGAGAGATGGACTTTGAACCCCGTCCTCACTGGGAGATCGGGGAGGCCCTGAGGATTCTGGATTTCGAATGCGCGGCGAAGATCGCGGGGGCCAGGTTTGCCCTTTACCGGGGTCCCGGCGCTCAGTTAGAGAGGGCACTCATTTCCCTTATGCTGGACATCCACACTCGGGAGCACGGATACACCGAGATACTCCCCCCCGTGATGGTCAACGGCGCCTCCATGACCGGCACCGGACAGTTGCCCAAATTTAAGGAGGATCTGTTCAAGGTGGAGGGGTGGGATCTTTACCTGATTCCCACGGCGGAGGTCCCAGTCACCAACATCCACAGGGATGATATCCTGAACGAGGAAGACCTGCCGATCTCCTATGCAGCCTACACCCCCTGCTTTCGGTCCGAGGCGGGATCATACGGAAAGGACACCCGGGGCCTTATCCGGCAGCATCAATTCAACAAGGTCGAGCTGGTCAAGTTTGTTAGGCCTGAGTCGTCATTCGATGAATTGGAAAAATTGACCCGAAATGCTGAAGAGGTCCTTAAGCGGCTGAAGCTCCCCTATCGGGTGGTTTCCCTGTGTACCGGAGACCTCGGTTTTTCGGCTGCAAAGACTTATGACTTAGAGGTCTGGCTGCCCGGGCAGGGCCTCTATCGTGAGATATCGTCGTGCAGCAATTTCACGGACTTTCAGGCCCGACGGGCGGGTATTCGGTTTAAGAGAAAGGGGGGAACCGGAACGGAACTGGTGCATACCCTGAATGGATCGGGCCTGGCCGTGGGGAGGACCCTGGTGGCGGTTTTAGAAAACTATCAGGAGAAGGACGGGAGCATCGTCATCCCCGAGGCGCTCCGGCCGTACATGTGGGGGATGGAGGCGATCTCCCGGTGAACTCCGCATCAGATGCGTGGTCAGGACGGTCAGGTCAGGCAGAAACGATTGCAAGTGACTAAAGTGAGCCAAAGTGACTAAAGTGCCTAAAGTTGAGAACCAGCAACGAGCAACGCGAACCTCTGAACCTTTGAACCCTGAACCTCTGAACCTGAAGTCTCATATGAGCACGAACCACCTCTATTCTTCCGGCTGGCGGGAACACACCCAGACCTCGCAGAAGACCCATCCGTCGAGGAGGCCCACCCCGCGAGCCCCGCTGGTCATTTTCTGTTCGGGAGTTATTCTTGTGGGCTTCCTGGCCTTCTTCCTGGCCATTCCGTGGGTTACAGAGCAGACCGGACAAGCGGAAATAGGCTCTTCGTCAATGCGGAAGGCGCGGACCACGAAGTCTGCCCTGGAGCGGCCTGTTGTCCTCGATCTGGCGGACCTGGACCTGAACTCCGCGCACCTGAGCGACCGAATGGTCCTCGAGAGGGGCGGTGAACCTCTCATTGTGGAATCGTCCATAAATCCAGCCCTGCAAGACTATGTTGCCGACCTCCTTCAAAAATCACACACCGTCAAGGCCGCTGTTGTGGTCTTGCGTCCCGATGATGGCCGGATCCTTGCCATGGCCGGTTATGATGCAGGGGGGAATGGGGAGAGGCTTTGCCTGGAGGCAGATTTCCCGGCTGCCAGTCTTTTTAAGATCGTGGCCGCGGCCGCGGCCCTGGAGCACGCCGGGTTCACCCCGGATCGTAAGGTCTATTTCGATGGATACAAATACAGTCTCTACAAGCGTCAATTGAAACAGACAAGAGGGCGATACACCACGGAGATGAGCTTTAAGGAGGCATTCGGTTCCTCTATTAACCCTGTTTTCGGAAAACTGGGGATTTACGACCTTGGCCAGGAGGTCATGAGCGATTCGGCTGAGCGGTTTTTCTTCAATCGATCCATACCCTTTGATTTTCCGGTAGCCACGAGCGTCGTCCATGTGCCTGATGATGATTTCGGCCTGGCCGAGATTGCCTCCGGTTACAACAGGAAGACGGTGATATCGCCCCTTCATGCAGCCCTGCTGGTCTCGGTGGTTGCCAATGACGGGGTGATGATGAGGCCCTGGCTGGTGAAGAGGGTCCTGCGGGAGGACGGGAAGGTCCTGTATCGGGGCGGACCCAGCAAGATGACGAATTCCATCAGCAGGGAGACGGCCGAAAATCTCAAGATCCTGATGCGGGAGACCGTCACGCACGGGACGTGCAGACGGTCTTTTCAGCCATTGAGGGACAAAAAGGCCTTTAACGACGTGGAGCTGGGCGCAAAGACCGGGACCATGAACGACCAGACCGGCGAGCTCAAATGTGACTGGCTGACGGCTTATGCCATTCCCCCCAATGGGGAGAAGGGGATCTGTGTGGCCGTCATGGGTATCCATGGCGAAAAACTGGGCATCAGGGCCGGACAACTGGGCAGGATCATCATCAACTACTACTTTTCCTCCTGACAAACCGTTCCGCTGGCTTCTGTTCCATCAAGGCATGCCCTGACAAAGCCGTAAAAAAGGGGGGCCGGGCTTTCCATTCGCGATTTGAGCTCGGGGTGGGCCTGGGTGGCCACAAAAAATCGCAATTGAGGCAATTCGATAAATTCCACCAGCCTTCCGTCACGGGACGTTCCGGAAAAGACCATGCCGTTTTCCTGTAAGAGGCGATGATAATCCGGGTTGACCTCATATCGGTGCCGGTGTCTCTCCGATACCTCGGTCCGGCGATACAGGGAATGGACCAGGGTCCCCTCTCTCAGTACGGCCGGATAGGCCCCTAACCGCATGGTCCCCCCCTTCTCTGTAACATCCTTCTGCTCGGGGAGGATATCAATGACCGGGTGGGGGGTGTCTGACGCTATTTCCGTAGAATTGGCCCCGGCCAGGCCGCAGACATTCTTGGCAAATTCGATAACTGCCAACTGGAGTCCCAGACAGAGGCCCAAAAACGGGATGTTCTGTTCTCTGGCCAGGCGGATGGCCTCAATTTTCCCCTCTGTCCCCCGCGATCCGAACCCACCGGGGACAACAAGTCCGTCTAAGGTCCCCAGAAACGAGGCGTCTTTCAGATCTGTGGTTTCGACCCACTTGAGATCGATCTTGCACCGGAAATGGGCGGAACAGTGATGAAAGGATTCAATGATCGATGCATAGGAATCTTCCAGCCGGGTGTACTTCCCACACATGGCAATGGTGATGTGCTTGTCGGGGTTTTTGATATTGTCGACCAGGTCCTTCCACTTCCTCAGGTCGGGCGGGCTGTAGATATTGAGTTTCTTGTGGATGATTTCGGGGAGGCCTTCCCGCTCAAAAATGATCGGGATTTCGTAGATGTCGTCCACATCCAGCCCGGTGATGACCGAGTCGGGAGTGACATCGCAGAAACTGGAGATCTTGGACTTGATTTCCCGGGTCAGAAAGTCGGGGCATCTACCGATGATAATGTCGGGAAAGATTCCCCTCTGCTTCAGGAGATTGACGCTCTGCTGCGTGGGTTTGGATTTTTGTTCATTGACCCCGTGGGGGATCGGCACATAAGTGAGATGGATGTAAATGATGTTGTCCTTCCCCACATCCTCTTTCATCTGGCGCATGGCCTCCAGAAAGAGTTCATTTTCGATGTCGCCGACGGTCCCGCCGATCTCTATAATGACGAGATCCGGCTTCTCGTCCCGGACCACATCAAAAATATGGTTCTTTATGACATCGGTTACGTGAGGAATGTACTGAACCGTTTTGCCAAGGTAATCTCCCCGTCGCTCCTTTTTCCTGACCATGTCGAAGACCTTTCCCATAGTCAGGTTCCAGTTGGATTTGCACGTGACCCCCAAGAACCGTTCATAGTGACCAAAATCCATGTCGACCTCTCCCCCGTCATCCAGGACAAAGACCTCGCCGTGTTCAAATGGGTTCATGGTCCCTGGGTCCACATTGAGATAGCCATCGCATTTGATGGGGATGATCTTCAGCCTTGAGGAGAGAAGGTGTCCAATAGAGGCGGCGGCAATCCCTTTGCCGAGGCCTGAAAGGACTCCGCCTGTAACGGTGATAAATTTAGTGGTCGTTTGCATGACGCATCCCTCCCTGCCTCAACATGGCAACCGTCCCGAATCGTCCCGTCTTTCCTTCCCCTCGGTAGGAGTAAAAAAGGTCAGTGCGGCAACGTGTGCAGATGTCTGAGATCTGAATGTTCTCCTGTCTGAGTCCTACGTTCAGGAGTTGCCGTCGGCTGACGGCCTTCAGATCAAAATGGGTTGCGTTCACCCTGGATTCCTGAAAGCTTTCCGGAAATAGCTTATGATCCACAAATTCAGCGCAGCACGGGCCGAGAGAAGGGCCGATACATGCCAACAAGTCGCATCCCTCGCAACCGAATTCACCCTTCATTTGGGCCACAACCTGGGAAAGGATGTTTGCCACACTGCCCCGCCAACCGCAATGAACGATGGAAAGGGCGCTCCTCTTGGGGTCGAAGAGGATGACGCCCTGACAATCGGCCTGCTTGACCAGAACCGCAAGGCCGGGGACGTCCGTGATGAAGGCGTCCGCTGACGGCGTCCCTGCCCTGTCCCTTTCGTTCGACGTGCGAACCACAGCGATCCCGGTCCCATGCACTTGTTTCATGGTCACGATCTCTTCGGCCCCAAAGAGATCTCTGATAATGGCAAGATTCGCGGTCACATGACCGGGGAGGTCTCCCACATCATAACTGGTGTTCAGGCTATCGTATGGCGGATGGCTCGTGCCGCCATGCCGGGTAAACACAGCATGTGTCAGCTGTGGATAATCGGAAAGAAGGGTGTATCGAAAATA
>JAUPKI010000256.1 GCA_030837545.1 Thermodesulfobacteriota bacterium | reverse complement strand
GTTATGCACTTTTCCAGACGTGACGTTATTCGGTATAGCTCATCGCCTCAGATCGGCCCGGGCCAAGGCTTTAAAGAAGAAAAACAGCACACGTATTGTGCTGAAAATACTCGATACACCTCATTGGTGCACAAGTCAAGGCAAACCGGTTGCCGCCAGCCATTCTCACGTTGGCTTTCGCAAAAATTGGATAGGCTTATTAACTGTCTCGTAATACTATTGACATTTCTGTCATACCGGACTCGATCCGGCATCCAGAAACAGACTGGATTCCGGCTTCTGCCGGAATGACAGTGTAAGGACAATTATGAGACTGTTAATAATTCTGACTGTCATGCCGGAGAATCGTGGTGGGATAGACAGAGGGCATAGGGAACCCTTTGATGGAACCAACCGACCGAAGGAAAGACCCCACCCCATCAATTTGTCAGAAAAGGGATTCCTTGCTTCCTATGTATCAGAAATTGCCCTACTCATGGTATGGGGCGATGGCGGGACAGGGATTATCGTTAGTCTCAGGAGGCCGATTTCCAGAAATGGGAACCGGTTGTTTTGTGTCCTAAAAGTGGAAAAGGGGTCCCAATATGGACCCAAAACGGGGTTTCCAAGAAAAAGGGGGTATCGTCGAATCGACGTAACCCCCCTTATTTTACTGGTGCCGAGACACAGAATCGAACTGTGGACACGGGGATTTTCAGTCCCCTGCTCTACCGACTGAGCTATCTCGGCACGAACTTAAATGCAAATTATAGCGACGAGTCGTCAATAGGTCAAGATCAATTTCAGGCTAAGGTGTCTTTTTGTCGGGGTCTTCGACTTCCATATCGAGTTCCAGCGGTTCGAGTTCCCACTCCAGGGGACCCGGCTCCGTTTCTTCCCCTTTGCCGGGGGCCTCTTTTTCGTTGTGCGAGGTCGCACCATATCTTACGGATGCGTCATCCAGTTGGATGTCGGCCATTCTGGGTTCTAATGCCTCGCTTTCCCAGAAACCCACCGCTTCGCGTCCCGCCTCTTCAGAGATAACCGCCCCCGGCTCAAAGACAGCCTTGCCTTCGATTTCCTTTTCAGACATCACGGCTTCTGTTTCGGGGTCAAAAAGGACGAGTTCGGGGGCCCCGTCAGAAAGATCATCCAATGAAATAGTCAATTCCTCATCTGCGCCTGGTCCCTTCCCTTCGGTTTTCATCTCCCCGATTGTCACTGAAGGTTCCGGTTCGAACCGGATCGGTTCGTGATCCTCATCTGAAAAATCATCCAATGAAATGGCCAGTTCATCAACGACCGCTTCCGCTCCCTTGTCCATCTCTATTTGAGACCCTGTCACTGAAGGTCCCGGTTCGAACTGGATCGGTTCCTGGCCCTCATCGGAGAGGCTGTCAAGGGAAATCAGCAACTCCTGAGCATCCGACCCCTGTGCCCCTGACGCCTCGGATTGGCCCATCCGTGTGTCATCCGCTGGAGTCTCGCCATCTCCGGTCAACACGCCCAAGAGGGAAAGAGGTTTAGGCTTGTAGGATGGAAAATTCATCAGGTCCCTCTCATGAGAGAGATCATTTCCACATTTCGGGCACGTCTGGTTATGATCGAAGCTGATGAAATTGCATTTCGGGCATTTCATGGGCGCCTCCTTTCAGGAGAGTGACGTTTAGGGGTCCCGATAGGGTCAAGCGTCGGCATTTCGGCGATCAGACGCCTCCCTGCACTTTTTTAATGCATTCCGCGCCAGCAGGTCACAGCGCTCATTTTCCGGATGCCCCATGTGTCCCCGCACCCATTTCCATTCAATTTGATGGGGCTTGCTCAAATCTAACATCTTCTCCCACAGATCTCTGTTAACGACCGGCTTCTTCTGAGAATTGACCCAGTTTCGCCTGATCCATCCGGATACCCACTCCGTCATCCCCCGCATCACATAGGTTGAATCAGTATAGAGCGTAATCCTGCAGGGTCGTTTGAGCTGCCGGAGCGCCTCGATGACAGCCATCATCTCCATCCGGTTATTCGTTGTGTTCGACTCGCATCCGGAAATCTCTTTGGTGACATCCCCGTATCTGAGCAGAGAGCCATATCCCCCTGGCCCTGGGTTTCCACTGCACGCCCCGTCTGTATAAATCTCAACGATCTTGCCTTTAGGGTCTGCCATATCGTCCAAGGGCGTCAATGGGCCTGCTCCTCGATGGCAATCCTCGACATCGCCCTATCCGCGAGCATTCCCCTGGCCTCATGATGAAATTTGTAGACAAGTACGTCTAACATGACCGTAAAATCGATATGTTCGACCAGACAGCATTCAGGGACCCTGATCCTCGTCGGGGAGAAGTTGAGGATGGCGTTTACATGGGCTTCCAGAAGGAGGTCTGCCACCCTCTGGGCCGCTGAGGCAGGCGTCGTGATCACGCCAATCTCCACATCCAATTCTCTGACGGCCTCTCTCAATTCATCGATGTTTCTGATCATGAGCCCTGAGGGATGCCTTTTTCCAATCTTGTCCGGCGCGTTGTCAAAGGCCGCCACGCACTTGAAGCCTCTTGCAGAGAAATTATGGTGTTGGATCAGAGCAGATCCCAGTTTTCCAATTCCGACCATGCCCAGATTCCAGTTGCGGTTGATGGCCAGTATCTCTTTTATCTGGGCTTGAAGATCAATGACATCATATCCGACGCCCCTGATGCCGAATTCCCCGAAATATCCGAGGTCTTTTCTCACCTGGGCCGAGTTGACCTGGCACAGCCACGCCAGCTTTTCCGAAGATACCACCCGGTACCCGTCGAATTCCAGGAGTTCGAGCTGTCTGTCGTAGATAGAGAGTCTGGTAATGGTGGCTTTGGGAATCTTCCCTGATTTAGGCATCTTTCAGACCCTTCGTTTCTTCTTTGGCAACCGGCCTGGGATTCACTTGAACCTTGGCCCCGGAACCTGTGACCCCTTACGCTATGCCTTTGTTCGTGATCCATTATAGGGGAATGAGCCGCACGATTCAAGGGGGTTTGCATTCATCGATCCATGAATTCACATTCCCTGTGACCATGCCGTTCAGACCACTCCCAAGCCAGAATTATGATGACAACCGCGTCGCGATGCGATATAAATTAACCCGTTGAAACCGTGCATAAAATGTTTGACAACGGCTGGGAGATTCAATGTTAAAGGAAACAGTGAACTCTGCAATGAGTGGCGGTGTTTCGCCAGAACCTCCGGGTACACACACACCGGTTGGAACGGATGATGCCCTGCCTGAAAATATCTTGCTGGCCTGTGAAAAGGTGTCGAGCGAGCGGTATCAGGCCTTTATAGAAAACATTGAGGATGGGGTTTATGAGGTTGATATCCATGGGAATTTTCTCTATTTCAATAATTCCCTCTGCAAGGTGTTCGGGCACTCTAAGGAAGAAATCCAGTTCCAGAATTTTTCAAAGTTCATGAGCGAGCCGTATTCAAGCATCGTGATTGAAACCTTTAAGAAACTCTATCAGACCGGTCAGGCTGTATCCGACCTGGTATGGGAATTCATCGACAAGAAGGGCAAACAGAGGATCGTTGAACTCTCAGCCAATCAAATTGTGGACGATGCCGGGAGGATCATCGGTTTTCGGGGCATCGCACGCGATGTGACCAGCAGATTCGAGATTCAACGAGCGCTTCAGGAATCTGAGAAACGCTACAAGATACTTCTCGATTTTGTCCCGCATCCCATTGTCGTATTTTCCCTCGACGGCTGTGTCTCATATCTTAATCCCGCATTTACGCAGGTCTTTGGGTGGACTCTCGACGAACTCAAGGGGAAAAAGATCCCCTATATCCCGACCGGTCTTGAGCAGGAAACCAGTGAAAATATCCGGAAACTGTTTCAGGAGAAAATAATCCTCCGTCAGGAGACACAGAGGCTGACCAAAGACGGCCGAACCCTGGATGTGGTTTTCAGGGCCGCGGTCTTTTCCGAGAAAGAGGATGAGCCTTCAGGAGAACTGGTTCTATTACGAGATATCACACAGGAAAAGAGGCTCCGGCGGAACAACGAGGCCCTGCTCCAGACAAGCCTGACCCTTCCCAAATACCCTGATCTGGACGACCTGCTGGGATATATCAGCGCCACGATCAAATATCTCACAGATGCTGAAGGGGCCCTGGTCATCCTCTTAGACGAGCAAAAAAAGGAACTCTTTTTCAGGTCGGCCGTCCATGACGATGAGGCTGCGGAGAAGCGGCTCAAAGAGGTTCGTTTCCCTGCCGTCAAAGGTATCTCAGGGAAGGTCATACGCACCGGTCAGCCGATCATCGTAAAAGATACCTCTGCCGATCCTGATTTTTATTCGGTTGTGGACATAAAGGCAGGTTTTACGACAAAGAGCCTGTTGGACGTGCCGCTAAGAATTGGGGAACGGATCATCGGGGTCTTATGCGCCACGAACAAGAAGCGCGGGGAGTTTGACGAGACAGACGTTGAGCTGTTGAATATGATATCCGGGACCGTGGCCCTTTCTATAGAAAATGCCCGGGTGTCGAAGGAGATAAAAGAGGCCTACAACGAGGTCGCGAGCCTCAACCGGGCCAAGGGAAAGGTCATCAATCATCTGTCCCATGAATTGAGAACCCCGCTGGCAGTTCTCAGGGCGTCCCTGAGCATCCTGGAAAAAAGGCTTGATTGTCTTCCGCCGCAGCGCTATCGGCCCACCATCGATCGGGCCCAACGCAATCTGGAACGGATATTGAGCATGCAGTATCAGGTGGAAGACATTATCCGGGAGCGGCATTACGATGCCCATCATCTCCTCACGCTCCTGTTGGATGAGTGCTCGGATGAGCTTGAAGCCCTCGTCGCCGACGAGGTAGGGGAAGGGCTTGTTGTGGAGAAGATCAGGAAACGGATTGATGAGATCTTCCGTCCAAAGGAAGATCTGCCCAGAGAGATTTTTCCGGGGCCGTTCGTTGCGTATACCCTTGAAACGATCCGGCCGCGTTACAGACATCGACATATCAACCTGGAGACCCATCTTGAATCGACCCGGCCCATTTTCATTCCGGAGGATCCGCTCAAGAAGTTGGTTGTCGGTCTCGTCAAGAACGCCATCGAGAACACGCCGGACGAAGGAAAAATCGAGATCGTCTGCAGGGAAAAAGGGAATGGCGTGGAGCTGTTGGTCCACGATTACGGCGTCGGAATAACCCTTGAAAACCAGAGTCGCATTTTTGAGGGTTTTTTTGTGACGCAGGAGACCATGGACTATTCCACGAAGCGGGAGTTTGACTTCAATGCAGGCGGCAAGGGCGCCGACCTGCTGCGCATGAAGATCTTCTCGGAACGCTATCGCTTCAAGATCGATATGGTCTCAACCCGATGCCGTCATATACCGCGTGATAAGGACATCTGTCCGGGTAGAATTTCGAAATGCCCCTTCTGCAGGAAGACGAGCGACTGCTATGAATCCGGAGGGACGACGTTTACGGTTTTCTTTCCTTTTGAGGCAACCGCCGCTGGTCCGAGCAACCCGGATAACGTGAATCGCTTCAGCTCAAATGGATTCGCTTGATTGCTCAAGCCCCGGGACGGTTGCTGCAGGGTCTCCACCCGAGGTTTTGAACATAGCCGCAGGGAGACCTGCCTGGTGCAGCATAGGGAGGTGAGGATGGATCATGAGGTTCTTTCCGCAATTTCACGCCGCGTGAAGGAGGAAGGCTACGCCCGCAAATTGGGGCTGAAGCTCATGGAGCTTTCCGAAGGCCGCGCCGTCGTTGAGATGGTCCCCATGGAGGATGACGCCAATATCTTCGGCATGGTGCATGGTGGGGCTATTTTTTCTCTCATGGATGAGGCGTTTCAGGCCTCCTGCAATTCCCACGGAAGAGTGGCCGTGGCCCTTGATGTGAATGTGGTCTTCCATCATCCGGCTGAACCCGGACTAAAACTCCAGGCCGAATCAAGGGAGATCCATCGCTCCAACAAGACAGGCGCCTATGAGATAAAAGTGACCGATGAAAACCATGTCCTGATCGCCTCGTGCCAGGCCCTTGCCTACAGAAAAAAAGAACGGTTGCCGTTTCTGAAGGAATAGACAATCATTAAGCCATCGGGGTCATCCCTGAACAAGGATTTGGATAGAGCCAGGCCTTTGATTCAAGAATTTGACAAGAGGGATATATTTGAATATATATCAAGTAACCGGTTGCTGAGATGGGTGAGCCGTTTACCCTCGGCATAGTGGATGAATCGATTGATCCTCAAAACCAACAGGGTGGATTGAGGAGTTGCCCATGATCCCCTTCCAGACCGCTTCTTCTAAGGGGAGGCTGCAAATGGGAGAATGGGTGGAAAGGGCAAGGTGGACGCCTTGAAAAGAGAGGTCCTGATACCGGAAGCTGCCATTCGAAAACGCGTCAGAGAAATCGCTGACCAGATATCCAATGACTATAAGGGAACCGAGCCGCTTTTAGTCGGGATACTGAAGGGGTCGATCATCTTCATGGCCGACCTCATGAGGGCACTGAGCATCCCCGTCCAGATGGATTTCATGCGGGCGGCCAGCTACGGTTCTAAGATGGCGTCCAGCGGTACAGTTCGGGTGACCAAGGATATCGAACTCCCTATTCAGGGAAAACCTGTCATTCTGATTGAAGACATCGTAGACAGCGGATTGACCCTGGCCTACATCAAAGAGCTGCTGGAAGACCGGGGGGCTGCATCCCTTAAAATCTGCGCCCTTATCGACAAACGTGAGCGGAGAGAGCAGGACGTTTCACTGGATTATTGCGGATTTCAGATAAAGGAAGGCTTTCTGGTGGGTTATGGGCTCGATTGCAATGAGGAATACCGCAATTTGCCCGAGATTTGCGTCCTCAAGGAGTAGACAGGGAGCAAGGGAACACGCCTGTTTGGGGTTCAGAGGTTCGGAGGTTCAGAGGGTCAGAGGGTCGGGGTTGAGCGGCCGTGTTTGCTACACACTAATTCAACGTTCGATGTTCGACGTTCGACGTTCAAGGAACGTTGAATCGCTGAACCTTTGAACCCGTGAACGGTTACGATTCGGCAATATGGATTTCGCAGGAGGAAATCATGCTCATCCAATGTGAAAGCTGCCGCACTATATTCAATCTTGACGAGACGCTCTTAAAAGAGGGCGGCTCAAAGGTCAGATGCTCGCGCTGTAAGCATCTCTTCCTGGCATACCCCCCGGCGCCCAAAAAGGAGGATATTGGGAAGGAGGCCCTTGTTCCCCCGGAACCGACGAATAAGGAGCTTTTGGATGCCCGGATTCTAATGGATGATGAAGAAGGTCCCTCTCGGGTCTTGGGAAAGGATGAGGCCTTTGAGGCAGACCTTGAAAGTGTGTATAAAGATGCCCTTGCCGAACCCCGTCCTGATGTGGAAAAGAGAGAGATAGAGACGCCTCAGGACAAAGAGAGTTGGGAGGAAGAATCGGAGCTGCGGGAAGAAGAAGAGGCGCTCGAAAGGGATATCGAGCCCCCGGCGACGACGGCATCCAAGAAGAAACCCGCTAAAAGCGCCTTGCGGGCTGTCCTTCTGGCCATTCTCCTGGCGCTTCTGGCTGGGATCGCCGCCATGGTCTATCTTAAGCCGGAGTTGATTCAGCCGTACCTCTCCTTTGAGTTGATTCAGCCTTACATCTCCTTTTTAAAGACGCCTGAAAAAGAAAAACCGGCTGACGCCGGGGTCCATCTCCTCCAGTTTGAATCCGTGGCTGGTTCTTTTGTCGATTCCGACAAGAGTAGACAACTTTTTGTAATCCGCGGGATGGTTCACAGCCAGTACCCGAAGCCCAGGAGCTACATCTTGGTCAAAGGCAGCATCCTTGACAACAAGGGGAAGGTGGTTGAAAGCAGGGTCTCTTACGCCGGGAATACGTTTACGGAGGATGAGCTGAAAACTCTGCCTGCCGAGGAGATCCTGAAGGCGATGCAGAATCGGGACGGCATGGCCAAGCAGAACTTCAACGTTCCTTCAGGCGCAACCATTCCTTTCATGATCGTATTTGAAAATCTGCCCGATAACATGAGTGAGTTTGCAGTGGAGGCGGTCAGTTCGTCTCCCGGCACTTAGGGACCGTCAATGGATCGAGGGCTAACAGGGCATACGCTTGAGGAACAATGGCCCGGATTCACTGATCAAGGGGATTTGACCTGTAGATTTCCTGTGCCTTTCTGAGTGCAGCAAGATCATCCACGCCCATGACCTCTTCCTCATCTTGTGAGACCATATACCCGGTCGAAACACCGTCGTCATGCATGTATTCCACGAGATCTGTGATGAAGTACTCTTCGACGTCTTTCAGACTGCCGTCCACTTCCTTGCTCACCACGTGAGGTCTTGAGGCCAGCACGGGAAGGTAACGCATCAGGACATCTCTTCGAGCCGCATAGATCCCTGAATTGCAGATGCGAAGCGTCTCCTTCCGTTCTTCGGGATAGGCGCTCCAGTACTTCCATTCGATGATCTTTCTCACCTGATCGCCCGCTATCTCAAGGACGCCGTATTGTTTCTGCGATCTTGGCCTGAAACCGAGGACAACAAGGGCATGGTCTTTCAGACATTCCAACATCTGCCTATAGGTGGCCGTCTTGACAAAGGGGACGTCCCCCATCGTAACAATGAGGCTGTCAGAGATGTCTGCCGTCACGAAATCCATGGCCGCGAGCAAGGCCCCACCGGTCCCGTTAAGTTCGGGCTGCTCCCGGTAGGTCACGCCGAACTCCTTGGTGGCGGCCATCACATCTTCCTTGGCGTGATTCACAACGATAGCCTTAGGACCTGAAGGAAGATGGGTCAGGATATGCAAAAGGATAGGCATTTCCCCTTCATATGGGCTTTTTCCAGGGATCAGCGGAAGGAGGCTTTTGTTGCCGGCATATCCTTTCATGCGACTTCCCCTTCCAGCGGCCAGGATGACACAGGCTGTTTTCATTCGGGGCCCCTCTTCAACTCGGTACGCGGCGTGCGTAACAGTTCGTAATTATCCAAACTACCATCCACAGATTACGCAGATTTCACAGATTTTAATCCCCCAATCCCTGAATTCCTAAATCCGTTCCCAAGCTTCAAGGCTTCCTCGACCCATAGGACCGGCCCTTCCAGGTCGACCCCTTTCCCTGCCAGAAACGGACGGCCGATGTCCACGTCATGGCGAGGTAGCACGTCGCGATCACGGGAAGCGCCAGCGCCCACCCCAATGACCGATGGTAAAACATCAGGACAGGCACATAGCTCAGGGCCATGACAGTTAGGGCGCCTCCAGAAATAACCTTCGAGAGGGTCGATGGGATAAGGAGGCCTGCAACCGGGAGCCAGAATATGAGGGCCATCGCGACAGTGCACAGCAAGAGGAGAGACGTTGAATACCGAAGCTGATGGAACCCGGTTCTTGCCACCATGTCCCAGATGTCCCCGACATCCTCATAGGCCCGAAGGCTCTGCACCGAGTGGGAAAGCCCAATCCAGGTCCTGCCGCCTCCGTCTTTGATCTGTTTGGCCAGGGCGCAGTCGTCGATCAGTTCATGACGCACGGCCCTGAACCCGCCGGACGCCTTCAGCGCCTCCGTTTTCAACAGGATGCACCCCCCGGCAGCCGCAGCCACCCATGGAACGGCCGAGTTTGAAAGACGGAACGGATACAGCATCTTAAAGAAATACACAAAGGCCGGCATGAACGCCCGCTCCCAGAATCCCACCATTCGCAGGGCCGCCATCAAGGAGACCAGGTCCAGGCCCCCCTCCCGCATCTTTCTTCTCATCGACGGAAGGATCCCCGGTTCGAGCCGAATGTCTGCATCCAGTAGAAGGAGCAAGCCGGTGTGAATATGTCTCAAGCCCTGTTCGAGGGCCCACAGCTTGCCGCTCCAACCCTCGGGAAGAGCCTCTCCCGTCAGGATGCGCAGACGTTTCAGGCCAACAGATTCGGCAGCAAGGGCCGTCCCGTCTGTAGACCGGTCATCCACAAGAACGACAGGAAGGTCCCCTCCCTGAATCTGGACCCCCTTCAGGGTCGTATGGATGACGCCGGCCTCATTTCGGGCAGGGATCAGCACGGTGATGTCGCTCAGGTCCTCCTCAGCCCCGTCCGTGGCGGCATCCAGCGCCTCGGATGTGCTCCACGGCCGCCACGGCAGGAGGAGTATGATCGCCCAGGCACAGGCCCCGGCGATGGTTAGGTAGGTTAGGTTCATGCTGGATACGGGTTACGGGTTACTGGATAATGATTGCTCATTGCCGCCTACCCCCTACTGCCTCCTCCTGACTCCCGACTCCTCCCCTCCGCGCTAAGTTCCGCGTTCCGCGTTCCGAGCTCCGCGTTCAATAGGCTCCCCCTCTGCGCCCCGGGCTCCGAGTTCACCGCCGGTTGCGCCCCTCCCGACGCCCACCTGAGATATCTCTCCCCCTCTTCCTCCTTTCCCCGCTTGATGCAGCCCATGCCGTAGATCCGGCATTTCAAAGAAAGCTCTTTCAGGGCCGCCTGTCTCTGTGCTCGGTTGAGATGTCCGCTCTCCATCACCTTCAGGATGGTCTGGATCCTGAACCGGTCCATCCCCCTATATCGCGATGAGAGCTGATCCGGATGGCCCCCCTCTTTCACGATCAGACGATCCTGGATCAGGTAGACCGGGTGGCGGCAGGCAATCCTGAGCCAAAGATCATAGTCTTCACATACAGGGAGGTTTTCATCAAAAAGCCCCACCTCTTCCAAAAGGGAGCGTCGAAGCATCACCGCTGACGGACTGATCAGACAGAGGCGCAGGGATGGCACAAAGATCTCCCCCGAAGGTTTCTCATGCCTCTTCTTAGGGTTGGCAAATCGCCCGTTTCGGATCCAGACCTCATCGGTTTGACAGATCAATGCCTCGGGGTGGTTCCTGAAAAAGGCCATCTGCGCGTCTAATTTCGTCGGCAGCCAGTAGTCATCCGAATCGAGAAATGCGATCCACGGGGACTCCGATTCCCTGATCCCCCTGTTCCTGGCAGCAGAAACCCCGCGATTGTGAGGGTGGACGATATAACGGAACCTGCGACCGAACTGCCGCATGACCTCTTCGGTGGCGTCTTGGGACCCGTCATCCACCACAATGATTTCATAGTCGGCGAATGTCTGATAAAGGACGGATGCAACCGCCCGGGCCGTCTTCATGGCCCTGTTGAACGTGGGGATGATGACGCTTACGGATCTCATCGCCCGATCTGCCAGACCACGGCCAGGAGCCCGGTCAAAAGGAAGTTGCTCTCAATGAGCGCCTCAAGTGCGATTCCAGGAGAAAGCCACTGCCTTTCATAGGCCATAAGCGAAAGCCAGAGGGTACAGAGGGGGATGAGCATCAGATAACAGAACATACCGGCCATGCCAAGGGTTGGGCTGACAAGGAGGATAGCGGCGGCGATCAGGAATATGATCCTGAGAAGGATGAGGGTGCGTCTTTCGCCCAGGGTAATCGGCAGCGTTTCCGTGCCCACCATAAGATCTCCCTGGACCTGCAGGAGGCTGAAAAAAATGGCCCTGGCATAACTCAACGTCAATATGACCAGCCCCGTCATGATGGTGGCGGGCACATCGACCCCTCTGGCTTCAAGCACTGGCAGCAGGGTGATCACGGCTGTCCAGGCAAGGGCCTCGGAGAGGCTCCTTGATCCGGGGATATCCTTGATCTTGCTGTAACGCGACCTGGCGCGGATCTGCTCCGGCACCACAGGAACGCTGTAGATGACGCCCAGGACGCTCAACACGGTCAGGGACAGAAAGGTTATCATGCCCACCACATACGAAAGCGCCAATGCCATGCCAAGGCCCGTAATGCCGGTGATATTCAGAAGAACCCGGTGTGTTTTCAGAAAGGCTGCCCTGTCTGGATCATTGTAGGCGCTGGCCCCTTTATCCAGATAGCGATTAAACACATGCATGGCATAGATGTAGAGAAATGCGAGGAGGGGGAAGGGTGAGACAGGGTCTCTTCCTTCCATGATGGCAGCCGCATAGGCCAGGGAAAACGCCCCTGATGCCGCAAGCAGATTGCTCAGCGCCATGAATCGAAAGGCCTGCTTGAGTTGGCGGGTAAGGAAGGTTTCCCGCCGGTCATGAAGCGCCTCGATCTCCTGCAACACATTCCGTATCATCCAGTGGGGAGTGGATGCCCCCGCTGTCAGACCGATCACACTCATTTTGGAGAGTTGATTCTTGTCCAGATCCTGTTCCGTTTCCACATGAAAGGTGGGAAGGGATTCCTCCTCGGATATCCGGGCGAGTCGCTGGGTATTGGCGCTGTGATACCCGCCGACCACCACCACGGCATCCACCTCCCCTTTAAAGGTTCTCACTTCCTGCTGTCGTTCGTGCGTTGCATCACAGATGGTATCAAATACCTGGAGGTCGGGAAATCTTTTTTTCAGGGCATTCACGATCTCGTTGAATTTCTCTTCGTTCTGAGTCGTCTGGGCAACGACAAAAGGCCTTTCCATGAAGGGGAGGTCGGCCACCTCTGTCTCGTCCTCAATCACGTGGGCCGGGGTTTTGCTGTAACCCATCAGACCGATCACTTCGGCGTGGTTCCGGTCGCCCACAATGATCGCCGCCTGCCCCTTATTGGAATAGTGGCGGATAATCTGCTGCACCCGGGTGACCTTGGGACATGTAGCGTCGATGATCTTAAGCCCGGTCCGTTCCAGGAGTTCTCGCTTTCGCGGCGGAATGCCATGGGCCCTGATGATGATCCGACCCGATGTAAGATCCCGGACGTCATCCACTGCCCTGACCCCTTTTGATTCCAGGAGATCCAGGACCTGCTGATTGTGGATCAGGGGCCCGAAGGTAAAGAGGGGACCCTCTTTTTTGTTGGCCTCCGCCATGACAATCTCCATGGCACGACGGACGCCCATGCAGAATCCTGCTGTCTTTGCCAGTATGACCTTCATGTTCAGCTTTGTTCCTCGGCAGAGGTTGGGTGTGCGACGGGATCCGGCCTCAATATCGGAATCCCGGATGATCCTGTCAATAAGGAAAAATAGGCGTCCATTGCGGCGATCATGGTATCCAGATCATTAATGCCTGTAAAGGCGCCCCGAAACCGGCTGCTGCAGGGAAGGCCCTTTGTATAATAGAGGAGGAGTCCCCGCATGACCTTGGCGGCCCTTTCTTCGCCCATGAGATCGGTTAACAAACTGAAATGGGCTAAGATAATCTTCCTCCGCTCCCATAATTCGGGGGGGCGTGGGTTCAACCCCTTGTCCAGGTCCAGAATCTCTCTGAAAATCCAGGGATTGCCTATGGCGGCCCGTCCGATCATGACGCCATCGCATCCGGTCTGCTGCATCATGTCAAGGGCGCGTGAAGGCGACCAGACGTCGCCATTGCCGATGACGGGAATTCCGACCTGTGATTTGACATGCGCGATGATTCCCCAATCCGCCTGTCCTGAAAAGCGTTGGGCCACAAACCTGGGATGAAGGGTGATGGCGTCGGCGCCGCAGTCCTCAACGATCCTGGCAATATCGGATGCGACCGGCTGATCGGCCGACCATCCGGTCCTGGTCTTGACGGTCAGGGGAACCGGACAGACCGCGCGCACGGCCGACACAATAGCCCTCACGCGATCGGGCGAACGGAGAAGGGCGCCCCCTGCGCCTGTTTTGATCACCTTTCGCGCCGGGCAACCCATGTTGATGTCCACCAGATCCGCGCCAGCGTCCACAGCGACGCGGCCAGCCTCGGCCATGACCTGAGGGTCGCTGCCGAATATCTGAACCGACAGGGGCCGTTCCTCCGGATCGCTCTTGAGATATCTAAAGGTCTTTTCCTGGCGCCGGGCAAGTCCCACGGCGCTGATCATCTCGGTGGCGACAAGGCCTGCCCCCAACCGCTTTGCAATCCGCCGAAACGGCAGGTTGGTGATCCCTGACATAGGGGCCATCATCAGCCCGTTTCTCAGTGTGAGAGCGCCGATTCGCAACATATGAAAATGGTGGGTCAAACGGGTCCAGAATCCCACTACGGGCTAAACCTTTGAACCTCTGAACCCGTGAACAGTTATTAGTACCTTATTCCCCAGTTTTCTGTCACAAAAAACAAGAAAACGTGAATTGAGGGATTGAGGGATTCAGGAATTGGGTCCTATGTCTGAAGCCCTGCGGAAAGTGGGCGGCTTATTGGTCAACCCACTGTAAGAACAAGATATTCTTTGGTAACTTTGCGTCTTTGTGTGAGTCCCGCTCTTGGCGGGATTGGTTGCGGCTATGCCGAATTGGAATAAAAATAGGGGCCGGGCCCTGATTGGCCCGACCCCTATCCGTTCAGCGCTTCCGCGCAGTTACTACCCCATCAGTTACGGGACAGGCGTCAATTGGACACGCCGGTTCAAGGCCCGCCCTTCCTTTGTGTCGTTCGGGGCGACCGGTCGCGTAAACCCAAATCCCTCAATGGTGAGCCTGTCTTTGGCGATCCCCTTTTTGACCAGATATCCCATCACGGAATTGGCCCTTCTCAGGGACAGCTTTTTATTGTATGCCGCGGTGCCGACATTATCCGTATGCCCCTCGATCCGCGTCCTGAGGCCCGGATTCTGTTTGAATACCGCTACCACTTCATCCAACAGGCCATGAAACTGGGGTTTGATGTTGGACTTGTCAAAATCGAACAGCACGTTCTCAATGACCCAGCACCCATCCTTATTGACCCTGGCGCCTTTGGGGGTTCCCGGGCATTTATCCAGGTTGTCAGGAACGCCGTCGCCATCGGAATCCAGAATGACGCCCTGTTGCGCCACCGGCGCGGGCGCGGGTTTCGGCGGGGCCTTTTTCAGAAAGACCTTCGTTACGAAATCGGCCATCCCCTCGGGGGTGCCAATCTGGTCCCCAGTTGCGTAGAATCCGCATTGACCCGTCTCTACGACCTGCTCAAGAAGCTTCTTACCGTCGACATCCACACCGATCTGTACGGCATAAAAACAGATCCTGTTTCCGTACTGCGTCTTCAAGTTTGCCGCAGACTTTTTAACGGCGTCATACACCATGACATCTTTGTCGGCATCGGTGAACATAATCACCGCGATATCGCCCTGGGCCGATTTAAAGTCCTGGGCCGTCGCATCAAGGGCCAGATTCAGCGGACTTTCGCCGACACTGAAGCCGATCTTGTTCAACCCTGCGTCAAGGGCGCCTTTTTCATAGGGGGCCGGGCCCCAGAAGAGTTTGGTCAACTCATTGTCAAAAAGGGCTGTCCTGCCAAAGATCCTGAGCGCACCGGTCATCTTGAGGTCCGGAATGGTGTGATTCATTCGAGACGCCAATCGTTTGGCAATATCCAGCTTCAGCTCTCCCTTATAGGGTTTGCCCATGGTCCCCGACTTGTCGACAATGAAAACGAAATTGTCAACCTTTTGCAAGTAGTTCCCCGACTGGAGCATTGGGTTGAGATTCTGGGGGGTGAATGTTGGAACCGCCTGTGGGGCAGCGCAACTGACCAGCAACAAGGCCCCGGCCACAAACAGAAACACCTTCAAATAACTTTTCTTCATTACTCTCATCCTCCTTTCAAATTTAACACCACTTTAGCCCAATTTTCCAAGGCATCGCCTTTCGAATACCTCGGTTCAAACCTTCAAACCCTGTCCAAAAAAGAAAAAACCATTCGCCCCTGAGTGGCATCATCTCCTTGACATGGGGATTCTACTCAAGAGACATCCACTTGTCAAGTTGAACCGTCTTCGTTTGAAAAATAAAATACGCGACCGTTCACGGATTTAAAGGTTCAGGGGTTCAGGGTTTCATTTCTGCCCCCCGGATTACGGTTTGGAGGTGTACATACCACCTGATTTGTCACCTTAAAACTGAAAATAGGCCATCTATGCGGACGCATTTTGACAAAGCAGCGCCCTTTTCCCTCCCATTCGGGTCTTCAATACTGTCCTTGTCCTTAACCCTGAATCCCGCTAAAGCGGGAAACCCGGAACCTGTGAACCCTTACCTTATCTTTATCCCCCGGTGACTGGGCGCCTGCCCGAAAGCCGTCGTCGCCTTTTTGGGCAGATCCCTCCTGCATCAATACGCCACGGAAGGAAAGAGTTTGCGGTTGGTATGGGGTAGAAACAGGGCCGCAATATACTCGTCCGTAAAAGGCTGATAGGTGGAGAGTTCGATATTCGTCATGGATCTCGATATATTGACGCATGTCTCCATAGCCGATTCCGAGAGGAGAGACATGCGGGCCCCCGTCAGGGAGCTGTTTCCGATAAACTGTATTTTTTCTCTTGGAAGATCCGGCAGGAGACCGATGGCAATGGACTTGGAAATATCGAGATAATTCCCGAACCCGCCTGCCACATAAAAGGTCTCTATCATGTCGAATCCGAGCCCGATATAGTCCGTCAGGGACTTGATGGCGGCAAACACCGCGCCCTTTGATTTAAGGAGGTTGTCGATATCCGACTCCGTGATAACGACGGCCGCGCCCGATTCGGTTTCATCAGGAAAGGCGATGACATATTCGGGGATGTTTTCCTCGATTCTGAGACGATCGTCCGAGCGATCTCTATGGAATTTTCCTCCCGGATCGATAATGCCGTTTTTGACGAGCTCATAGATGCAATCGATCAGGCCTGAGCCGCAGATCCCCCGCGGCCTCGCATTTCCGATGGTCTGATATTCGAGTCCGCCCTCCGCGATGACGACCTTCTCGATAGCCCCCTTGATGGCGCGCATGCCGCAGCGGGTCCCGCCTCCTTCAAAGGCCGGGCCTGCCGAGGCCGAACAGCAGACCAGCCAGTCCTTGTTGCCGATGGCAATCTCGCCATTGGTGCCGATGTCGATCAGCCCCCTCACCTCTTCGTGTTCAGGGATCCCACATGACATGACGCCGGCCACAATATCGCCGCCCACATAGGAGGCGACACAGGGGATCGTCTGAAGGATGCCGCGCGGATTGATCTGGATGCCGATCTCTTCGGCACGGATCTGGGGAAATTCATCGGCCGTGGGGACATACGGATCCAGACGGATGGAACAGGGAGAGAGGCCCAGCAGGAAATGGCTCATGGTAGTGTTCCCAGCGGCTACGAGCGCATTGATGTCATCGATGGGGACGTCCTTTTCCTTGCACACCTTTCTGATGAGCTGATTGATATTCTTGATCACGGCTTTCTGAACCGGTTCCAGCCCCCCCTTGCCGCAGGCAAAGATGACCCTGGATATGACGTCCTCGCCGTAGCTCGCCTGTTGATTGTGGCATCCTTCCGAGCCGAGCACCCTCCCTGAGTTCATATCCACCAATTGGACCACGACCGTCGTGGTTCCCACATCCACGGCCACACCGTAATTGGCATGAGACGTATCAAGGGGCTCTATCTTCAGGATACGGTAGCCATCCCCCTTCCTTGCAAGGGTTACGGTAATCTTCCAGTCGTTCTGCCGCAGCTTGTCGGAGAGATTCTGTAGACAATCCAAAGGGATGTCAAAGGCGTGCCACCCAAACTGCTTTCGCAATTCCCTCGATATCCGCTCAATATCAGGGACATTGTCTTCAGTGGTCGGAGGCGGCAGCTCCAGGTAGATCTTTTTGACGATAGGCTTGAGCTCGATCTTGCCGGTTTCCTCTGTGGCCCCTCCGATCATGATTTTCGAGTCTTCCATCCTCGACTCAGGCGGAATAACGATCTCCAGATCGTCATGGACCGGGGTCTGACAGGCAAGGACATACCCCTTCATGAGCTCATCCGGAGAGAAAAAGCCTCTTGCATGCTCTTCGGCCTCGGCCCGCCCCTTTGAGACCTGAACGCGGCACTTGCCGCACACCCCCTCGCCGCCACACAGGTTGTTGATAAACACATCGACACGTTGAGCCGCCTCGGCAAGGGTCGTGCCTTCCTCTACGTCAACCGATACATCAGCAGGGAGAAAATGAACGGTATATGTCTTCATTGAGTATCTCCAGAAACCTCACGGCGTGTCCAGCCCCTTGATCCGGACGGCGACCCCCCTGGTTCACCTGAACAAGAAGGGGCTGTTGCCGCCTGGCGATCGTCTATATCTTGAGCGTATCCAGGATGTTTGACAATTGAAGGTCAATATATTTATCGAGGGTGAGACGGTTTTTGAAGTGCCAATGCTTCAGTATCCACATATGGGCGGCAATAATGATATTGTAGGCCGTCAGATCCACATCCACCTTCTTGAAGACGCCCAAATCTATCCCCTCCTGGATCATTTCAGCGAACACCTTGCTGACTTCCACCTCCAATTCCATGATGCGGGCCTTGGAGGCCCTGTCCAGGGAGTTGGACTTCTGATAGATCAGGAGGGCCTTCTCCCTCTGCTGGTCAACCACCTTGAAATAGAGCCTTCCGGCGATGGTCAGTTTCTCTACGGGATCATCGATCCCGCGAATCATTCTGAGGAGGTTTTCACGGAAGATATTCAACACATCCTCCATGATCATCCGCATGATCGCCGACTTTTGCTTGACATAATGATAGGTGACCGGGAGACTGACCCCTGCTGCCTCGGAAATCTCCTGAATCGAGGTGGCATTGAAGCCCTTTTTGACATACAGGGCGCTTGCCGCATCGATGATCTTTTTCCTGACTCTATCGGCGTCCGCTATCTGGTCAAGGACGGTCAGTTGAATTTTATGTGTGTCCATATCGATTCACCATATCAAAAAGGGTTCACATGTCACACGGGAGCGCCTCTGTTCGGAAAAGCACGATATAAGGGTTCATAGGTTCCGGGTTTCCCGCTTTAGCGGGATTCAAGGTTAAGGACAGGGACGGAATTGATGTCCCGAATGTCTTCCAAATCATCCTGACGTCGCAGAAACAGCGTCCTCCGGGCCGTCACCATCTCCATATGGGAGGCGATGAATCCAGATGTCTCTCATGGGAATACGTCCAAGCGATCAAATCCGGGGACAAAATTGCAACCTTGAACCCGTGAACCTTCGAACCCGTGAACGGCTACGTCACTATAGATAAAATTTCCGGCTATGTCAAGGTGAGAACCGGCTTGCTGCGCGGGTTTTAGACAATCTCTTCCTGTGATGTCCGGTCATGCTCTGCCGTGAACACGTGAGAGTACAGGCTGTTGATCCATTCCTTTCCTACCTGCGTAATACGAAGGTAGCGCAGGGCATCCTGGATGAGGGGACTCACCACGTTCCAATAAAATCTGGCATAGTTGTCGCGCAGGTCTCCGGGCCTTTGGTAACCCAGCTTTTCATTGTCCCCGAGTTCTTCAAACTCATAGAACAGGGCCGGGGTCTTCCGCAGGTAATCCGGGTCGCCCAACTGACCAATAAAGTCGGCTGCGCGTACAATCCCCCCATATCCCTTGGTATCCCGGTATCGCTCGTCGTCAGGAACGGGGAAACGGGTCATCTCGATATAGGATGCAATCACCTCCGCGTCGATAACCTCATTCAGACCTTCAAGCAATTTGCCCCCGAAACGCTCGCGAACAAAGAGCTTGCTCCGGTCTACATGGTACGGGGTAAGAACCACATCCGTGGACCCTGACGGGATTTCCACCCTCTCTTCGCCAATGCCGGTGGCAAACCGGTTGCCATGGTCATTCCTGCACACCCCCCTCACGTAACCGATGTCGTGGCACAGAAAGGCTATCATCGTGTGGAGCCAGTCGGTCGGCGTGACGCCCCCTTCGCGTAACTGTTTGCCTTCAAGGATCGCCTGGCCGGCCAGCGTCACCATCACCGTATGGGAGACATTGTGATAGAGGGCGTCGGAGTTGGCGATGTTTTCGAGCACGAGTCTGCCTGACCACGCAATAATATTCCCGAACTGCGGTTCGATGGAACCATAGGTTTCGGAGTAGGTTGTCTTGACCTCTTTTACGAAATGCTCTATCGCCAGTCTTTGAAAATTCAGCATGAGCGCAGCCTCCGGCCGGGGGCAGTCAGATCAGACAGAAACGATTGCAAGTGACTAAAGTGACGTAAAGTGCCTAAATTTGAAAACCAGCAACCCGTTTCGAGTATCGAGTATCCAACATCCAGTGATCGGCCTAATTCCGGAATATCCCTCTGGCCGTGACAAGCCGCATGATCTGATTCGTGCCGGTGTAGATCTGGATGAGCTTGGCATCGCGCATCATTCGTTCCACCGGATAGTCCTTCATATACCCGTAGCCCCCCATGACCTGTACGGCATCGGTGGTGACCTTCATGGCATTGTCTGAAGCGAAGAATTTGGCCATGGCGCAGGATAGTGGACCGAACTTTTTTTCCTTCCTGTCCAAGCGGCAGGCCGCCTGGTAGGTCAGGAGCCGTGCCGCTTCCGTTCCCGCAGCCATATCCGCAATCATGAATTGAATCGCCTGCATGTCAGCGATGGGCTGCCCGAACTGAACCCTTCCCCTCGCATACGCAACGGCCTCGTCAATAGCCCCCTGGGCCAACCCGACCGCCTGGGACGCGGAAAAGAGCCGGCTGGTATCCAGGGCCGCCATCATGCTCCCGATCCCCTTTCCCTCTTCACCGATGACGTTCTCTGCCGGGATTTCCATGTCTTCAAAAAACAACTGGGAATTCACGCAACCTCTCATCCCCATCTTGTTTTCATTCTTCCCATAAAGGAAGCCCGGAGTCCCCTTCTCTACAGCGAAAGCGGTGATCCCCTTTGACCGTTTTTCAGGATCTGTGAATGCATAGACCGTCACCACATCGGCAATGCTCCCGTTCGTAATGAAACACTTCTGGCCGTTAAGGACATAGGCATCCCCCCTTCGAACGGCGCGTGTATTCATGGAGAGGATGTCCGATCCGGCCCCGGGCTCGGTGGCGGCAAATGCGGCAAGACGCCCTTTTGCCAGTGGAGGGAGAACCCGCTCCTTGAGGGATTCGCTCCCCGCGCAGAGGATCGGGAGCATGCCGTCGGCCTGGGCAATCAGGATGAGGGCCGACGAGGCGCAGGCCTTGGCGATTTCTTCGAGAACCATGGAAAAGGTCAGATACGGCAGCCCGATGCCCCCGTATGGCTCGGGAAGGAGGGGCGCCAGAACCCCGTTTTCAGAAAATACCCTGACCGTGTCCCACGGGAATTCCGCCCGATCGTCAATTTCAGCGGCCCTGGGTCGTATGGTCTCCTGTACAATTTTTCGGACAGTGCCCAGTATGATTTTCTGTTCAATGTCCAGTGTTATCATGGCAAGGTCCCACAACAAGTTAAAAATGTCTAAAATGACAAGCGGTTAACGCACAAGCCAGACCGAATGAGGCACCCTGAAAATGTCGGATAAGAACATACGACGGATCGACTTCCCATTCAAGGAATAATTGCAGATCTGCTGTTAAATCCAAGAATCAACCTCCCTGTAACGGCCTTTTAGGGAACCAGGAGGTCTGCCCCCCATCCTCCCCCCTTTACACGCAATGATGCCAAATCAGCCGTTTATCTATCAGTGCCCTGTTGACAGAACCCATGCCGCCTGTTAGTAAATGCCCATGATCAGGGGAAAGCCCCTTGTGGATGAGAATGGGGGCGGGTTATTCGTTAGGATTTAGGGCCTCTACCCAATCGGAACAGTGGAATTCTGAAATACGGGAACAATGGGCCAGAGGGATCCATAGTCAATCGTCACGGGTTTCTGCATGACTCAGGGAAAAGTAGTTGAATATATTGATGAGGGCCGCTTTGTCAGCGCCATCTGTCTCCAGGACAAGGGAGGCCGGCTGCACCTGCTGACGCCCTCCAACCGCGAGGTCAATCTCTCGCCCAAGAGGACCATCCTCATTTCCGAGCCGACACTGGATGTCTCGCTGCCAAGGGACGACCTGCTGGAACGACTCAAGCAGATAGAGGAAACAAGGGTCCGTCTGAAAGAACAGATCGACGTCGAGGGTCTCTGGGAACTGGTCAGAGACGAAGACGAGACCTTTGATCACGCCTACCTTGCGCAACTGGTCTTTGGCGAACGTGTTACCGGGAATCATTCCTCGGCCGTGATACGGGCCCTGTTCGAAAACCATCTCTACTTTAAGATGAGGAATGGGCAGTTTCTGCCCAACTCCCAGGAAAAGGTTGAACAGATGGTCAGACAGGCGTCTGAAGAGGCTGCCAATGCCGAAAGGCTCAGACAGTGGAGCCAATGGTTGAAGGAAATTCAAGAGGGGAGGAGGGTGGACGATCCTCCCTTCAGATCCGACATTGTTCATTTATTGATACAGTTGGCCCTCTACGGCAAGGAAGCGCCTGAATTCAAATCCGGCAGGGAACTCCTTTCCAACGTCGGCATATCAGACATCCAGCAGGCACGGGCATTGCTCATCAAATTGGGAGAATGGGAGGAAGACGAGAACCATGACCTGCTGCGGTCGGGTCTTGAGGTGTCATTTACCGAGGACCAGTTAGCGGCATCCGCCTCCCTGACCCTGCATGACGTCGATCTGACAGGACGCGAAGACCTCAGAGACCTCCCTGTGCTGACCATTGACGGGCCCTTAACCCGGGATTTCGACGACGCCGTCAGCCTGGAGAGGGTCGGCGATGAACTGCGCCTGGGCGTGCATATCGCCGATGTGGCATCTGTCATTCGGACCAATAGCATCCTGGATATGGCCGCTGCCGAAAGGGCCTCCTCTCAATACCTGCCGAGAAGGCAGATACCCATGTTCCCCGAAGGCCTGTCCAGCGACATCCTCAGCCTGCGGCAGGGATGCGACCGCAATGCCATTTCCCTCCTGGCCCGCTTTGACAGATCCGGGGCATTGCTTGACTACCGGTTTGCGCCTACGGTCATACGGGTCAGGGAGCGACTCATGTATGAAGATGTCAACCAGGCGATGGAACAAGACGTCCTGCTGAAAGAAATGCATCGGCTCAGCCAGCGCCTGCGGCAGAACAGGATGGATCAGGGGGCCTTGAGCCTCTCGCTGCCTGAAGTGGAGGTGAGGTTCGACGGAAATAACGCCCTGTTTCTGGAACTGGTAGAGCAGGAAACGCCCTCCCGCAGCATCATCGCAGAACTCATGATCCTCTATAACTGGCTGGCAGCCAGATTCTGTATGGAAAACCAGATCCCAATCCTCTTCCGGAGTCAGTCCGGTCCCAGCGAAAAACTGCCTCTGGATGAAAAGGGCTATCTCTATTATGTGTTCCAGCAGCGCCGGAAATTGAGCCCCCTCAGCATTCAAACCGATCCCGCTCCTCACGCCGGATTGGGGGTGGACGCGTATATCCATGCCACGTCTCCCATCAGAAGGTACCTGGATCTGGTCAATCAGAGACAGATTCATCACTATCTTTTCCAAAACGGGACGGTTTACGATGACAAAAGGCTGGAGGAGATTCGGATCGCTGCGGAGCCCACCCTGAAGAAGCTTGGGTTGATCAAACGAAATCGCCTCCGCTACTGGGTCCTGAAATATCTGAGCCTGAACCGTGGCAAAAAGCTGAAGGCCCTGGTCCTGGACGAGTTGAAAACCAAATACCGTGTGGTATTGACCGATTTCCTCATGATGGTGGATTTGAGACGAAAGAATGGAGTGATCCTGCGCCAGGGCCAGGAGATCTCCGTAAGGGTCACAAAGGCGGACCCGTGGGAGGATATCCTCACCCTCGAATACATGGAAGAATCATGATGGCGGGAAACGTCGAACGTCCAACATCGAACGTCGAATGTAGAATGCAGAAAGCAGAAGACTCGGCCAGTCACCTCTCAACCTCTGAACTCTGAACCTCTGAACCCTGAACCTGTTTTCAGGATAGAAAATCGCCCAGTAGGATGCCGATGGTCAGAAGGAGCCCGTGGGCGACCAAGGTCTGAATCGTCAAGGCCTGGGCAGGGATGATCCCTGTATGCGAGAGGTATTCACGCCACAGAATCCGCATGGCCTTGAATGCCAGGGGAAATGCAAGAAACGCAATCAGGATCAGGGGGGAAAAGCCCGCCCCATGAACCAGAAAAAGGACAGAGATAAAGCCCATCAGCATAATGGCGCAATATGGATACCTGGAGAAGGCCGGTCCTAATCTCACCACCAGGTTCTTCTTGTTTGTCTTGCGATCCGCCTCGTAGTCGGGGAACTGATTGATCCAGATAACGGCGGTAATGAAAAAGCCCTGAGGGGCCCCGAGCGCAAAGGCTGGCCAACTGAGGGATCCGGACATGACATAATAGGTCCCTAAGGTGACCAGCGGCCCGAAGGCAAAAAAGATCGCCGCCTCCCCCCACCCCCGGGACATGAGCTGGAAGGGGGGGGCCGAATAGGCCCATCCGGCCCCCAGACCCAGAAGCCCGATGAGAACAATCAGCGGCCTCCCCGACCCGATCAGACAGATGCCCACGCCGAGACCGACAGCAAGACAGAACAGGGCCATGGCGAGGACGGCCCGGGGAGAAACGTCGCCATCCTGGATGGCACGGCTGCCGCCGCTGAAAGGGGTAATCCGCACATTGATCGGGTCGCTTCCTCGGTTATCGAAATAATCATTGATGAGATTGGCGCCTAAGTGGAGGCCGGCAATCCCTCCGACGCATATGACAAGGAGCCGGACAGAAAAGCTGTTAACCGTCAGGGCCAATGCAGAACCGAGGATGACCGGAACAATGGAACCTGCAAGAAAGGGCACACGAAGGGCCTTCAAATACGCATTCATGGTTGCAAAAATCTCGCTTTTGTAGTTTATAGGCGCAAGGCGTTAGGATGTCAGCCGGTAACGCCGCATATCCAGTATCAGAAAAACTGGAATGTTTCAAGCGGCTAATGGCTGCATCGGCCTTTCAGTGAAAGAATATGCCAAGAAAGGGTCATTGAGCAGATGGAAGGCCCAACTCCCAGACAAGACGACAGGCCGGCGCCCGAGACTGAGGAGACCCTTTCCTTTGCCTCGCAACTGGGCCCTATCCTTTTGCTCACAACGATCTTCTTCTTAAACTTCATCGGCCGGATCGTCTTTGCCCCCCTGTTGCCGAGCATTGAAACCGACCTGGGCATTGCCCATGCTGAGGCCGGCTCATTTTTTCTCCTGACTTCCGTAGGCTATTTCATCTCTCTTCTCTCCTCAGGTTTTCTTTCTTCCCGTCTCCATCACCGGAAAACGATTATCCTGTCCGCCCTTTCGGTCGGCGCGGCCCTCATCGGCATATCCGTGTGCAACAGTCTCTGGACCGTCCGGTTAGCCCTGTTTCTCCTCGGCATGTCGGCAGGGATCTACCTCCCCTCAGGCATTGCCACCCTGACCTCCCTGGTCAAGCCCAGACACTGGGGAAAGGCGATTGCGGTCCACGAACTGGCCCCCAATTTAGGGTTTGTTGCCGCCCCGCTCCTGGCAGAGGCCTTTATGGTGTGGTTTCCATGGCGGGGCGTCGTCATTTTTTTGGGCATCAGTTCCATTATCGCCGCCGCGGCCTTCCATCTCTTCGGGAAGGGCGGCGAATTTCCCGGACAGTCGCCGAATTTCGGATCCCTGAAGAACCTGTTTACAGAGCCTGCCTTCTGGATCATGGCAGTCCTT
Organism: Thermodesulfobacteriota bacterium; assembly: GCA_030837545.1. Classification (GTDB taxonomy): domain Bacteria; phylum Desulfobacterota; class DSM-4660; order Desulfatiglandales; family Desulfatiglandaceae; genus AUK324. Next base: position 5,231 of record JAUPKI010000256.1, on the reverse strand, counting down.
TTCTCCTTTGGCATCTGTGGAACCCTGGGGATATACACCATGCTCCCCCTCTATCTGGTGGCCGATCAGGGACTCAACCGCAACTGGGCCAACACGCTGGTCGCCCTGTCGCGAATTCCCAGCGTATTCATGGCATTCGTGGCCGGATGGCTGAGCGATCGCATCGGGCCTAAGATCACCATCAGCGGCGTATTTCTCATCACAGGACTGCTGACCATCCTCCTTGGAACCGTCTCGGATGCATGGATCGTCGTCCTTGTTTTTCTCCAGCCGGTCATTGCCGGATGTTTCTTCCCCCCTGGATTTTCAGCCCTCTCTTCCATAGGTCCCCCCAATGCGCGGAATGTCGCTGTCTCGCTCACCATCCCAGCCGCCTTTGTCTTTGGGGGCGGGGCCATCCCCATCGGAATCGGCATGATGGCCGATGCCGGTTTTTTCGATCTGGGAATCGCCCTGGCCGGCGGGCTGATCCTCACCGGATCCATCCTGGCCCTCTTCCTTAAATCGTCCCGAGAGTGACGCCCGGTTTTTGCGCTTGACCCTGAACGCCTTATTTTCTATATTTCAGGTTCTTGACCTCATTCCACTTTAGGCACTTTAGGCATCCCGCCTTACGGGACTCACTTTAGTCACTTTAAACTTAAAACCTGGAGGTTATTATGGCGAAAGTAGGAATTATCGGCGTTGGCCAGTCCGCCTTTGTGCGGGGATATCCCGGCTCCATTCGGGAATTGGCCTTTGAGGGATTCAGGGACGCCATGAAGGACGCGCAGATATCGGCGAAAGATATTGATGCATCCATCATCTGTTCGGCCCCGGAATATGACAAGCAGCGATCGCCGGCCGGGGTCTTTGCCGAGTATTTGGGTCTCATTCCACAACCGACATGTTATCTGGAAAGCCTCTGCTCCTCCAGCAGCATGGGGCTGCGGTTTGCCTACTCATTGGTGAAGTCCGGGCTCCATGACATCGTGGCCGTGATCGGGTTTCAGAAGATGTCGGAGATCTCCTCGGCGGAATCCCAGGAACGGATGGGGCGGGGCGCCGACATCCAGTGGGAGAGCCCTTTCGGGACCATGATGCCCGCATACTATGCCATGTATGCCAGGGCCCACATGGAACGATACGGGACCACCCCAGAGGACCTGGCCCGGATCCGGGTAAAGGCGGCAACCTACGGCCAGATCAACGAAAAGGCCGTTTACCGCAAACCGGTCACCTTTGAGATGTTTTCAGACCCCGAGAGCCCCATGTCCAACCCGGTGGCAAGCCCGCTCAGGGTCGGCGACTGCTGCGCCAATGCGGACGGCAGCTCGTGCGTGATCGTTGCCAACGAGGAAAAGGCCAGGACATTCTCCAAAAAACCGGTGTGGATCCTGGGTCTGGGCGCCGCATCTACTGCCGTGAACCTGGCGGGGAGGGATCTTTTCACGGGGTTGACCGTTGCCCAGCAGGCCGGTGAACAGGCCTATAAGATGGCCGGCATTACGGCCAAGGATATCGATGTGGCCGAGGTTCACGACTGCTTCACCATCGCCGAGATGATGGCCTATGAAAACCTGGGCTTTGCCAAACCCGGAGAGGGCAAGGAACTGATCAAGGCCAAGGAGACCTACAAAGAAGGGAGCATCCCGGTCAATGTGGATGGCGGACTCCTTTCCAAGGGCCACCCGATCGGCGCGACCGGTGGGTCCCAGATACGGACCATCGTGCTTCAGCTTCGCGGTGAGGCGGGCGCTATGCAGGTCAAAGACCCGGAGATCGGATTGATTCATAACATCGGCGGCGTGGGCCTTTATGGAAACGTCAGCATTTTGGGGAGGTAAGAGATGGGCAAACAAAAAAAAGAGGCGGATGATCGATTCAAGAGATTCGGAACGGTAAGCTTTACCTCCATCACCAAGATCAATGACTTTATCGATTACCTGGATCAGGGAAAGGTTATGGGGACCCGGTGCAAGGTGTGCGGGAAGACCTTTTTCCCCCCCAGGGCCGACTGCTATGCCTGCCTCTCCAGCGACATGGAGTGGTTCGACGTGTCGGGAAAAGGAAAACTCGTGAGCTACAGCAAACTGGAATTCGCTCCGATCGGGTTCGGCGACGACCTTCCCTATGCCATTGCCCTTCTGGACTACGGGGATTACAAGGTGTTCGGCCGCATTGCCCGTGATGTGCCGGAGGACGCGATCCAGGTGGGCATGGAGATGACCACGAAGGTCAACCGGTTGCCTAACGGCCAGTTGAACTACGTCTTTCAAAAGGCCTGAGATCGTCTTAGGCCCCCGCCCGACGGGCGGGGGCCTTTCTCGGAAACATGTCGTGGCCCTTTCAAACCATACTCCACCCGCGTGGCTCGAGATCTCCCTTCAGGCGGACCCTGTCCTGCACGAACCCTTGAGTTCCTTTCTATTCGATCTGGGCTGCACCGGCATTGTATCAGAAGACTTTCAGGACCGCACCTTAAGGGCCTACCTTCCCTTCCAACAGGACCTGGATAAGATCAGTGCCCGAATCGACATCTACCTCCATGGTCTGAAAAAGATATTCCCCGACGTTCCCCACCCGGTCATCCAATTCAGCCAGGTGGAAGACCAGGATTGGGGCCTCAACTGGCGCCGGTTTTTCCGTCCGATGCGGGTGTCGCCCGGGCTCCTCATCCTCCCTGCATGGGAGCCGATCCCCAAAACGGATGCCGCGCATATCATCCGCATGGACCCCGGGCCGGCCTTCGGCACCGGCCAGCACCCGACCACCCGGATGTGTCTCGAGGCCATGGAGCGGGTTTCGCAGCGAAAACCCTGGACCCTCCTCGACGTAGGCGCCGGGAGCGGCATCCTCTCAATATACGGCATAAAGCTGGGCGCAGAACAGGTCCTGGCCGTCGATACAGACCCGGAAGCGATTCAATGGGCAGAGCGCAATATCCGGCTGAACGATGCCGCAGAGGGAATCCATCTCTCTCAGGAGCCCATTGAACGGGTAGGGAAAAAATTCTCTATTGTCTGCGCCAACTTGATCCTGGGAGAAATCCTGAGGCTGATGTCCTTTTTTCCAGGCCTCATTTATCCCGGGGGATGGCTGATCCTCTCCGGTATTCTAAAGGATCAGGTCCGGGAGGTCGTCGATTCACTGTCAAGGCATGGCCTGCATCCCCATGAGACCCTGCACCAGGAGGAGTGGGCCTGCGTGGTCGCAGCTAAAGAACATTCAACGTAGAACGTCCAACGTCGAATATAGGATATGCGATCACTCAACCCTGAACCCTTGAACCTCTGAACCTTGAACCATAGTTGAGAACGCAATGCTAAGACGCTTTTTTGTTGAAGCGCCTATCGAACCGGACCGGCCATGCCTCATCACAGGATCCGAGGCGCGCCATATCGTCAAGGTGCTGAGGATGGGGCCTGGGGATCGAGTGGCGCTCATGGACTGTGGCGGCGCCCGGTTTCAGGGGGTCATCCAGTCAGTCACGCGTCACGATGTGACGGTCATCCCGGAAAAACCCCTCCCCTCCCCCCCTCCCTCGTCGGTCCAAATTGTCCTCTGCCAGGCCCTCCTGAAATCCGGCCCCATGGACTATCTGATTCAGAAGACATCTGAATTGGGTATTGATGCCATCTTCCCATTTGTTTCTCAACGAACCATCGTCCGTCTTGAAGGGGAGAGATCTGCCAACCGGTTACGACACTGGAGCGAAATCAGCAGAAGCGCCGCCAAACAGGCAGGGAGGATAACCCCGGCCCGAATAGCTGCCCCATCCCCTCTTGAAGAGCTGACGGAAAAATGGCGGTCGGAAAAAGGCCTGAAGGCCATCTTGTGGGAAGGTGAAGGCGACCGGGACCTGAAGACCTTGCTGAGGGGTCCTGATCAGGTAGAGAAATTCATAGGAATCATCGGTCCGGAAGGCGGTTTTGCCGGGAAAGAGGTTGAACTGGCCGAGGATGCCGGCTTTATCCCGGTTTCCCTTGGGACCAGGATCCTGAGGGCAGAGACCGCTGCCATCGTCATGGTGGCCATTGTCCAGTATGAATGTGGGGATTTGGCTTTTCAGTAACGCAAATGTTTCTGTGGAAGAAGACCCTTGACGAGAATCTGTTCAAAGGATATAGTGAGGCCAGCTTTTATACTTAGACCCGGAAAGGGGGTGGCGGAGCGTTGTAAGGGTTACTAATATAGATCATTTAACGGATTTTTTTTAGGAGGTTGTCTTATGAAAAGATTATTTGTTCTGGTCCTTGCCCTTGTTTTTTCTCTGGGCACGGCCTCTGCTTTTGCCGAAGATGATTCCAAGATGCTCAACGACAACGAGAAGAAGGTATGGGAAAAGGCGAAATCGGTGATTCCAGCCGAGCGCCAGCTCAATGTCGAGCAGTTCAAGAAGCTCTACGATGAAGTCATGGCCGGCACGAAGAAGGCCTATCTCATCGATACCCGGACCCATCCGGAGTTTTACGCCTTTCACATCCCCTATACAGACCATATCCACTCCGGCCACATGTACACCATCCCCGGTAAGATCAAGGACAAAAATGCCATGATCGTTGTCTGGTGCCGGACCCACAAACGACAGGCCTATGTTGCCGAAAAGCTCGTAGAGTATGGGTACACCAATGTCTGGATATACAATGATGGCATCGTAGGCTGGATCAAGGCCGGACATCCCGTGTGCAATCAGTTCACCGGTTTGTTCCAGGTGACGGAATACCATAAGGAATTCACCGAGATGGATAAGGAAACCGGAAAGCCCAAATGGCAGATCCGGGAGTTCCATCCTTACTGATCCAAAGCTGTCAGCGGATGTTCAAGGGAAGGGGTCGGGCCTCTTCCCTTGAATCTGAACATAGACCTGCCTGGAATACAGTCCCATCCATGTCTGTGGAAGGAGGCTGTCTACTCATCCATTTCATACCCGATGCCCCTGTACCCAAGACGCCGGCGCTCAACCATCTTTGCCAGCATGGGGACATTCAGATCGGCATAGTCAAATATAATCACCTCACTCTTCCCCTCGTGTAGCCGGTGAAGACGGCCTGCATATTGCGCTAATATCCCCCGCCAGGAGACCGGAAGGGCCAGGAAGAGGGTATCCAGCCGGGCATCGTCAAATCCCTCTCCCAGATACCTGCCGGTGGCGAGGATCAGCCGCTCTTCTCTATCCGGGATACGTGCCAGCTCCTCTGAGGCGGCATTGCTCTCCCTGACGCCCATGCCGCCCTTCAAAACGATCAGAT
>JAUPKI010000255.1 GCA_030837545.1 Thermodesulfobacteriota bacterium | reverse complement strand
GAGGCAAGCCGGCGTGGCGTCAAGTCGCATCACATTTTCTTCCGATGCTCATGGAATTTTGCCCAAATACGGACCCAATGGCGAGCTCGAAGTCTTGGCTGTGGGTAGATTGGACAGCTTGATCGAGACGGTGAGAGAAGCTGTCAATCAATTCAAGATACCGCTTGAAGAGGCCTTGGAGCCAGTCACTTCAACGCCGGCCGACTATTTAAAACTAAACGCGAAAGGACGAATCTCTGTAGGAAAGGATGCAGATCTTGTTCTTTTAGATCAGGATCATCAAATTCGAGACGTTATCGCTCGAGGTAAGATCTGCATGGCAGACGGCGTCATGCAAGTTAGAAATACAATAGAAATGGACTAAAGCGGCAAAGCCGCAACCCAAAAAAAAGGTCTCGCGCCAAGACGCCAAGGCGCATTGTCAAGATGAATCCCTGCCAAGGAGACGTCTCAATTCCTCTGCCACAAAATCGATGTGCCGCCTGGCTTCTCTGGCCGCCCTGTCAGGATCCCGCGCCCGAATGGCCTCGAAGATATTGAGGTGCTGTGTGGCGATCAATTCGTGATTCCCCTTTTTCTTGAAGAGGGTCTCCCGAGAGACGATCTGCGTGTTCCACAGGATATGGTAGCAGGAGGCCATGAGATGGGAGAAGATGGTGTTCTGCGTGGCCTGGGCGATGGAGACATGGAAATCCGCATCGGTCTTGGCGTCATCTTTTTTGAGCCTCAGATTCTCCTGGTCCGTCTCTATGATCTTTCCTATTTTTTCAATATCTTCCTTGGAGGCTCGTTTTGCGGCATTGTAGGCCACCCAGCTTTCCATGGCCCGGCGGATCTCTAAGAGTTCAAAGATCTTCTCCATATCCTGGGCGATAAGAATGCTTACCGGATCTGCGAGGAATTTTTCGACAACGGATCGGACAACAATCTTGCTCCTCGGCCGGATGTCAATAAAGCCCATGGACTGAAGTGCATTGAGGGCTTCTCTCAACGGGGGGCGGCTGACCCCGATCATCTCGGCCAGCTCCCGCTCTGAGGGGAGTTCGTCTCCCGGCTTCAGCTCGCCCTTGTTCAGCATCTCCTTGAACTGCTCGATGATTTCATCCGAGATCTTTCTGGCGGAGATCTTCTTGAACATGAAACCCTTTCTGTAACCCCTGAGCAGGCAGGTAAGGTTTGTGTGGTTTGAGAACCGTGGGCAACGCCACACGATTTTGTATGTGGTTATACCAGATTCGATTTTCTTCCGCAATGCCTATTTTCACTGCCGTATTCGACTCCTGGCAACAATTTTGCGGGTATGTCTTCAAGGTCTTTGGTCTATTCAATATGTTACGAAATATCATTTAGTTAAATCATAAATCAGATGAAAGAACATGCCTGCATAGCCTCTTCTCACACTGTTGCAAAATTTTTTCTTGACAGGATTTGAGATTTTGGAATATTGGTATTACCAATTTTTAAGACCCATGGGGGCTGATTTCTTGCGGCTTTCAAGGAGATTCTTGACGGTATAAATCATGGCAATCTTCGCAGGGGCACTAAATATTTTTTAATTCAGTGAATGACATTTCGGTGGCGATCTGATATGAATTGAATGGGTTCGGCGATTTTGTGGAGCCCAGATCATCATCGAAATCCGGATTTTATAAAGCGCCGCCTGCAAACAGATTCAGATTGAAATCCTCTTGTTTGATGTAACTCACTGATATGTCTTTAAACTTGTTTTCTATGCCATCATTTTCTGCCCGGCATCCTGTCGCATTCAAGGCGTGCTCAGTCTCGGGCATGGCCGGCAAAATAGACAACCCTGATAACAGATGGGAAAGGAGGTGGTTCGGAAAAGAGGGTAGGGGTGGAGGCAGATGTCAATGAGGTCAATCAAAAAACCATTTATTCTGCGGAGGAGAAAATGAAAAGAATCAAGATGTTGATGTTTTTGGGCGTTGTCACCACGGTTCTGGCCTTTGGAACCACTGCGTTGGCCGAAAAGATTAAATGGAGAATGGGGAGCACCTGGACCCCTGCCATCAATTTGTATTATGGCGACAAGGAATTGATCAAGTACGTAGGCGAGATGACGGGCGGTAATTTCGAGATCAAATGGTTTCCTTCCGGCACCCTCATGGGGGCCTTTGAGTATTTTGATGCGTGCAGCAAGGGCGTGGTGGAGGCAGTCGGCGACTGGCCGAGCTACTGGGCAAGCAAGGACCCGGCCTTTGACTTCCTCGGCTCCTTCCCCTACGGCTTCACCAATGTGGACTATATCAACTGGATGTATGAATGCGGCGGTCTGGAACTGATGCAGGAACTCTTTGGAAAGCACGGCATGACCTATTTCTCCATAGGCGTCACCCCCATGGAGTCGGGTTTCAGGACCACGGCCAAGACAGGCCCTATCAAGTCTATTGCGGATTACAAGGGAAAGAAGCTTCGGACCCCCTCACGGGCCACCATCTGGGTCCTGGAGCAGGTCGGGGCCGCGCCGGTGAAGCTTCCCGGCGGCGAGATCTACTTAGCCGTGGAGAGGGGCACCCTGGACGGGGCCGAGTTCAGCAGCCCGGGCGTGGACTGGGAGATGGGCTTTGCCGAGATCACCAAGTACTGGAGCGTCCCCTGCTGGTTCCAGCCCTGCTCACAGTTGGGCATGATGGTCAATCTGAAGGCCTACAATGCCCTTTCCAAGGAGTACCAGGCCATTCTCAAATACGGGGCCCAGGCCGCTGCCATCAAGGCCATGGCCTTCTATGAGGTGGATTCGGCCAGGGGCGTCAAGCGATTCATAGATAAAGGGACAGAGATCGTGAAGCTGGATGATGCGAGCATCGATAAGCTGGAGGATCTGGCAGGTCAATATTGCATCATGCAGGCCAAGGAGACCATGGAGAAGAAACAGCCGTTCTATGCGAGGATGCTCAAGTCGCAAATGACGTATCTCAAAGACTACAAGATCTGGCGGGATATGAGCGGCCAATTCGGTCAGGGACGCACCCCCAAGTATGTGGATGCGGTGTTGGCGGAACTGGACAAACTCGGCGTAAAGTAATCAGGACCAGGCCTTTGGAGGAATCCCCTCCAAAAGGCCTTTGCCGAACTCGCGGCTATTGTGAGAGAGGCTTCCATCTGTGAGAGAGGCTTTTAGCCTCGACGGTCGAGGCATGATGCCTCTCCCACAGGGCCGGCTTCCATACTGTGAGAGAGGCTTTTAGCCTCGATGGTCGAGGCATGATGCCTCTCACACAGGGATGAGGCCCTTTGTCAGCGGGGTGAAATAGCCCTTCTTATGGGCAAAATTACGGCTATGGCTATGCTCAACGAAAGGGAAATTTATGAAGCTAAAGGCGTTTTTAAAAGGGCTCGATAAGATCAGTGAATGGTCGGGAAAGATATTTCTCTGGCTCATCGTTCCCCTGACCGTCGTGGTGGCCTATGAGGTCATCTCGAGGAGGGTATTCAATGCCCCGCACATCTGGGCAACGGAGGTGACAGACTATCTGTATGGCCCCCACTTCATGCTGGTGGCGGCCTATACGCTGCTCTATAAGGGCCATGTCAGTATTGACATTCTCTTCAGTCGGCTGAGGCCGAGGGTCAAGGGGATCCTCGAGGTCATCAATCACCTGATCTTTTACTTTCCCTTCTGTGGATTGCTCTTCTATTACGGAATCTCCTTTGCCTATACCTCCTGGGCCATGAACGAGACAAGCGGTTCGGCGGCCCTCCCCATTGTCCCCGAGATCAAGACGGTCATCCCGGTGACCTTTGCCCTGCTCCTGATCCAGGGGATCGCCAATTTCATTCGAAGCATCAACTTAGCGGTAAAGGGGGAAGAACTATGAGTCCGGAATGGATCACCTTTCTCATGTTTGCAGGTCTGTTGGTGGGCATCTTCATGGGCCATCCCCTTGCCTTTGTCCTGGGGGGGCTGGCCGTCATCTTTGGTTATATATCCTGGGGCCCGGCCTGTTTTTATATGTTTCTTAACCGGACCTGGGACGTGATGGACAACTATATCCTGGTGGCCATCCCCCTCTTCATCTTCATGGCCCAGTTGCTGGACAAATCAGGGGTGGCAGAGGACCTGTTCGATACCATGCGTATCCTCTTCGGCCAGATCAGGGGAGGGATCGCCATAGCGGTGATCGCGGTCTCCACCCTGTTTGCGGCCTGTACCGGCATCATCGGGGCCTCGGTGGTGACTATGGGCCTCCTGGCCATGCCTATCATGCTCAAGTACGGCTACGACAAGAGGCTGGCCGCAGGCACGATCTGCGCAGGCGGGGTCCTCGGAATCCTCATCCCCCCGAGCATCATGCTGGTGGTCATGGCCGATCAATCCGGTCTCTCTGTGGGAAAGCTCTTTGCAGGGGCCATCATCCCGGGCATCATCTTCTCCCTCCTGTATGTGGGCCACATCTTTTATAAGTGCTACCGGCATCCCGAGATGGGGCCGCCCATCTCAAGGGAGGAGAGGGCAGCGGTGTCCTCCATGCAACTGACCAAGATGGTCGTCCGGTCTCTGGTCCCTCCCCTGATCCTGATTGCCGGCGTTCTGGGCGCCATGTTCACCGGGGTCGCCACGCCCACGGAGGCGGCAGGGGTGGGGGCCATCCTTGCCTTTATCATGACCGTGGCCTACGGCCGCTTTTCCTGGAAGGATTTCTCTGTCGCAGTCGCCAATACCGCCAAGACCACCTCCATGGTGATCATCATCCTGGTGGGCGCAAGCTGCTTTGTGGGCATCTTCCTGGGTTCGGGCGGCGGTGACGTGGTCAAGGACTTTCTGCTCGGCATGAATCTCGGGAAGTGGGGGACCTACATCGTCATGATGCTGATCCTCTTCATCCTCGGGATGTTCATTGACTGGATCGGGATCGTCATGATCACCTTCCCGGTGTTTCTCCCCGTTGCCAAGATTTTGGGGTTTGACATGGTGTGGTTTGTGGTCAGCACGGCCGTCATGATGCAGGACTCCTTCATGACGCCTCCCTTTGGATATGCCCTCTTCTATCTCAAAGGCGTGGCCCCTCCGGAGGTCACCATGGGCGATATCATCAGGGGCGCCCTGCCCTTCTGGGAGCTGATGGAACTGGGCCTGATCATCTGTATTATATTCCCGCAAACCATCACCTGGCTGGCCACGGTCCTGGTGAAGTGAGGAGCAAGAGGCAGGGGGCAGGGAGCAAGGAGCAGGGGGCAAAGAGTAAGGGGCAGGGAGGAAGGAGCGAGGAGCAGGGAGTAAGCGGTAGGGAGTGTATTCAGAGGGATGGGGGACGGACGTGTTAAAGCCTGGAAAGACCTATGACGAGGTGTATCGGTCGTTTCGTTGGGAGATCCCGGAATTCTACAACATCGGGGTGGATATCTGCGACAAGTGGGCACATCAGCGATACCGGCTGGCCCTCATCTACGAGGATGAACAGGGCCAGGTGGAGCAGTATGCCTTCTGGGACCTGAAAAGGCTCTCCAACCGTCTGGCCAACGGACTCAAGGCCCAAGGGATTGAACGGGGGGACCGGGTGGGCGTCATGCTCCCCCAGTCGCCCGAGGCAGGGATGATGCACATCGCCCTCTACAAGATGGGGGCCGTGGCCATCCCCCTCTTTACCCTGTTTGGGCCCGATGCCCTCGAATACCGGCTCTCCAACAGCGAGGCCAAAGGGATCGTGACAGACGAGGCCAACCTCCAAAAGGTCCTGGAGATCAAGGACCGCCTGCCCAATCTACGGGTGGTCTTGCTGGCCAGGGGCAAGGCCCCGGACGGGGTGGTAGGCTTCTGGGACCTGGTGGAAAAGGGGGCGACGTCCTTTGAGCCGGTCCTTACAAAGGCAGACGATCCCGCATTCATCAGCTACACCTCTGGCACGACAGGCCCGCCCAAGGGGGCCTTTCACGCCCATCGGGTCCTGCTGGGCCACCTGCCCGGGGTTCAGTTTCCCCACAACTTCTTCCCCAAAGAGGGCGATCTTTTCTGGACCCCGGCAGACTGGGCCTGGATGGGGGGCTTCATGGACGTGCTCCTTCCGAGCTGGCACTTCGGGGTCCCGGTGGTGGCCAGAAGGGCCAAGAAGTTCGACCCGGAGGAGGCCTTTCATCTCATCGCAAAGTATGGGGTCAAGAATGCCTTCATGCCGCCTACGGCCCTCAAGATGATGCGACAGGTGAAGGATCCCGGGAGCCGACACGATTTCGCCATGCGGAGCATCGGGAGCGGCGGGGAGGCCCTGGGGGAGGAACTGCTGGACTGGGGCCGTAAGGTCATGGGCCTCACCATCAACGAGTTCTATGGCCAGACTGAGGTCAATTTAGTGGTGGGGGTCTGCTCCGAGGTTATGGAGATTCGGCCGGGTTCCATGGGGAAACCTATCCCTGGACATCGGGTCGAGGTGGTGGACGAGGAGGGGAATCCCGTGCCCCCGGGGACGATCGGGGAGGTGGCCATCAAGACCCCGGATCCGGTCATGTGCCTGGGATACTGGAGGAACGAGGCGGCCACAAAGGAAAAATTCGTCAAGGATTGGTGGCTGACCGGAGACTTGGCGAAGAAGGACGAGGACGGCTATTTCTGGTTCTCAGGAAGAAAGGACGACATCATCACCAGTTCCGGATACCGCATCGGCCCGGCGGAGATCGAAGATTGCCTGATGAAGCACCCATCGGTAGCCATGGTCGCGGTGGTGGGGAGCCCGGACAAGGTCCGAACCGAGGTGGTCAAGGCCTTTATCGTGCCCGGGCCCCAGGCCCAGCCAGGCCCCGAACTCGAGGAGGACATCAAGAGATTCGTGAAGCAGCGGCTGGCCGCCCACGAATACCCCCGGGAGATCGAGTTTGTGAATGAACTCCCCATGACCACCACGGGGAAGATCATACGGAAAGAGCTGAAGGCCCTCGAAATAAAACGAAAATCAGGTTCCTAACCCTCCTTCGGCAACCGTACGATCAGCACGGGCTTTTTGCATTGTCTCAGAACCCGCCGAGAAACGCTGCCGATCACGGCATCGGCCAGAACCCCATGTCCGCGGCTGCCCATGACGACCAGGTCGCAGTTGCTCTTCTCGGCCTGTTCGAGGATCACCTCCACCGGATTTCCTATTCTCACGAGGATCTCGTCCGTGATAAAGGGACAAGCGGG
>JAUPKI010000254.1 GCA_030837545.1 Thermodesulfobacteriota bacterium | reverse complement strand
GGGGGATCATCTATTCAGGATTTCCAGGGAGCTATATGGCCTGTGCACTTATTGGCGCCATGGCCTCGGCAAGCCGCTTTCTCACCATTATCGTTGTGGAATGGGTGATTGGAATGGACTGGTCCCTGATCCTGCAGCACGCCGCTCTCTCCTCGTCGTTCGGCGTTCTCTTCGGCGCCGCCGGTTCAATGATGGCGCCGCCGGTCATCCGCAGGCTGAAGGCGAGCGGCCTCATCAGCCTTTCGAAATCCCATATGAGCTGCTTTCAACAGCCATGAAGATCCCGAAGTTTGAGTATTCCGTAAATGGGAGACTCGGAAGCCAGAGAAAGGGCTTGGGCCTGTTCTGTGGTCATCTGGGCATGAACCCGCTGATCCCCCACCATAAGTTCCACATGGGCCATTCCCCCCGCGTGCCGGATCTCCCTGATCCGGCCTTGGAATCGGTTCACCTGGGGACCCGGCGGCGGATACGGGGAAATGTAGACATGCCTGGGATGAATGGCCACCCTGTTGAATGGCTTCCCCCCGTCTTCGGGGACAAACAAGGGGCCACCGGCCCATTGCACATAAATCAGACCGTTTCCCAGACTCTCCTGGTAGGCACAGGGGAGCACGTTGGCCTTTTCCAGAAAACCGCCTTCAGCGGATTTACCCTGCAGCATGATCTCCTGAACGTCGCCGATCTGTTCCAACCTCCCCCCTGTCATGACCCCCATGCGATCGCCCAGATCCTGGGCCTCTTCCAGATTGTGGGTGACAGCCAGCATGGTGGTCCCGAGCTGGGAATGGATCCGCTTGAGTTCAAGACGGAGGTAACGGGCGGTTCGAAAATCAAGGCTGCTGAAAGGCTCGTCTAGAAGGAGGACCTTCGGCGAGGCAACCAATGCCCTGGCCAGGGCTGCCCGCTGTTTCTCACCGCCGCTCAATGCCCCGGGCAGCCGATCTCCCAAAGACGTCAGGTGACAGAGTTCCAGCATGCTGGAAATTCGCTCATTTCTTTCCGACCTGGTGATAGAGAGCCTTTGGAGGGCTGTCAGAAGGTTCTTCTTCACGGACATATGAGGGAACAGCAGCAGGTCCTGAAACAGGTATCCGATATGGCGTTGGGAAGGGGGAAGTCCGTCAACGCGTTCTCCGTCCACCAGGATTCGACCGTCATGGGGAATGAGACCTGCCACCATATTGAGGAGGGTGGTTTTGCCCGCGCCTGACGGCCCAACCAGGACAAGGAGTTCCCTGTCCCGAATATCCATAGAAATCCCCTTGATGATGGGGTTTCGAAGATCCTGCAGGGTAATCTCAGACATGGCGTCTACCGGGAAGGCAAGGTTTCTGACCGGGGCGTCTGTCCAATCCACCGAAGCGCCAGCAACATCGCGAATCCCGTGGCCATCAAGACCCAGGCGCAGGAAAGGGCCGTGCCCAGGTCACCGCTGGAGATGTTCAGGTACACGGCAATGGGAAGGGTCTCGGTCTTGAAGCGTATGGCCCCCGCCACCATGAGCGTGGCCCCAAATTCCCCCATGGCCCGGGTCCAGCCCAGGATAGTGCCTGCCATGATCCCCTGCCGGGCCAGCGGCAGACTGATTCGGAAAAAAATCTGCGACGGCCGAAGCCCCAGGGTGGCGGCGGCCCACTCATACCGAGGCCCCACCCGTTCAAAGGCCGCCCGGCTGCTCCGCATGACAATAGGGGACGCCACGAATGTCTGGGCCAGAACCGCGCCCCAGGGGGTAAAGAGGATATGGATGCCCCATTCTCCCAGGCGGGCCCCCAGCATGTTCTGCCCAAAAAGAAAGAGGAGTCCTATTCCGGCAATGAGGGGGGTAATCACCAGGGGGAGGTCTAAGAACGTATCCAGTATCGCCTTTCCGGGAAAGTCGGTCCGGGCCAGGACATAGCCGGTAGGCACCCCCAGGATCAGCGCCAGGAAGGTGGCGGCGATGGATGTCATCAAACTGAGGCGGAGGGCAAAACGGGTCTCATCCGATCCCAGGGCCGCGATAATTTCCCCGGGAGACAGACGGAAAAAAAGGGCAGACAGGACGCCGGCCGTGAAAAGAAAAAGCACCACGAGAGGGAGTAGGAATACACGATTCATGGGTTCCCTTTTTGACCGTTGCCTGCAGTTAGCGGCAGAAATCCGAAATGCTCGAACACGGCAATGCCCTGTTTTGACGCCATAAAATCGCGAAATTGGGAAGCCGCCTCCAGGTGCCTTGAATCTTTCAGCACGGCAATGGCAATGGTCTCGGGTTGAAAGTAATCGGGGGGGATGGGAATCATTTGAATGCGGTCTCGAAATTGAAAGGCGTCGGCCCTTCCGATAATGGAGGCGTCCACGTCTCCCTGTGCCACATACAGGGCCAATTGTTTCACCGTTGCCCCATATACCACCACATTTCTGAGGATCGCATCCTTCAGGGGCGAATGGGACAAGATGGTCATGGCCGTGCGGCCGAGCGCCATGGCCTTTGGGTCACCCAGGGCCAGACGGAGTCCGGGGCGGGCCAGATCGTCAAACAAACGGACAAGATTCCCCTTATGGATATTGATGCCTATCACGGCGGTGTGGGCCACCAGATTTTTGTAGGAATTGATGAGCCCCATTTTTTCGAGTTTTTCAATATAAAACAACGAACCGGGCATGAACAGATCCCCCTGACCCGATGCCAGGATGGATGACATGAGCTGACCGCTGCCGGCATAGGTGACGCGTACCGTGTGCCCGGTCTCTTTTTGAAATGCATCAACCAACTGGTCTGTGGGCTGACGAAGACCGGCCCCGGCCAAAAGGAGCAAATCCGAAGAAAAACCCGTTGCGGACCCGCCCAAAATCAGGGCGGGCAGGGCGCTTAACGCCAGGAACGCCTGGCAGATGTGGGATAATCGTTTGCCCATGGTGATAGGGTTGTGGCTGAGGGGTTCTTCAATCGGAACGTCCTGATGTTGCGGTTTCGAGTGTTCGAAGCAACCATCCATCATTCATTATCCTGACTTGACAAACACAACAGCCTCCTCTTCCAACCAGTTGAGCCATGCCGTCAGCGTGGAGACCCTAAACCCGTAAACCAGCCGGTTGTAGTCATCCCTTTCCGCCCGCCTCTTTTCAATAAGGCCGTCTTTCACCTGCTTTAGAAGGGCGATCTGGGCATCCACCAGGGCATTGCCCCCCTGAAGACCCAGATTGCGAAAGAAGAAGAGTTTGGCCAGAAATTCAATCCGCAGATCCCGCACGTGATCGGTAGGACTTTTCAACCAATCAAAGAATTTCTTTTCGGCCGTCGGCATGAGGGAAAAGACCCGCTTGGATGGGCGTGTGTCCTGGGTTTGCAGTCTCGAGCTTACCAATCGTTCCTTTTCCAGTCGTTTGAGGAGCACATAGAGCTGGCTCGTACTGACGCTCCAGGCCGGCCCCAACCCTGTTTCCAGCAACTGCAGGATTTCATAGCCGTGCTTAGGGCCTGACATGAGCGCTCCAAGTATGGCATACATCGTGGCAGGTCTCGTTTCCATAAGTTAGACAAGACGCTTTCGCAGCAACAACGGAGTTCAGGATGTTAATTCATAATAGAATATTCCATATTAGAATAGTCTGCAACAAAAAATTTCCCTTCAAATCAACTAATAACCTACGCCTTCGCCTCGACAAGGATGTGGCCTGCATTCATCACTCCCTTCAAGGTGACAACATTGCCTTTGATTCGGCCGATCATGTTGACGGCGCCTGCCGGCATGATCTTACCGGCCCTGCTAACGCCTGCAGACCAGAAACCGATCATCAAAGACCGATCCAATCAAAAGCTTGTCCCCAAAAACGGCCGCCACGCTGGAACCGGAAAGGGGCCGACCGTCGTTCAGATAGACTTCTGTCAGTTGGTACGGCGGTCCCACATTCGGGTTTACCCGAAGGACCTGAGAGGGCGATAGCGCATTGGGATCTTTGGCGTATTTCACAAAGGTCAAGAGTT
>JAUPKI010000253.1 GCA_030837545.1 Thermodesulfobacteriota bacterium | reverse complement strand
GCGGTGAAGGACAGGGGGACTTTTGAAGGCCCCTTTGCCGAGCTGTTCCGAATCTTCTTGGACGCGTATCTCGAAAAGACCGGAGACGACGGGTTTTTTGAGGTCTGTCAGCCCTTTTTCGCCTTCCGAGTGCTGGTCATCGCCAATCCCAAATTTTATCCCGATGATACGACCGAGACCAAGAGGAAACTGATCGACTTCGGATCCTCAGTCCTCGAGACCGCGAGATTCGAACCGGAGCGGATCCCGGACTACATGGAGGGGAAATGAGCTTTTGTTTGTGGCTGACCGGACTTCCGGGTTCAGGCAAGAGCACGATCCTGAAAGAGCTTTTGAGGATATTGCCAGCGTCGGGGATCGAAGCGGTTACCCTCAGCCTCGATCATATACGGAAGGTTGTCACGCCCGATCCCAGGTATACTGATGAAGAACGGGGCATTGTCTATCGGTCGCTGGTCATGATGGCGCAACTTCTGACTTACGAGGGCGGCAAGAATGTGATCATCGATGCAACCGGAAATCGGAGGGAGTTTCGGGATCTGGCCCGGCAATTGATTCCCGATTTTGTAGAAATTTACATCCAGTGTCCCTTGAAGACATGCGAGGAGCGGGAGGCATTGCGCCGGGGCCAGATCGTTGAAAAGGACCTTTATCGACGTGCCATGAAAGGGGCGTTAAAGGGAGAGATGCCCGGTGTTTCCGCACCCTACGAGGCGCCTGAACACCCTGAGGTTGTGGTGCGATCGGACATTCTGTCTCCCGAAGCATCGGCGGAAAGGATCATGGCCTATGTACGATTTAGGTGGCCCGAGGCCATCGCGTGAGGAGGGCGGGAATGCTCAAGACGGCCATTGAGGCGGCCGTGGGGGCCGGTCAACTCATTGCGGAGCGTTACCCGGGTCCGCGGGCGGTCAGTCTAAAGGGATTTCGGGATCTGGTCACGGATGCGGACAAGGCTGCCGAGTCGCTCATTTTTGAGCGAATAAGGGCCCGGTTTCCCGAACACGGCATCCTATCTGAGGAATCTGGAGGAGTGGCTATCGGCAGTGGATATACCTGGGTGGTGGACCCGCTGGACGGGACCACCAATTACGCGCATCGTCACCCGGTATTCGCTGTCTCTATCGGGGTGTTGGAAGGAGAGAAACCTGTCGTCGGCGTCATTCATGACCCCTTGCGTCATCATACCTTTGTGGCCCAGAAAGGGGCCGGCGCGAGGCTCAACGACGCACCGATTTACGTGAGCGGTGTGGCGGCGATCGAGAACGCCATGATAGGGGTGGACTGGGGACATGAAAATGATACGCGCGAGCGAATGCTTAATGACCTGCATCGCGTCCTTTCTCGCTGTGGAACGGTGCGCGCCTGCGGATCAGCGGCCCTGGCCCTGGCTTACGTGGCCGCCGGATGGAACGATGCCTACTTCCAACCGGGGTTGAAGCCTTGGGACGCGGCTGCCGGGGTGCTCCTTGTCAGCGAGGCGGGCGGGCGGTGCACCACCCTGAACGGTGAGCCGTACCGGGTTCGATTCCCTGACTGCGTGGCGACGAATAACCTTATTCATAACGAGCTGTTGAAACTGCTGAATGAGAAGTGCTGAAATAGATGAGGGAGAGGCGGGAATCCGGCATCCAGAACATTTAACCTATTAAAAGGACACTGGATTCCGGCTTTCGCCGGAATGACGTGCTGGAATTGGTGCATCTAATAATATCAATATGTTAAGAGAACTTCGGACTGTGGAGTGAGGATGAAAGATAGAAAATACCTGTTTGGCCCGGTGCCGTCCCGACGTTTTGGGCGGTCCTTAGGCGTAGATTTAACCCCTTACAAGACGTGCAGCCTGGACTGCGTCTTCTGCCAGTTGGGTCGGACGACCCATAAGACCGTTGAGCGTCGAGCATATGTCAATATGGAAGAGGTCCTTAGTGAACTTGAAGAATGGCTCGAAACCGATGGCAAGGCAGACTATATCACCCTCTCCGGATCCGGGGAGCCCACCCTCCATGAGCGCTTTGGAGATGTGCTGACATTGATCAGGGAAAAGAGCGAGATTCCTTCGCTTCTTCTCACCAACGGCACCCTGCTCTATCTGCCGGAGGTGCGGGAGGCGGCCGCACTGGCCAGCGTGGTTAAGGTCTCCCTGAGCGCCTGGGATCAGGCCTCTTTCGGCTGGGTGAACCGCCCCCATGCTGAACTGCGGTTTGAAGAATTCATCAGCGGACAGAAGGCCTTCCGAAAGGAGTACGCAGGTCAGATCTGGATGGAGGTCTTTCTCGTGTCCGGCATGAATGCCATGCGCGGCGACGTCAGCAGGATTGCAGCGCTGGCTGAGGAAATCCGGCCTGACCGCATTCAGCTCAATACAGCCATACGTCCGGCGGCCGAGGATTTTGCCGTGCCCGTATCCGAGGAACGGATGGCCGAATTGACGGATCTCTTTCACCCTCGGGCAGAGATTATCGCCGAATTTTCGAAACAAAAGGATCTTAAATCGCAAGCCAACAGGGAGTCGGTGCTGGCCATGCTCCGCCGCAGGCCCTGCACCGCGGAGCAGATTGCCGATGGCTTTGGCATGCATCTCAATGAGGTCTCGAAATATCTCGGGAACCTGTTGAGCACGCAAGAGATACGCACCGAAAGAAAGGGCGGGACGGTGTATTATGCAGCGGCTGGAAGAACGAGCCCGTGAAGACCATTCAGGAACGGATGGCCGAAGAGGAGCGGGTGAAGGAGCTCGTGGACGAAAACGGGAATCGGTGGACCAAGGTCTATGTGGGCGGCGGGGAGCATTTCCGGAACTGGCTCGATCAGTGCAGGGAATTGGGGGAAGTGATGGTCGAGGCGGTGGATTCTACCGGGTACACATGCTTTGAACAGGGGGGCGAAACCCTGTACCGGATCTGGATGAAAATGGATGAGACCAAGGAAGACGAATTATTTTCAAGCCAAGGTGACGATGTCTGAAACAAAAGAAAAGACAAGGCAAAGAGCGGACCATTCTGCTGCGGGACCTGATGCAAGTCCCTCGCAGGACGGCGGTGGGAGATCAGGCCTTTTGACCCGTTTTCTGAAATGGATTGGTAAAGGCGTGGTCCAGTCCAGAACGAATAAACCCTTCTGCCCCACCTGACAACTCAAGCATTAGTTGCCGGTCGGGCATGAACACATTCTGAACGCGGAACGGGGAACTCGGAATGAGGGAAGTTCAAGACAACGTCATGACCACCCCTGACTACCCATGACTATCTTATCCAATCACATGGATGTTCTTCTTCCGGCACATCTCTTTGAGCACTCTGGGCCAGACCGTGGCGCTGACCTCTCCCAGGTGCGCCTTTTTGAGCAGGAGCATGAAGGTCCGCGACTGACCGATTCCGCCGCCGATGCTGAGCGGGATGGTGTTGTTCAGGACGGCCTGGTGATAGGGCATTCGTAGAAAGTCAAGCTGGCCAGTAATCTCCAATTGCTCTCTTAAGGTCTGGGCGTTGACGCGGATGCCCATGGATGTGAGTTCATGACGGCGACGGGTCACCGGGTTCCAGACCAGGATGTCGCCATTGAGACCGTGCATGGGCCTGCCGTCCGCGGACGTGGTCTCCGTGATCCAGTCGTCGTAATCGGCAGCCCTCATTTCATGGGGGTAGCCGTCTTTGAGGGTCCAGCCGATCCCGTAGATAAAGACGGCTGAATGCTCCTTCACCAGTTCCGTTTCCCGCTGTTTTCGGGGCAGATCGGGAGAGCGATCCAGGATGTCTTCGGCGTGGATGAAGGTGAGCTTTTCGGGGAGATCGGGATAACGCTCTGTCTTGAGCTGGGGATAGAGGCCCTGCACGTGGGTTTCGGCCCCTTTGAGGACCTTCCAGAGTTTTTCCACCACGTCTGTCAGGAACTGGAGATTGCGATGGTCCTCTGTGATGGCCAGTTCCCAGTCCCATTGGTCCACATAGGCGCTGTGATCATGGTCGAGAAAATAGTCCTTCCGAATGGCCCGCATATCCGTCACCAGGCCTTCGCCGATCTTCATGCCGAATTGCTTCAGGGCCATCCGTTTCCACTTGGTGGCTGCCTGAACCACCTGGGCATCGACCGGGTTCTTGTCGTAATCGTTTGAAATATGAAACTGGATCGGCGTCCGGGAGCCATCGCGGTCCAGATAGTCGTTCACGCCGCTCTCCACATCCACGATGAGGGGGACGGTCACCCGTATGAGGTTGAGTTCCTTGCAGAGATTCTCCTCGATGTAGTCCTTTACCGCATAAACGGCATTCTGTGTGTCTTTGGGGGAAAGCAGGGAGGTGTAATCATTGGGTAGGATCTTCTCCAGTTCTCTGTAATCGCCAATGCCCGGTCCTGCGAGATCTGCCTTTTTGTCTGCCATGGATATCTTCTCCTCATCATGGGTTGGTCGCCATCTCAGGCGGTGATCCGGAGCTGATATCACAGGCAGCCCCATCCGTCAATCCATATTCGGCAGGTCGGTCCCTTCTCTTTCTTATCTATGCGTGAATCGAGCGTCTCTTCGTCGGATAGTCTCCTGACATGGGGTTGGCGAAGTGGGCCGTGGCGTTTGACAGATTGTAAAATCTTCTGACATACCGTGTGACCCCGTGCGCCCGTTTCTTGTCTGGGATAGGGATGTTTTTGATATCATTTAAATAGGTTAGTGAAATATATGCGAGGGTTCGATCCTTGGCACATCTGATGCTGTTTATGCAGCTATACAGGCCCAGAAGGCGCGTTTTCGGGTTGCCCTTGGAAGGGGGTGCTTCACTTGACAACGGGGCTATGAGTTGGTAAAGACAAAGGGATCTAATGTGCCTAACCTTATGGAATCAGTTTGCTCCGCAGGCAACCCCAAAAAACCTGGCCTGGCTTTGAGGAGGGGGTTTCTTTGGGTCGAATAACATATGTCGCGATAACCCCATTTAGGAGGAACAACCATGCGCCAAAACGGAGAAAACAAGATTCTGATCCCGATGGACGGCTCGAATTTTGCGTTTGAGACCGTAAGATACATCTCCAACATCTCGTCGCTCCAGGACCGTCGGATTGTTCTGTTCACCGTGTTCAACAAGGTCCCCGAATATTTTTTGGATTTCAGGAGTAATCCGGCCTTTCGGCCAAGGATCCTGGAGATCCAGTCTTGGCAGACCCAGTTGGGGACAAATCTGGAGACCTACATGCATGAGGCACGGGAAGTCCTGCTGAAATCGGGTTTTTCCGACAGTCGGGTGGAAATCCGTATCCATGAGATGAAAAAAGGCATTGCCCGGGACATCATTCGAGAGGCAAAGGAGGGTTATGAGGTTGTGGTTGCGGGCAAGAGAGGCATGGGCAGGATCGCGGGCATTGTCCTTGGAAGCGTGGCCATGAAGCTCCTTCAAGGCATCTCCTTTGCCCCCCTTATTCTTGTAGGGAAAGACCCGCGTCCCGGGAGAATCTTATTGACTTTCGACGGGTCTGAGGGTAGCATGAAAGCAGTTATGGCCGTGGCGTCTCTGTTGGGCAGGAGCGATTGGGAAGTCAATCTGACCCATGCGGTCCGTCTTGGCCCAGAGGAAAAGGAGGCCATCCATGAGGCCGAGCTTGAGATCGGTGCCGCGTTCGATCAGGCCGTGGATATCCTCATAAAGTCCGGAATCCCTCAGGGCCGTATCACGACCCAGATTATCACGGGGGTTCCAAGCCGTTCAGAAGCCATTGTCAAAGAGGCCGGACAGCGGGGATGCGGGACCATTGCCGTGGGCAGGCGAGGACACTCTAAGGTATCTGATTTCTTCATGGGAAGGGTGAGCCATAAGATCGTGCAGATGTCTAAGGGACATGCGGTAATGGTGGTCAGTTGACCTGACCCTAAACGACGGCCTGCGGTGCTTCCATATCCTTCTCTGGGCCGGTCGCAGGCCGGTTGCAGGGGGTTGCGGGGTTCAGGATGAACAAGCCGAAAAGGAGCGTCCCTGTTGCCGAAGATGACCCCAGATTAGAAGAATGGCGGGGTCCGCTGGTGCGCGGTCTCTTTCTGTGGCGCTGTCCCTGTCTCCCCTTCTGGATTCCATCCCCATATCCTGGAAATGTCCCAGAGTTGCGAAATGCGGTTGAATGCGCTGTCAATATCTGCCAGAATGAGCGCATCGGACCGGAACATCTCGCCGCCTGCCTGACAGTCCCGCAGCCGACGGCCGAACCGGCAGGCGTTGTGAAGCCGGTCGCTCCGGCGGGCAATCCCACTGGACGGAAAACCTCGGTGCTTCCCCATGCCTCGCCGGAGGAACTCTGCCATTTGATTCTCGCTCAAGACGTGCGAACGGTGGTCCGCGGCGCCATTGAAGAGGAGTATTACCAATGCCTGACATGGAAAAAATAACGGTCATTGATTCCCTCATGGGGCCATGGAAAAAGGTCATGCAAAGATACATGGAGGGTCGCTTACGCCTCGGAGACATCCTCCACCCACGCCCGGAACGTACAAACCATGCGCAATCTGATCGGTAGGTATCTGAATTTTAAAGAGGAGGAAGAGCGCTTATCGCCGGCCTGGTATAAGCGATTTCGGCGAAAGATGACCATCCTTGTGCTGGTGATCACTCTCGTGCCGCTGTTTTTAATGGCCACGATCAATTATTACCTTTACCAGAGCGCCTTGAAGACAGAAATTGTCACGCCGTTGAAGGCCATGATCAACAAGACCAAGCACTCCTTTGAGCTATTCCTGGCCGAAAGGGCGTCTGCGGTCAGTTTTATCGCTTCAGCTTATACGTTCGAGGACCTGGCCGACCAGAATACCCTGAGCCGTATCTTCCTGGTCATGAAGAGCAATTTCTCCGGCTTTATAGACCTGGGACTCATTGACTGGACCGGCAGGCAGGTTTCTTACGCCGGTCCCTATTCATTGGAGGACAAACGATACGCCGACCAGGCCTGGTTTCAGGAGGTCCAGATTCAAGGTAAGTATATCAGCGACGTGTTCATGGGTTACCGCAAGTTTCCCCATTTTGTGATCGCGGTTCAGCACACGGAGCCCACCGGACACTTCTGGGTACTCAGGACGACCATCGACACGGCGACCTTCAACAATCTCATTGCCTCTATGGGCCTGGATGCCTCTACGGATGCCTTCATCCTCAACCGGGAAGGGATTTTCCAGACCACATCCAAGTTCTACGGGCAGGTCCTCGATAGATGTCCCCTTGAAGCTCCGCCTGTCAGCTTGGAGCCCAACGCCCTGGAGACCAAGGACAACCAGGGTCAGCGAGTTCTCCTTGCCTACACCGATTCTCTTACGCCGCCATTCCGTCTGGTCTTAGTCAAGCAGCACTCCGAGGTGCTCAAGAGCTGGATCGCTTTCAGAAGTGAGATATTTCTCGTATTCACTGCGAGCGTCATTGTGATCTGGTTGGTCGTGTTTACCCTCATCAGCGTCATGGTCAGGCGGATCGAAGAGTCCGACCAAGAACGAGAACTGGCCTACCACGAAATGGAATACAGCAACAAGCTCGCGTCCATCGGCCGTCTCGCTGCGGGAGTCGCCCATGAGATCAACAACCCCCTGGCCATCATCAACGAAAAGGCCGGGCTAATGAAGGACCTGATGAACATGGGCGGCGGCGTGTTGGACACGAACAGGTTTCAGGCCCTGACCGATGCCATCTTGAATTCCGTGGAGCGCTGTAGGGCGATTACCCATCGCCTCCTCGGGTTTGCTCGGCGGATGGACGTGACCATCGAGGCCATTGACGTCAACAGTCTCCTGGCTGAGGTGTTCAGTTTTCTGGAGAAGGATGCCCAGCACCGAAACCTGGTCGTCACCATGGACCTGGCCCAGGGCTTGCCCTCCATCCTTTCCGACCGGGGCCAGCTTCAACAGGTATTTCTCAATATCCTCAACAACGCCTTTGATGCGGTCAGGGACGGCGGGCAGGTGACCATCCAGTCACGCGCCCCTGACCAGGAGTTCGTCCAGGTGTCCATCATGGACAATGGGGTAGGCATGTCGGAGGAGACCCTGAGGCACATATTCGAGCCCTTTTTCTCCACGAAGAAGGGGTACGGGACCGGATTAGGCCTCTCCATCACCTATGGCATCATCAAGAAACTCGGGGGTAAAGTCGAGGCGGAGAGCCAGTTAGGCAAGGGAACAACGTTCCGCGTCCTTCTGCCCCAGAAGAGACAAGAGGGAGGGGCATAGCCGTATGGAGAAAAAGATGAAGGTGCTCCTGGTGGATGATGAAGCGGAATTTGTGCAAACGTTAGCCGAACGTCTGCAGATCAGGGGAATCGAGACCTTGGTGGCCATTGATGGTATCGAGGCGTTGCGTCTGATTGACGAGGAAGAGCCTCCGATCGTCGTCCTCGACGTCATGATGCCGGGCCTGGGCGGCCTGGAAGTCCTCCAGCGTCTAAAGTTAGGCCACCCGAATATCCAGGTTATTTTGCTGACCGGTCATGGTTCCACCAAGGATGGGATTGAAGGCATGCGCCTGGGGGGCTTCGATTACCTGATGAAACCGGTACGCATCGAGGATCTGATGAAAAAGATGGAGGAGGCTTACGAGGCCTTTAGTACATCCAGCATAACAGAGGGGGGGTCGGAATGAGTCAGAAGGAAATCGCCTTCACGGGCCGTATCATCGCGAGTCTGAGTCACGAGATCAAGAATGTTCTGGCCACTATCAAGGAATCGGCCGGCCTGATGGAAGACATCCTGAGTCTCCGTCCTGAAACGGATGCTCCGCACCAGGCCCGACTCGTCAAGGCCGCGGGCAATATCAGGAAACAGGTGGATCGGGGAGTGGATGTCGTTATGGGCCTCAATCGTTTTGCTCACAGCATGGACGAACCGATGGCCCAGATTGATCTCAACGAACTCACAGCTCAGATGGCCTTCCTGATGCAGCGGTTCGCCCACAAATCAGCGATCGGTCTAAGCGCGGCGCCGTATTCCGAACCTCTCAACATCGTGACGGATCCCTTTCGTCTGGAGATGCTGCTTGCCGCCGCCTTGGATGTCTGTCTGACGCGTGCCGACAAAGGCTCAGGGCTTGTCATCCAGCCATGCCGCGTTGAGGGTCGGCCGGCCGTCTGGATAGGCGCCGCCCCAGATGAGCCCCCAGATACCCTTCCCCCCACAGTCGCCTTCCCCGAAGACCTCTTTGCACTGAAAGGGGATCTGGAACATCTGCAAGTCAATATCTACGATTGCGGATCGGCGGGTCTCCATGGCGTCCTCATCCTGTTCAAATGATCGATCGGAGGTTTCATTGTGTCTCATATCGGTGATTCAGAGTGTCTCAAAGCGTTTCAGGATCGATGGCTGCAATATCCTAAATCACAGGAAGTTGCTCTTGCAATGGGGCATGGTTGGCCCATATATCCCTGAGTCTCTCTCATTAAAGAAAAGGATCGATAGTGGAAAAGTTCAAGGTATTGCTCGTGGATGATGAAGAGGTGTTCGTAAGGACCCTTTCTGAACGTCTCCAGATGCCTGATCTGGAATCCCAAACGGCTTTCGACGGCGAGCAGGCCCTCGAAGTGGTTCGTGACGGCATTCCCGATGTCATGGTCCTTGACCTGAAAATGCCGGGCATTGATGGCATGGAGGTTCTCCGCCGTATGAAGAAGCACTACCCGAATGTGCAGGTGATCATTCTCACCGGCCAAGGATCGGACAAGGATGAGGCGGAGGCTCGGCGCTTAGGGGCGTTCGACTATCTTCAAAAGCCGGTCAACCTGGAACATCTGATCGAGGTTTTGAAAAGGGCGTACCAAAACAAGATGGACAGGCCCCTGAAGACCGACACCTTCTCTGAAGCATGAGAACCCGTACGGAATGTTCATTTTTGAAAGACGAGGAGAATAGGTTTGGCCCCCGAAGGGGAAGGGGTCAATTTGAAAGACGGAAACAAGGAGGAATCGTATGCCGGATGGTGTAAAAGTTTTAGTGGTTGACGATGAAGAACCATTCGTTGATGCCCTGGCTCAACGTCTGGAATTAAGGGGCTTTACCGTCCTGACCGCCTTCAACGGCGATGCAGCCCTGGCCGTCGTACAGGAGAAGCCGGTAGATGTGGTGGTCTTAGACGTCCTCATGCCTGGCAAGGATGGGGTCGAAACATTAAGGGAGATCAAGCAAAACAAACCATTGGTGGAGGTCATCATGCTAACCGGCCACGCTACTGTAGAAACGGCCATCGAAGGGATGAGATTGGGCGCCTATGATTACCTGATGAAGCCCACCGACACAGATGACCTGGTGACTAAGATCAACAAAGCCCATGGCCGCAAGTCTGACCACGAGGAGCGGATTCGTCAGGCGAACATTGATAATCTGCTTAGAACACGAGGCTGGTAGGGAAGACCCGCGGGCGACGGTTTAGTGGATTTCATCACGTCCATCATGGAAGGGCAGGGCCTCTGGCGAGACCCCTTGGCCAACATCTGCCGGAAGGCCGCTCAAATCAAGGTCAGCAGCATTATGTACACCCCGCTGGAGGGCGAATATGTCAAAGAGGAGGCCACCCTTGCTCAAGCTATCCACCAGTTGATCATGGGGCGCCATCAATCTCTTCTGGTGACAAGACAAGGAGAGGTGGTCGGGGTTTTGCGCCTTTCAGACGTGTTTGTCGAGGTGTGCAACCTGATAAAGGCCTGCCCTGCGGCGTGAGGTAAATACCGACAGGGGTTTTCGACAGATCGCTAATAGAGAATGGAGAACGAAACATGGCGAACGCAATCAGTGACAACAAGGTTGACTGGAAGCGGATCTTTTTTATTTTTTTGGGATTGACGCTCTTTTTTGTCGTCTACTACATGCCCTCTTGGAAGGATGCAGTGGATCCCACAGGGAAGGCCTTCCCCCTGACCAGGGAAGGGAAGGCCTCCATTGCCCTTTTTCTTCTGGCAGGCGTCTGGTGGGTGTTTGAGGTGCTGCCCATAGGGGTGACCAGTATTGCCATCGGGGTAATGCAGGCCCTCTTTGCCATTCGAAGCGCCAAGGATGCCTTTCGGGACTTCATGGACCCATCGGTCATGTTCATCTTTGGGTCTGTGGTGGTGGGGCTTGCCTTTACGCGGTCAGGCCTTACCAGGAGGCTTGCCTACAAAATGCTGGCCATTGTGGGGGAAAATACCCGAATGATCCTGCTGGGATGTCTCGTGGTGACGGCCGGGCTCACCCTCTTTATGGCCCATACGGCCGTGGCAGCCACGATCTTTCCCCTTCTCATCGCGATTTACGAGCTCTACGGGGAGGGAGACAAGCAGACCAACTTTGGAAAATCTCTCTTTATCGGCATGGCCTATGCCGCTGGGGCAGGGAGCATCATCAGCATGCTCGGGGCGGCCAGGGGCCCTGCGGCCGTGGGGATGTTCAAGGAGTTTACAGGCATGGATGTCGGGTTCTTTGATTTTCCCAAATACATGTTTATTATTGGAGCGGTCATGGTCATCTTGATATGGCTTTATCTGTCCATGGTTTTCAAGCCTGAGAAAAAGAGTATCCCAGGATTGAGGGAGCGCGTGAAGGCCCTCTCTGACGGCATGGGGCCCATCACCAGAAACGAGATCTTTGTGATCCTGTGTGTGGCCCTGGTAGTGATAGTCATGGGGCTTCAGTCCTTCATTCCGGCCCTTTCCAAGTTGGACCGTGCGGCCATCATGCTGGTCTCAACCCTTCTCTTTTTCCTCTTTGGCGTCCTGACCGTGAAAGACCTGGAAGACATCCCCTGGAACATCATCCTTCTCTTCAGCGGGGCTATGAGCATCGGCTTCTGCCTGTGGCAAACAGGGGCAGCCCAATGGATGGCCATCAACTGGCTCATCATGTTCCAGAAGGCCCACTGGCTGGTCTTTGTCCTGAGCATCGCCGTCTTTGTGCTTCTGATGACCAACTTTATCATGAACGTGGCGGCCATAGCCATTTCCCTCCCTGTATCCTTGGTCATTGCCAAGTACCTGGGGGTCTCCCCCGAGGTGATCCTCTACGCCTCCCTGGTCGTCGCCGGACAGCCTTTTCTTCTTCTCATTGGGGCCGCGCCCAACGCCATTGCCTATGAATCCAAACAATTCAGCACAGGTGAATTCTTCAAACACGGGATCGTGATGAGCCTGGTGCTCATTGGTGTCCTGGCCCTGGCTATTGTGACCATATGGCCCCTTTCGGGCATGCCTATCACCCTTAAGTGATCCCTGGGGTCATCTTGCCAAAAGAAGCCGCGACCTGATTGGGCCGCGGCTTCTTTTGGCCCTGCGGCGTCAAGCTTCCATCCCCTTTACAGATTGTAAAATCCCTTGACACAAATCCCTCTTCCCCTTTGTGGAACCCTCGTTTTCCTTTGGGAAATTTACTTTTAACTTCAAATAGATACCTTATGTCCAGAAACCAAGGAAGCTTTGGCACATGGCTTGCTGTGAAAACCATATAGCCGGGACGTCGTCTCTCGGCCTCGAGAGAGATGGGGTTGGATGCCGGTGAACCCCTGAAACCTTTGGCAATGGACAAACCATCCATGAGCGAACACCCTCGAAACAGAGATTTCACCATCCTTGTGGCAGACCGAAATCCCCATGTAAGGGATTTCCTGAGACGGGAGATGATGTCCGAAGGATTTCAGGTGGATCTGGCAAGAAATGCCGATGAGGCGCTCAAACGTGTTTATCAGGATGAATCCATTGACCTGATCATCATTGATCCTGATCTGCCCGATGTCTCTCAAGAAGAGCTACTGGCAAAACTCTCGGATCGAATCCCGGACCTTCCGATCGTGGTGCATTCCTTCTCCGCCCAGTATGCCTATTGTCCGGAGGAGCCATCCAGCCTGACCTTTGTGAAAAAGGATGGCGAGAGCATAGAGGCCCTGAAACGGATCGTGATGAAGATCCTCATGAAGACACACCGCCCGCCTGTGACAACCCAGCCGGATAATGGAACCGATCAAGAGGAAACAACCGGTCAAATTTCTTGACAGAAGAAAGGGCCGCGCCTAAACTATATCGTAGCCGTTCACGGGTTCAGAGGTTCAGGGGTTCAACGTTGGATTTATACACACGGATGCCAGTTCTGCGCCGTTTCGGTCAAGGAGAACCGCCAGGGGCATCATTCCACTCTCGAAAGTCGGCTGCCCATTGGAAGCCAATCACTACAGGCAGCTTATGTTTCAAGGCCTTCGGGTTTTGAATCCCGTCCTCTTCCCTAACCCTGAATCCCGCTGTAGCGGGAAACCCAGAACGTGTGAACCCTTACAATATATCCTTCCGTAGGAGTCAGGACGACCGCTGTAAAGGCTAAGAGACCATCATGTGGAGAAGCGTCAGTCTGCGAATTCGAATTTACCTCATCCTGGTCTGCCTGGTGACCATCACCATGGGAGGAGGCCTGGTGATGGTGTGGTACACCTACCGGATGCAACACCTCCTCTCCCATATCGTGGACAGGGATGTGGCGACCTTCCGCGCAGCCCTGACCCTTGAGAACGCCCTGGCCAACCAGAAGGGCTTTCTCACCTATTTTCTCTTAGACGGAGATCCCGACTGGCTTCGACAATTGGGGGAATACCGGCAGATTTTCAGACAACGCCTCGATCACGTGCGACTCCTTGTGGCGGCGCCGGAGGAAAAAACGGCCCTTGATACCATCGAGTCGGAATACAACGCCTATATTGACATCAAGGATCAGGTCATCGAGCATTACCGGAGAGGGAATCACTCTCCGGCCGACAGACTGCACAAGGAGGTTCGGGACCGATTTTTCAGCCTTTTAAACCGGTGTGAGCAGTTCAACGACCTGACCCTGCAGAAGATGTCTGACGTGCGGAGCAGGAGCCGTGCAGAGGGAGGGGAGCTTCGCATCATTGCCGTGACGGTCATGGGCGTGGCACTCCTTCTGGGGATTGCCCTGGCCTTTGTCCTGGTCAACCAGATCCTGAGGCCGCTTCGCATGCTGGCGTCGGAAACCCGCCCCGAGGGAGGCTTGGCTGGATCGGACAATGAGGTAAAGGCCCTGACCCAAAGCGTCCGGGGCCTCATGGAGGACGCGGACCAAACCCAGGTGGCCCTGGCCAGGAGCCGGGAGAATCTGCTTCAGGCCGAAAAAATGGCCCTGGTGGGCAAGTTGGCCGCGGGCATGGCCCACAGCATTCGCAATCCCCTCACATCGGTCAAGATGCGGTTGTTTTCCGTGGGCCGGGGCCATACCCTTTCCAAGAGCCAGGAAGAAGATTTTGCGGTCATCTCCGAAGAAATCCGCCACATCGACGCCCTGGTGGAGAATTTTCTCGAGTTCTCCCGGCCCCCGAAGCTCAAGATACAGGCAATCAGCCCTTCCCTGGTGGTCGATCGGACCCTGCAACTGCTGCACCACCGCATTCGATCCTTCGGCGTCACCGTCAAGAGCGAGCGGAACGGCCCAATCCCCCAAATCCAGGGGGATGTCGAGCAATTGACCGAGGTCCTGGTGAATCTCGTGGTGAATGCCTGTGAGGCCATGGACGGGGATGGATCGATACTGATCCGGGAGGAGGCCGTGGACGGGAAAGACGGCCGGGTCATGATCCTCGAGGTCTCCGACACAGGGCCTGGAATCCCGGAACCCCTCCTGTCAAAGGTTTTCGATCCGTTCTTCACCACCAAAGAAGAAGGAACGGGCCTGGGTCTCAGCATTGTCAGGCGCATCGTGGAGGAACATGGGGGAAGTCTGGAAGTCCGCTCCAGGGAAGGGAGCGGCGCCACATTCACCATCACCCTGCCGGTGGACCCCACGGCCCAGAACGCGTAAACCGGTGTTCTAAAGATGAACGTCCAAGGTTGAACGATTGAACCTTTGAACCCTTTTGCTTTGACCTTTCAGCTTTGACCTCTGAACCCCGAAGGGAGCACCCGTGAGCACCATATTGATCATTGACGATGATGATCAGCTTCGCATCAGTTTTGAGAGGCTGCTGACCGAGGAAGGCTATGGGGTCCGCACTGCCCCGTCAGGGGAGATAGGTCTCAGGGTCTTTGGCGAGGAGTCTCTGGACCTCGTTATCCTCGACATGCGTCTGCCTGGCATGAATGGAATGGAGGTCTTTAAAACCATCCACAGGCGGGAGCCCAAACTCCCGGTCATCATCATGACCGCTTACGGGACCACGGATACGGCGATAGAGGCCACCAAGTTGGGGGCCTTTGATTACATCTTAAAGCCGTTTGACATCCCCGAGATGTTGAACGTGATCCGGCAGGCCCTGGACGCGGGCAGATTCATGCGCTCCCCTGTGGCCATGAATGCGGTTCCGGAGGCGATGCCCAGGGAGGCCATCGTCGGCAGAAGCAGGCCGATGCAGGAGGTCTACAAGGCCATCGGAAGAGTTTCTCCCACCGATGCCACGGTCCTTATTCGGGGAGAATCCGGGACCGGAAAGGAACTGGCGGCCAGGGCCGTATATCAGCACAGCCTTCGCGCCGACAAGCCCTTTTTGGTCATCAATTGCGTGGCCATCCCGGAAAACCTTCTGGAGAGCGAGTTGTTCGGCTACGAAAAAGGGGCCTTTACGGGCGCTACCCACCGTAGAATAGGAAAGATTGAACAGGCTGGCGGCGTCACGGTCTTTCTCGATGAGATCGGGGACATGTCCCCCGGAATCCAGGCCAAGATCCTCCGCTTGCTCCAGGAGAAAAGCATCGAACGCCTCGGGGGACGCGAGACCATTCCGGTGGATGTTCGGATCATCGCCGCCACAAACCGGGACCTGGAGGCGGGCCTGGAACAGGGCCGGTTTCGCGCTGACCTCTACTATCGCCTCAAGGTGGTGACGATCCATTTGCCAGCCTTGCGGGACAGGGCCGAGGATATCCCCTCTCTCGTAAATTATTTCCTTGCTCGATTTTCCCATGAGATAGGAATGACCAACCCCGGGATTTCCGAAGAGGCCCTGACCCGTCTCAGGCGATATCCCTGGCCGGGCAACATCCGGGAACTCGCCAACACCGTTCACAAGGCCTTGATCTTCAACCGAGGGGCCCCGGTCTCGCCCGAGGATATCTCCCAGGTCTTCGAGGCGAAGGATCTGGATCGCGGAGGAGAGCTGGAAGGGAGTGGGGAACGCGTTCGGCAGTGGGTTCGCGGCATGCTCACTTCGCAGAAAGGCGATCACCTCTTTGATTCCTGTGTGGATGCTTTTTCCACCATCGTCCTGGGAGAGGCCCTGAATCTCACCGGTGGAAACCGAAGCCGAACCGCCAGGCTTCTGGGTCTGTCCAGGCCTACGCTCCACTCCAAGATCGAGAAGTACGGGCTCAAGTTCGAGACCTCTGTCAGAAGTTCCTGACCCCTCCACCCACGCCTCTTTTACAAGGTGTAAAAAAATCAGACATCCCTATCTCCCTATTCCAACCCCTTCAATCTGAGTCATTGACATTGACATAATTATTATAATAACTTATGTCTTAGACCGTCGCTCATTTTCCGGCACGTTCCTTGCTGAGAAACAGATAGGAACCAGCGACCCGTTCGCCTGGCAAAGATGACCAGTGGAGAGAGGATGCCCTTGAGAGAGAATCCGAATCAGCGCGGGCAGAATGACGAAGGCCAGCGGTATTACCGTACCCTCACCCGAAACATGGTACTGACGATCATTCTCGTATCGTTCATTCCCTACGTCATCGTCACCGCGATCCTTCTGTATCAATTTCATGCATCCCACCGCGAAAAGGTCATTGCCCACCTCGAAGGATTGGTCAAAAAACACAAGCAGAATATCGATGCATTCCTGAAAGAAAAGCTGGGCAACCTGAGTTCTCTTGCCAAGACCTTCAGTTACGAAGAGCTTTCCAACGAGGAGTTTCTGAAAAACAGGCTGGAGATGCTGCAACAGGCCTACGGCCCATTTTTTGTGGACCTTGGGGTCATCAATGCGAGGGGAATTCAGATCAGCTACGCAGGCCCGTTTCAGTTGGTAAAGGCATCCTATGGGGATTCAGGCTGGTTCAAAAGCGCGATGAAAAGGGAATACTATATCAGCGATGTCTTTTCCGGACTCCGGGGACTTCCCCATTTTATCATCGCGGTCAGGGAAAACTGGCTGGGAGATCCCTGGATATTGAGGGGGACCATTGATTTTGTGGCCTTCAACAACCTGGTCGAACAGATCCGCATTGGACAGACGGGCTTTGCCTTCATCCTCAACAGGGATGGAGAACTCCAGACCAAACCCTCCTACCCTGTGCGTGCCGATCATGAGCCCTATGCGGCCATCCTGAAAAGAGAAAAAAGGGCTGAGGACCAGGTCAGCACCTTTGAATGGACAGATGAATCCGGAGTGAAAAGCATCTATGTGACGGCCTTTCTCAAGGGTGGAGACTGGGTCCTGGTATTTCAGCAGAAGGTCTCGGATGCCTTTTCAGATTTTGAGAGGGCCCTGCGGGTGACCATGGTGGTGCTGGCGTTGGGCCTTCTGGCCATACTGACAACGGCATTTCTTCTGTCAAGAAGGATGGTGGGCCGAATCGCCAATGCCGACCGGGAAAAGCATATGATGAATGAACAGGTGGTGGAGACAGGAAAACTTGCCTCGGTGGGTGAGCTGGCAGCCGGCATAGCCCATGAGATCAACAATCCCGTAGCCATCATGGTGGAAGAGGCGGGGTGGATAGAAGATCTCCTGGAAGATGACGATTTCAAGGACGGGGCCAATCTCAAAGAATTCAGGCGCGCCCTGGCACAGATACGAACCCAGGGCAAACGCTGCAAGGAAATCACACACAAGCTATTGAGTTTTGCTCGGAAGACGGATGAAAGGGTCCTGGAGTTTGATATCGGTGAAGTCATTCAGGATATCGTGGCGCTTTCGGGCCAGAGGGCAAAATACAGCAACGTGGCCGTCAAGCTCAATCTTGACAATGCTCTTCCCAAAGTCAGGCTGTCGCAGGCGGAACTCCAGCAGGTGCTCCTCAATTTGATCAACAACGCCCTTGACGCGATGGAAAAGCAAGGGGGATCTCTTGAAATAAACAGCAGGGAGGAGGATGGGATCCTGGTTATAGAGGTGGCCGACAACGGCCCGGGCATCCCTGCAGCGAACCTGGGACGCATATTCGACCCATTCTTTACCACCAAACCCGTCGGCAAAGGAACGGGTCTGGGGCTGTCCATATGTTACGGCATAGTCAAAAAACTGGGCGGAGAGATAGAGGTGGCAAGCACAGTTGGCGTCGGAACCACATTCCGGATAAAGATGCCGCTGGAAAAAATTAAGGCCAAAGGGTCTGAAAACGGGAAAGGAGAATAGCTTATGACGATAGCAAAGGTCATGCTCGTGGACGACGAGGTTCCCTTCGTGGAGACGATGACAAAGCGACTCACAAAGAGGGGCCTGGATGTTGCCAGCGCGTTCAGCGGAAATGAGGCCCTCGATGCCCTGGCAAAGAATCAGGCTGTTGAAGTGGTGATTCTCGACGTCAAGATGCCGGGGATGGACGGCATAGACGCCCTGAGGGAGATGAAGCGTCGGTATCCGCTTGTTGAGGTCGTCATGCTCACCGGACATGCTACGGTGGAGTCTGCCATAGAAGGGATGAAGCTGGGCGCCTTTGACTACCTGATGAAGCCCTGCGATATGGATGTGCTCATGGGGAAGGTTCAGGAGGCAGCAGCCAAAAAGAGACAGCACGAAGGCAAGATCGTTGAGGCGCGTCTCAAAGAGATCGCGACACGGCGGGTTTAGAAGGATAAAGAGCATGCCTGGGCGAATCAAACTTCTTCTTGTGGACGATGAAGAGGCCTATGTGAATGTTCTGGCAAACAGACTGATGCGCAGGGACATGGATGTGACCAAGGCCTATAGCGGCAGTGAAGGCATCCAGGCCCTGAGAGGCCAGGACTTTCATGTAGCCGTACTCGATCTCAAGATGGAGGATATGGACGGCATCGAGGTGCTCAAGATCTTTAAGAAGATGGACCCGAAACTCAAGGTCATCATGCTGACAGGGCACGGATCGGCCCAGGCGGCGAGAGAGGGCATAGCCCTGGGGGCCTCCGGTTACCTGACCAAGCCCTGCGAGCTTGACGAACTTGTCGAGTTGATTCGCAAGACCGCCTCAAAGGAGGTTTGAAAAAGTGGATTCCTTCAAGGTGTTGTTCGTGGATGATGAGACTGAGTTCCTCGATACGCTGGTCAAGAGAATGAAGCGCCGCGATGTCCTGGCAAGCGGGGTCGGAAGCGGGGAAGAGGCCATTCGTTTTCTTGAGACAAGTCCGGTTGATGTGGTGGTTCTGGATGTCAAGATGCCGGGCATGGACGGGATACAGGTCTTAAGGGAGATAAAGCGGAGACATCCCCTGACCGAGGTGATCATGCTCACAGGCCATGCCAATGTGGAGGTTGCCATACAGGGGATGGAACTGGGGGCATTTGACTACCTGATGAAGCCGATGGATATCGATGAGCTTATCTACAAGCTTCAGGATGCCTGCAAGAAGAAATTCGTCCATGAGGAAAAGATTCGCAAGATGACTCATGGAGGCGCGTAGGATCAATAAGGGCGTTCGGCCCGCAACCCATATTGTTTCTTGAGAAAGGAGTTTCAAACCAATGGGATTTTTCAGATCGTGGGGACATTTCATGGCGATGGGTGCAAGGGCCCATGCCAAGTGGGAGTTGGATGTTGCGAGGACCATCCTGGGTGACCGAAGACGTCTCATCATCTTGGGGGTCCTGTGCCTTCCAGCCATAGTGGGAGGGATCGCCTTTGCGGATCAGATCAGCGGGACCCTTCCTAACATGCTCGGGGGGAAAGAGGCATATACCCCCGCCTTTTATTCATTTGGAATCTTTTTGGTTTCCATACTGATAGGTCTTGGGGCAGGCCTCATCACCGGCGCCATCGGCGCCGGGGGAGGCTTCATCATCGCTCCCGCCCTCATGAGCGCGGGAATAAAGGGAATCCTTGCAGTAGGGACGGATCTCTTTCACATCTTTGCCAAGGCCATCATGGGAAGCGTGATCCACAGAAAGATGGGAAACGTCTCGGTTCCGTTGGCGGTGGTATTCATCATCGGGGCCATTATCGGGGCGACCACGGGAGGGGTTATCAACAGGGTGTTGTATGAAATCAATCCGGTGCTGAGCGACGCGTTCATTACCACCGTCTACTCCCTCATGCTGGGTTTTCTCGGCATATATTCCCTCCTTGATTTCTTGAATGCAAGGAAGAAAGCGGTCGCCAGTTCAGCTTCAGATGGAGGCGCCCACGGGACAAGGGATGAAGGGGCCGACATCGGTTCACTCCCCAAGAGACTGCAGGCCGTCAAGATTCCGCCGATGGTTAAATTCGACCATGATTTCACCCCTGGAGGGAGGAGCATTTCGTGGGTCTTTCTGGTCCTGAGCGGCGCCCTGGTGGGTCTTGCCGCGGGCATCATGGGTGTAGGGGGCGGCTTCCTGACATTCCCCATCTTTGTGTACATGCTGGGGGTCTCTTCTCTGACCACGGTAGGAACGGATATTTTCCAGATCGTGTTCACAGCAGGGTATGCATCCATCTCTCAATATGCCATCTACGGATTCATCTTCTACACCCTCGCCATGGGCATGCTCCTGGGTTCGCTGGTCGGGATACAGGTCGGCGCTATGGTGACCAAGGTGGTCAAGGGCATAACCATTCGAGGATTTTACGCCCTTGCAGTCATGGCCGGCTTTGTCAACAGGATCTTTGCACTGCCTGGGAAGCTCGCCGACATGAAGATTATTCCTCTGTCAAAGCAGACGACCCTCGTGCTGGATCAGATAGGCATCTGGGCCTTTTTCATTGT
>JAUPKI010000252.1 GCA_030837545.1 Thermodesulfobacteriota bacterium | reverse complement strand
ATTCCGGACATATTTGACATCCATTTTCCGGGTCACGAGGAAGGTCTTTTTTGAAATCATGACGGCCCACGACATCACTTCATCAAGGAGGGTCGAGATGATGCCGCCGTGGGCGATATCCTGCCATCCTTCATGATATTTCCCCAAGGTGATGTCTGTGCAGACCGCATCACCAAGCCGATAAAATTGCAGATTGAGCCCGATCGGATTCTCGGTGCCGCAGGCAAAGCAGTAATGCCCTCTGGGTTTTCTGATTTCGACTCTCTTCTCTTCGTCCGCCATATGATTTTCCTTTCGCTGCGAGTGTTCAGAGGTTCAACCGGGGGTCGCCGTCGCCATCAGGCCGCCGCCTGTTTCCCGGGTGGCCTGGCCAGGATGGAGAGGGGGGTGATGAGCAGGAGGAGGAGGGTCATGATGAGCCATGCCGGACGATAGGTCCCATATACGTCGAAGCAATACCCTGCGAGAAGGGGGCTTGCCATGGTCCCGAGGATGAGGATGGCCATCATGATCCCCTGAATGGCGCCGAAGGCCTTGCGGCCGAAGTATTCAGCCTGCATGGTCAACCTCAGGGTAATCACCCCGCCATATCCAGGACCGAAGAGCCCCACAAAAAGGGCAGCCAGACCCAGACCCTGCACATGGGTCAGGGCGAGGAGACCCAGGGCCTGGAGGAGGAGTGCAAGGGCCATGAGATAGCGGGTATCCACCCGGGTGGTGAGCCACCCCAGGATGAATCTCCCGATGGCGCTGACCAGGATGAGGAGGGAGGCCGTGAGGCCGGCTGCCTCCCGGGTGAAGTGGATGCTGATCAGGTAGGGCATCACATGGACAACCACTGCGTGAAGGGCCGCCGAAGAAATAGTTACGATCAGGGCCATGATCCAGAAGGTCCGGGTCCTGAGGGCCGCGCGGACGGTGAATTCCTGTTCGTCTTGACCTTCCTCGGTGGGGTTCACCGCCGGGCCGCCCCGCTTCATGGGTACGCCGTCATCGCCGTCGGGGAGGAGGCCGTATGGCTCCGGCCGGGTCCGTACCACCCAGCCGGCAGGGATTCCGATCACCCACATGCCGATCCCCAGAATGACCAGGGTCTGCCGCCACCCATAGAGTCCTATGAGCCAGTTCACCAGATAGATGACCAGGCCAGCGATGCCCATGGTGGCGGACAGGGCGCCCAGGGCGATGCCGCGTTTCTTGACAAACCAGTTGGCGACAGCGGTCCAGCCCGGGACGGGGAAGAGGAGGCTCGATCCCACGGACAGGAAAATAAAGATGAGGTAAAAAGACCAGAGGGTCTGGATCTGGCCGAGTAGGATGAACCCGATCCCCCCCAGGACGCTTCCCCACACGAGAAGGCGCCTGGCGCCATATCGGTCTGTTGCAAACCCGACGAGGGGCGAGGCGATGCCCCCTTCTATGCTCCTGAGAGAGGCCGCAAAGGAGGTGGCCGCATAACTCCAGCCCAACTCATCGACGATCGGATTGAAAAAGGCCGTAAAGCTGTAATAGAAGGTCCCGGCCCCCCACATATGAATCAGGCTGGTGGCCAGAACAATCCACCAGCCGTAAAAAATCTTTGGCATGTATCTGTGTCCTGCCTGTTGTCCGATACCTCTCGGTTTGGGTGGCAGACTATAATCCTGCCAACAATCCAAGGATGCGGTCTTTTTCCTGGAGGTCATCAAGCCACGGTCTTGGCAGGGCTGACGGTCCCAGATAGGCGCCCAAGACCATCCCGACGACCATCCCTCTCGCTGCGTTGTCGCCGCCCGCCATGACCGATTGGATCAGGGCCTCCTTCAGGTCGTTTTCGTAGCGTGCGATAAGGTGCACCGCGCCGGGAAAGGCCTCCGGGGTGTGACAGGTCTGCCCGAATGCGGCGATGGATTGGACGCTGTCTCTGGCTGTGGACGCCAGGCCGTTTTTGACCCAACCGGACATGGGGGAATTGCTGAAATGTTCCTGTTCGACCAGATTCATGGCCTCAGCCGGGGACGTCCCGTGCAAAGCCAGCCATGCAACCCTGGCAAAGAATTCGGCGCTGTCGATGGTAAGGGGGTCGCTGTGGGTCATTCGGGTCTGGGCTTTTGCACATCCTACCAGCGTGTCGAGGTCATTCCGGTAGGCGTAGACCAGGGGGGCAATCCTGGATGCGCCGGAAAGATCGTCGGAAAGAGAGCCAGGATCTTCATGCGTGCTTCCGGCTGCATATCTCGAAAGGGTGCCTCGCGTCGCCTGATCCACATATCCGTTGTAATCCTCAAAAAAGGTGCGCCACCGGGTGGAGAAGTCAGACAGGTCAAACCCTCTTTTTTCTGCAAGAGATTCCAGAAGGACCTGGGTCTGATCCCCGTAATGGGTGAACATCCCTTTCTCCTTAGTGGAGTGATAGGAATCGGCTCCGGGTTTCAGAAAGGCCTCGATCCTTCCGAACCTCTTTGAAATCAACTCGGTATCATAGATCCAGTGGGCGCCCAGGGCCAACGCATCGGCCGCAAAGGCGGCCAGCACCATGGCCTTTCCATGATTATCCATGAGACACTCCTATCTCATCCAGCACCTTTTGCGGATGATCTGCGGCCTTGGCCACCTTGGGCCAGTGCCTTTTGACCTTGCCGTCAGGGCCGATCCAGACCGTGGACCGGATGACCCCCTGGACCCTCTTCCCATACATCTTCTTCTCGCCGAACGCTTCGTAGGCCGTCATGACCTTTTTGTCCGGGTCGGACAGAAGGAGAAATGGAAGGTTGTTTTTTTCAATAAACTTTTGGTGCGATGCCTCGCTGTCCGGTGATACGCCTATGATGACCACATCCCGTTTCAGGAATTCGCCGTAGAGGTCACGGAATCCCTCGGCCTCCTTGGTTCACCCGGATGTGTTGTCTTTGGGGTAGAAATAGAGGACGACATGTTTTCCCCTGAAATCCTTCAACGCAACCTTATTGCCGTTCGCATCCGACAGGCTAAACGCCGGGGCGGTTTTGCCTTCCTGTATGGTCATTGTTCCCTCCTGTAATATTCAAACGCATGGATCGGCTTCTGGGCGGACTCTATGGGACTATTGAAACATCCCGCTGTACTCGGCCCGCTTTTCCTTGGTCCATCGGGTGCAGACCGCGGGCCTTCCCTTCATAACCAGGTGGAAGCAGGCATCGCACTTGGGACTGCACTTGATAATGGCGTTATCCCGTCCTTCGCGGGCCTTTTTCGGCCAGTCGGGATCGGCCCAGAGCATGCGGGCCAGACCGATGAGGTCCGCCTTCTTGTCCTGAAGAATGGATTCGGCCCGGGCAGGCGTCGAGATGCGGCCGGCGGTAATGACCGGGACCTTGACCGCTTTCTTCACGGCCGCAGCCAGCGAAACCATATATCCGGGCCGCTGGGATTTCTTGACGATGTCGGGGAGAAAGAAGGACTCATAGGTTCCGCCCATGACGGAGATGTAGGCAACGCCGTTTTCCTCCAGGGCCTTTGCCAGGACCAGGGATTCATTCAGGTGAAGCCCATCCCGCAGCCATTCGTCGGCCAGGAACCGATACCCCACCGGGAAATCCCCCACCAGGTCCTTGACCCGTTTCAACACCTCCAGGGGGAACCGGATGCGGTTCTCGATGCCTCCGCCATAAATATCCTCGCGCTGATTGGTCCTGGGCGACACGAACTGGGAGAGGAGGTATCCGGTCCCTCCGTGGAGTTCCACCAGGTCGAACCCGGCCTTTTGAACCCTCAGCGCGGCCTGGGCATACTGTTTCTGAATGGTGGTGATTTCCATTCTGGTGAGGGAGCGGGGGGTCCTGTTGAAGGCGGGGACCGCTGACGGCGCAACCGGATCATCCACATAAGCAAAACGTCCAGCATGGTTGATCTGGAGGCCGGCAAGGGCCTTCTCGCCCTTGATGCACTGGGCAAGGCCCTCCAGGCCGCTCAGATATCGATTGTGATCACACCGAATCGTTCGGGGCGAGCCGCTCCCGCCTGGCGTGATGCCGGCATTTTCGACCAGAACCAGTGCGGCCCCGCTCTGCGCCATCGTTTGATAATGATGGAGCATCAGGGGGGAGACAGCTCCTCCCTCAGATGCGTACCCCAGGTAAAGTGGGGCCATGGTGATGCGGTTTTTAAGCCTGAGGCCGTTTACCTTGATGGGACTGAAGAGCTTTTTGTAGTGCGCCTGTTTCATTTTTTACCTCCTGGGTTGGGGTTCACGCCAAGACATCTTCGAGACATCAGGAAGGTAGCCAAAATGAAGGATCGGGTCAAGGAATTTTGAGGACTTGACAATGAGACCCTGTTTCAGACAGGATAACCGCATTTGATAGCGAGGGAATGATAATAAGGCATATGAGGACGCTGGCATGAGGATACTGGTCTTCAAACCCTGGGGAAGCGCCTGACCTGAAAACCGTCGAGGCGGCGATCCCCAGCCATGCTACAGGTATAAAAAAAGGGGTTAGCTTTGCAAGCTAACCCCTCGAAATCACGTGGTGCCGGAGGTCGGAATCGAACCGACATGGTCGCGAGGACCACTGGATTTTGAGTCCAGCGCGTCTACCAGTTTCACCACTCCGGCAGTGAGGGCCTTTGAGGTATGAGGCCTTTTAAAGGTCGCTATTATAGTAAAAAGCTAAAAAGAATGTCAATATCATATTGACATTGGATTATCG
Source organism: Thermodesulfobacteriota bacterium (assembly GCA_030837545.1). Classification (GTDB taxonomy): domain Bacteria; phylum Desulfobacterota; class DSM-4660; order Desulfatiglandales; family Desulfatiglandaceae; genus AUK324. The sequence continues at coordinate 1,072 of JAUPKI010000252.1, read as the reverse complement.
TCCCTGGTATATAAGCATTCGTCATTCAGCGTGTGATTCCCCGCGACCAGGGCACGATCTGAGTGACTGAAAATATCAAGGGGCTGTAGCTCAGTTGGGAGAGCGCATGACTGGCAGTCATGAGGTCGTCGGTTCGATCCCGATCAGCTCCACCACGAAAATCAAGGGGTTACGTCACATAGACGATAACCCCTTTTTCTTGAAAACCCTGTTTTGGGTCCACCCTGGGACCACTCAAACATTTTAAGATCACACAAAAAGCACCCTGTGTCTCTCCCAACGCCCCCTCATTCCTTCCTGCATGCAGCCGCGATCCTCCTGGCATGGCAGTCAGAATCAGGCTTATTCACAGAAATAGGTTGGTTTCCTCGAGAGATTTATTGTATCTCTTTTGCCGGTCCCATTTTCCGAAAAGCCGTAAACCCTTCTGCAAAGAGGTTTGTCATGGCGGACAATCGACACCCCATTTCTCGAAACAGAGAGGTGGGGTTTTGTTTTATCTGGTTGGAAGAATTCTGAATGCCGGTCGTCTATGCCAATCTCGCATAAGCCAACCACTTGATGGTATTGGCTTTCTCTGGAATAAAATGATGTATTGGATCGTTTCCAATGCGATCGAATTAGATTTTCAAAACAAAACCATACTCGCAACATAAGTAAGGCATATCTCAACATTTTGATGCCCCGAAATTTTTGCGATTTCCAGAAGAAAACAAAATATGGCCGTGTGTTGACCAACGGAATCAGTATCTCAACGTTACCCGGGGGATGCGAGCTGGAGGATATCACAGGTTTTTAGCTTAATGATATTTTTGGTTTCTGTCGCATTTTGTCAGAGTCGAGTTGTAGGGGGCCACTACATCTTGTGCCTGTTTGGTAAATATCCTTTTCATTTCCTGTTATTAACCATCACAAAATAGATGCCACCAAAGTGCTCCAACGTTGACACTTTGCTTTCATACAAACCTCTTGATAGGCATTATCAGCCTTTTCAGTTTATGTAAATGCCGGATGATGCCGTATAGCATCTATCTTGAGACAACCAATGAGAAGACAATCGCTAATCGTGATT
>JAUPKI010000251.1 GCA_030837545.1 Thermodesulfobacteriota bacterium | reverse complement strand
TCGCGGATGTCCTTGACAGAATAGCCTTCTTCGACAAGATCCGCAGCAGTAGAGCGTGGCAAGTCTTCGTCGACCACAAATTTCGGCATTTTATCCTACCGCTCTTATTTCGTCAGCCGAGATTGTCTTCGCCGCGTAATCCAAGCAGGCCAAAATGTCTTCCTGGGTAATATCATACTCCCGAACAATTTCGTCGTACTTCATCCCGCTGGCAAGTTTCCCGATAATGAGATCCACTGGGACCCTGGTCCCGGTAATCACCGGACGCCCGAAATGGACCTTTTGATCTACGCTGATTCTTCGGCTTAACTCCATTGTTCTCTCCTCGCATCAACATAATGTCTGATTAAGGGAAATTTTAGAGGCTCATTTCAATATCTCGCAGAATTTTCCTGAGCACTTCCTATTCCAGCTCCTATTTGAATAGCTGAGAATGCGTGCCAATTCGTGTCAGTCTGACGATGTCATCTTCAATGCAGTATATAACCAGCACATCTCCACCAAGATGAAATTCTCTAAAACCTGAATAATCTGCCACCAAGTTATGATCCCTTGCCTCGCCAGGCAGCGCCCTGCCATCCAGAAGCAGAGATAAGCACTTGATGTATTTCGTATATTGAGCGTCGGTCAGTTTGATCCTTTGGTAATCCTTTTTAAAGGTTTTGGTTCTGAATAATTCCATGCGGTTTATCTTATCTCTTGAGATTATCCAGAGTTACAAAGTCGCCATTCAGCTTTTTCGCCTCTTCCATTGCCTGAATGGTCTCCTCATTCGGGATCTTTACTGCGAATGGAAGGCCTCTGGTAGATACGACCATATTGTTAAAGATATTAATGGCTTGCGAATAAGACAACCCCAAAACACTCAGGATTTCTTTAGCCTGTGTATAGCTACGCTGATCTACACGGATTGTGGTCTGTGTCTTCATGGGACACCCCCTATTGAAATGGCACATCGTGGCATATTTAATATGTATACCATTCGGGATACTATGTCAATGTCCAGGGTTCAGCAATTCTCATTATGAAGCAGCCTTGGAGTCCCAATCCTGTGTGAGTGGCATCTTGCCACGATTTTTCGCGGCTCGGAAGCCGCTCCCACATAACTATTTTTCGGGGCTCGGAAGCCGCTCCCACATATTTTTCCATAATGAGAATTGCTGTCCAGGGTTTAACCATAGAAAATCGATTTCAAGGGGTAAATTGGGGGCGGGGAGGGATGTTACTGATTGAATGGTTCGGGGGGCAACTGTAAACAAATCTTACAGCAAGGGTCTCACACAGAGCCGTCCCGGTGAAACAAGAACAACTGCTCAAAGGCCAAGATGAGGATTGCCTTTGTATAAGGTTGTGTCGAATTCTAATGCATGGTAAAATAAATGGTAAGGGTTCAAGGGTTCAAGGGTTCAAGGGTTCAAGGGTTCAGGGTTCAGGGTTCAGGGTTAGAATGAATGCTATGGCGATATCTCCAAAGGATATTGTCCCGTTGTTAAAGGAACAATTGGGCCGCCTTCTGAAATGCAGCATCCTCCCGGCACATACGTATCTCGCTGGGGGTACGGCGGTCTATCTATATTTGGGGAACCGCGTATCCGTAGATCTTGATTTTTTTACCCAGAGCTATTTCTTGGAGCGGATGGTGACCAGAGAAACCTGGGGCGGGACGAATGGGAAGAAGTGAAGCGATTCTTTGGGGACTTTGTGAAATGAGAGAAGAGCTTTTCTGGGATAGAAACGCGAATCAGGCCCAGGCGGACATCGTCATCGAAAGGGCCATAAATTTCGGCGGTTTTGATTTTATCAGGGAAGTTCAGGAAAGGTATGGCATGGAGACGTTTGTCCATACGCTCAAACACCATCGAAATCTGAGCAAGAAGGCGGTCAATTACTGGTGCCTCATGCTCGGGATAGACCGGAACACCACCCGGACCTTTCAAACCAAGCGGATCTGGGAGCCCTTTCGGTAATCAGGGTGGATGGCAGGTCATGACATTCATCAATGGAGGTGATGGCTAAAGGAGGAAGAGATGGCTTTTTGGAACTTAGGCGCCCTACAATTGGAAGCGTTCAGGCCTGGCATTATGAGCAAGGCAGAAATTGGGGATAGCTTGATTATGGTCTGCATGCAGATAGGTCAAGGGAAGGAAGACACCGGACACGAACATCCTTTTGACCAGTGCGGTATTGTCCTGGAAGGCCAGATAGAGATGTTTGTAGGTCAAGAGCGCCAATTGCTAACAGCGAATGAGTGCTATTTTATACCTTCAGGCGAGCGCCATGGCTGGAAGACATTCGATCAACCGGTCAAAGTCTTGGACATATCCGTTAAACAACCCCGAGGATAAGTCTATTCCCATTGGAAGATAACAGCAGCCTAACCACTTGATTTCCCTATGGTAGGCACGAAGGGATTTGAACCCTTGACCCCTACCGTGTCAGGGTAGTGCTCTCCCCCTGAGCTACGTGCCTATATTAACACAATCTCTACCATTTCAAGGGAGTGATGTCAAGCTGTATCTTCAAGTTGCACCGATTCTCATCTTGAGGGGATAACGGTGCGCGAATGGCTTTTGCCCGGCATTGGTCTGGCGGGTAAGGGCCGCGAAAAATCGTGGCGAGACGCCACTTCCAACCCTCAGGATTGAACGATCGAACATCAAACAAGGCTTGAAAAAACCGTCGGGACCTTATATAAAACAGGGTTGCGTCTATCGACGACGTGCTACGTGCAAAACAAACGGGGGAGATTCCTGGATGGTTGACCAACCCACATACGAACAGCTTGCGCAGAGGGTCAAGGGCTTAGAAGAGGAAGTTGCCAGGCGAAAAGATGGCGAAAAAGCGCTACGGGAGGGGAAGGAACGGCTTTCACAGATCCTCCAGGAGATATCGATCCCTACCTTTGTCATTGACAGCGACCACAGGGTGACGCATGTCAACAGGTCCTTCGAAACCCTGACGGGCATCTCTGCAAACCAGATCATCGGCACCCGGAACCATTGGAGGGCCTTTTATCCCACCCCAAGACCCACCATGGCCGACCTGATCGTCGACAATATTCCGGAACAGGATATCGCCCGGTATTACAAGGGGCGACATCAGAAATCCGCTTTTGTGGAGGGCGGTTATCAATCCGAGCGACAGTTTCGCCACCTTAAAGATGGGAGCAGATGGCTCTTCTTTACCGCTTCGCCGTTGAGAGATGCCTCGGGGAACCTTATGGGCGCCATCGAGACGCTTCAGGATATCACCGAACAAAAAAGGGCGGAACTGGCCCTTCAGAAATCAGAGAGACGCATGCGGACCCTTTTGGACTTCGTTCCCTACCCGATCGTCGTGTTTACCCTGACGGGCCGGGTATACTACGTGAATCCCTCTTTTACCGAAATATTCGGCTGGACCCTCGATGAACTGGAAGGAAAGCCCATCCCATACATCCCCCCAGGGCTTGAAGAAGAAACCGGCAAGGCGATAAGAGAACTTTTGGAAACGAAGGTCATCCTTCGTCACGAAACCAAGCGGCTCACAAAGGACGGCAGGGTCCTGGACGTGGTCATGCGGGGAGCCGTCTATTCCGAAGACAGGAATGAGCCTGCAGGGGAGCTTGTCCTGTTGAGGGATATTACCCGTGAAAAAAAGATTGCCCGAATGAACCAGACTATTCTTCGGTTCAGCACCTCCCTCCATGAATATCCTGACATGGAAGAACTCCTGGACTATATCAGCGCCGAGGTCAAACAACTGTTGGACGCGGAGGGTGGTTTGGTGGTGCTCTTAGATGAAGAAAATCAAGAGCTTTTCTACAAAGGCGCTGCATTTGACGACAACATAACCCAGGAGAAGATAAAAGAAATCCGATTTCCTGCTGACAGAAGCCTGGCCGGCAAAGTCATCCGAACGGGCGAGCCGATCATCGTTCCCGATACCTCCAAGGAGCCTGATTTCTATCCTGACGTGGACAAGAAGCTCGGTTATCGCACCAGAAACCTGATTGAGGCGCCTCTGAGAAGCGGCGATCGAATTATCGGGGCCTTGTGCGCACGCAATAAAAAGGGGGGCGATTTCAACGAGACCGATCTTGAGCTGTTGAGCATGATCACAGGGACCGTTGCCCTCGCCATAGAAAACGCCAGATTCTCTGAAGAAATCATCGAGGCCTACAGGACCAATGATTCTCTCCTCCGGATCAGCAGGGCCCTTCCGGAATACCCTGAGCTGGAGGGACTTCAGGACTACATCAGTCAGGAGGTCAAACGACTCCTGGATTCCGAGGGCGCCCTTGTCATCCTTCTGGATGAAGAGACGCAGGAACTCTACTTCATCGGAGCGGCCTATGACGACACCGCCACCCAGGAAAGGATCAAGGAAATCCGGTTTCCCCTTGACGAGCTTGTCGCGGGAAAGGTCATCAAGACCGGCAAGCCCGTAATCGTTGCCGACACATCCATGGATCGAAAGCTTCACAGTGAGAGGGACAAGAAACTCGGCTACCATACGCGAAACCTCCTCCTGGTGCCGCTCAAGAGCAAAGATCGGATTATCGGGGTCTTATGCGCCATCAACAAAAAGGGAGAGGAGCCCTTTGACCAGGCGAATGTAGAGCTGTTGAGCATGATCGCCGGAACCGTCGCCCTTTCCATCGATAACGCCCGTTTCGCTGAAGAATTGAAGCGTGCCTACATTGAGGTCTCGAGCATGAACCGGGCCAAGGACAAGGTGATTAACCACCTCTCTCACGAATTGAAGACCCCGGTCTCTGTCCTCTCCGGTTCTCTCAACATACTGGAGAAAAATCTGAGGAAGCTCCCTGAAGATGCATGGAAGAATACCATGACCCGGAGCAAGAGGAACCTGGACCGCATCATAGAAATCCAGAACCAGGTGGAAGACATCATGCGGGAGCGGCAGTACAAGTCCTATGGTCTCCTGTCCCAGATGCTTCTGGAGTGTACGGATGAGCTGGAAACCCTGATCGCGGAGGAGGTTGGAGAGGGGCCGCTCGTCGAAACGGTCCGAAGGAAGATCGATGCCCTGTTTGGGCCCAGGGAACTGGAGCCGAAAGAGGTGGCCCTGGACCAGTACGTCGGGGAGAGAATCGCAGCCCTCGAACCCCTCTTTTCCCATCGCCAGGTCGATATCATACGTCGCCTCGAATCTGCGCCGGCCATATGCATGCCTCTCGATCCATTGCAGAAGACCATTGACGGCCTCATAAAAAACGCCGTTGAAAACACCCCTGACGAAGGGAAGGTAGAGGTGATGGTCAGAGAAAAGGATGGGGGCGCCGAACTGGTGGTGCACGACTACGGGGTCGGCATTATAGAAGAGGATCAACGAAGGATTTTTGAAGGTTTTTTTGCCACCCAGGATACCATGGCCTATTCATCCAAGCGGGCCTTTGACTTCAATGCCGGTGGAAAAGGGGCTGATTTGTTGCGTATGAAGATCTTTTCCGAGCGGTACGGTTTTAAGATCCGCATGGAATCCACCCGATGTAAATTCATACCGCTAAACACCGATGTGTGCCCCGGGAGGATCAGCGAGTGCGCTTATTGTGCGAGTCCAGAGGATTGCAGCCAATCGGGGGGAACCACGTTCTCTGTTTATTTTCCGGCCAAGGGGTGAACCGAGCCGTCATCTGCCCGCCGCCATAATCGCGGGCACCCGCTCTCCGATGGATCCGATGAGGACCGAGAGACATCGTGAGGTGCATCGTGAACCTTGGACGTCTGAGTCCTACGACCCTCTCATGCAACGATACCGAGACTTCAACACCTATCTAAAAGAGATATTTGGTGAAAGGGTCCAGAAGATATCTCTGGATGCGGGGCTCGGCTGTCCCAATCGTGACGGGACCATCTCCCGAGAGGGGTGCCTTTTCTGCGACCGAAGGGGCTCTGGAACCGGGGCCTTTATCGACGAGGGCCTCTCCATTGATCAGCAGATCGTCCGGGCAAAGGAGGTCATTCGGAAACGCTACAAGGCCCGAAAATTTATCGCCTACTTTCAGTCTTTCACCAACACCTACGCCCCTGTCCCCCGTCTGAAATCCCTCTATGATCAGGCCTTGGCCCACAAGGGCATGGTCGGCCTCTCTGTGGCCACGAGACCGGACTGTGTGGATAGCGACATCCTGGGTCTCATTCGATCTTATCAAAGGGATTGCCTCGTCTGGATTGAATATGGGCTGCAATCGTCGCATGACGCAACGCTCAAGCGGATCCATCGAGGGCATGACGTGGCCCGCTTTGAAAAGAGCGTTTACATGGCCGCTGACCAGGGCATCAACGTATGCGCTCACATCATCCTGGGACTTCCAGGTGAAGACCGCGAGATGATGCTTGGAACTGCCCGCTACCTCTCTTTCCTCCCGGTCCAGGGCATCAAGATTCACCTCTTATATGTGGTCAAGGGGACCCCCCTGGCCGAACGCTACCACACAAAAGACTTCAAATGCCTGGGCAGAGACGAATACGCGAACCTTGTGGTGGATGTCCTGGAGCGGCTTTCTCCGGGCATGGTGATCCAGCGGCTTACCGGCGACCCCGTATCGTCGGAACTGGTGGCCCCGGCATGGGCCATAGAAAAGCAGATCAATTTAAGGTGCATTCGGGACACCCTTGAAAGGAGAGACACATGGCAGGGAAGACTTTTCCAGACATCTACTGCTCGAAAATGACGGTCGATCGGCTCACCGTATATCTGGCGTCTACAGGGAAGGGGGCGTTTCGAGTCGGACTGGGTTTGAATGCATCCAGCCATCCCGCACATTTTTTCAGACGGCTGTTCCCAGACGCGCGCCTCACAGAGGATGACGCGATGAATCGACCTCTTGCTGAGGCGGTGGAGGCATCTTTGCGGGATAGGCCCAGGGGAAAGCCTCTCTCCATGGACGTCTCGCTCACCCCATTTCAATGGGCGGTATTGGAGATTGTCGCCGCCATACCCTTTGGCCAGACGCGGACATATGGGGCAGTGGCTTCAATGGTAGGAAGGCCCCTGGCCGCCAGGGCCGTGGGTCAGGTCATGGGGGGGAACCCCCTCCCCCTGATCTTTCCGTGACATCGGGTGGTGGCTGCCGGTGGACTCGGCGGTTTTGGAAGCGGGCTGGATGTGAAGCGGTATCTGTTGAACTTCGAGGCGGACCGGTAGGGTTCCGCAATTATTTCTGCGGTTCGCCCACCTTTTCGTGAAGAAGCTGGTCGTAGGCGATCTTGTACTCGGCCGACCCGGGCGTCAGTGACTTCTTCTTGGCCAACTGGTCCAGGATTTCCTTTTCCACCTTTTCGAACTGGTTGCGGCTCTGGGTGACAATCCGGTCGATGGCATGGTAAATGTCCTCATCCGTGCCATAGATTTCGATCACGTCCGGATCGTTGATCAGGATCTCCATGAGATACTGGGTCATGTACAGGGAGTAGGGATTTGGACGCGGGACAAGGTTGCGGATCGGAGAGACGAAATATTTGAAATCAAATTCTGAGCTGTTGAGGGCCATTTTCAGGCCTTTGAGGATCGCGTCGGAGACAGCCGCCGCATTGTCGCTTTCAATAATCCTTTCCTCCAACAGGGTCTGGCGCAGCTTGTTGTGGATTTCGGGGAGCTTGAACCTGAAGAATCTTCCCTGCTGAAAGGCCCTCTGCTTCTCCTGCCTTTCAAGTTTATTGATCAACTTGTCCTGGACCCTGCCCGAATCTCGTGTGTACATGGAAACCCTTTACGGTCTATTCCTTGGCCTTGGAAGGCGCCGAAGCTTCTTTTTTGGACTTGTTCTCTGCTGAAGGCGCCGCCGCTGTTTTTCCACCCCCATCAGAACCCTTTTCCTTACTGCTGCAGGCGGAGCCGGACTTGGAGGCGTAATCCGTAACGTACCAGCCTGTCCCTTTCAGGTGAAAAGTGCTTTGAGAAATAACTTTCTTGACTTTGTGAGAATGGCACGCCTCGCACTCGATCAGCGGCGGATCTGAAAATCTCTGCAAGGCTTCCGTATGATGTCCGCATGCATCGCATTCATATTCGTAGATTGGCATTCCCCTATCCATCCTCCTTATGTCACGTTGAGTTGACAGATCCTGTGGCCCTGATAAGAGTCAAGGACATAATCCAATTTGGCCAGGGATGATTTTTTCAATACGTCGAAGGCCAGCGAATGGACGATTTCTTCCTCCTCTGCCCGTTCCCTGTCCGTCACATCGAATCTCTGAAAAAACTTACAGAACCTGACAATATGAACCAGCTCGTGCGTGAAAATATAAACCAAAAAAGGGAGAAGCGCCAGGTCTCTATCCCTGTTGAGCGCCCTCAGAATGAGATGGTCCTGCAGACAGATGAAATAAAAATCGCGCGTCTTGGTCCTGGGTTCAAAATCGTTCAGCACCCTCATCCCCTTGCTCAACACGGCAAGGGCGACGCTGCTGATCTCCCGCTGATTCAACGAGGAGAGGGTCTTTACATCATACCCATATCTTTTGGATTGCCCGATCGACATCTTGAAAAAATTCCCTGTCGCATCCTCTGCAATGTCGAGGGCATCGCTTACCGTAACGAGTTCATTCTGCCTGAAAAAAGCCATCTCAAAAGGCTCGTGGATTGGGTATGGGTCATGCAGAAAATAAGGCCGTCCCGGCATTTGTCAATATCTGCTCGGGATTTTTATCTGGTGGCGGTGACTGGATTTGAACCAGTGACTCTACGGATATGAGCCGTATGCTCTGACCAACTGAGCTACACCGCCGTCTGCTAAGGGAAGGCATCAATCTATCGAAATTCCATTTTTTGTCAATCAAATAATGACGGCGGGCTCGCCTTTCCCCTTGAAGGGGATTCGATGGGATGGGGATTGAAGGTCATGCCCTCCCTCAATCCCCAACGTTCTCCGTAAGGGTTCACAGGTTCCGGGTTCAACGTTTCCCGCTGCAAAGCGGGATTAGGGGACCCGGAACGCAACCTTAAATCCCGCTAAAGCGGGAAACCTTTGAACCCGTGAACGGTTACCATTCCCCTTACACGTACTTTTTGGCCTCTTCCGTCAAGGCCGGGACCACATCAAAGAGGTCGCCCACCACGCCATAGTCGGCCTTTTGAAAGATGGGGGCATCCGCATCCTTGTTGATGGCCACGATCACCTTTGAGGTGCTCATGCCCGCCAGATGCTGAATCGCCCCGGAAATGCCGCACGCCACATAGAGGTTGGGCGACACCACCTTTCCTGTCTGTCCCACCTGGTCTGAATGGGGCCGCCAGCCTGCATCCACGGCCGAACGGGAAGCCCCGACGCTGGCGCCGATGACATCGGCTAAGGCCTCTAAAATATAATAATTTTCAGGTCCTTTCATGCCGCGGCCGCCCGAGACAATCTTATCTGCCTCTGTCAGATCGACCTTGCCGCTCTCATCCTTGACCACATCCATCACCTTTGTCTTGAGATCGGCGTCATCCAGTGTGAAAGCCGCATCCATCACCTCCGCGGATTTAGAAGGATCGGGTTCGTTGACGCTCATGACCTTCGGCCTGGCAGTGGCCATCTGGGGCCAACTGTTTTCAAAGGTTACCTTTGCATACGCCTTGCCTGCATAGATGGGGCGAGTCGCCACAAGGGTCCCGCCCTCGATGGCAAAGACCGTGCAGTCCTGGGCCATGGCCACGTCCAATCTGGCAGCCAATCTTCCGGCCAGGTCCTTTCCCTGAACGGATGCGCCCAGGAGCAATACGGCCGGCTCATTGGCCTTCACCAACTGGGAAATAACCGAGACATAGGCATCCGTCGTATAGGGCTCCAGCCTCGAGTCATCAGCTACCATGACCTTGTTCGCTCCGTAAGGGCCGAATGCCGCGGCCTTGTCCTTAATATTGGAGCCGAGCAGAACCACTGTCAGTTCCTGGCCCAAGGCATCGGCCAGACGCCTACCTTCACTGACGAGCTCGTAACTAATCTTCCGGATCTCGCCATCCCTTTGCTCAGCAATTGTCCAAACTCCCTGTGCCATTTTTGTCTCCTTACCTGTCTGTGTAGATTCCATAGTCAACCCTCACGCCGCATCGACGCCATGCGTCCGGCGGAAGGCTTAGAGGACCTTTGCCTCGTCGTGTAGCAACTTCGCCAATTGGGCGGCCTTTTCCTGGGGCGTCTCCCCCGGGACAATCTTGCCTGCCTCTCTGGCAGGAGGCGGCGTCAGCTCCAGGATCTTCATCTTTCTTGCGCCTGCTCCGAAGTCGGCGCTGTTCAGCCCCAGATCCGCAAGGGACTTTTCCGCAAGGGGCTTTTTCTTGGCCTTCATGATTCCGGGCAAAGAGGCATATCGCGGTTCATTCAAGCCCTTCTGAGCCGTGATCAGGGCCGGCAGCGTCGACGTGATGACCAGTGTTTCCCCTTCGATCGGCCGTTGGACCTTGACCGACTTCCCGTCCTCCGCCACTTCCACCTTGACAATCAAGGAGAGCTGGGGAATGTTCAACGCCTCTGCGAGAGTGGCGCCGACAATGCCCAAGTCGTCGTCTACCCCCCGCTGCCCGGTAAAGATCAGATCGTATTGAAGGTCCTTGATCGCCGCGGCGATCGCCTTTGCATGGGCAAGGGAATCACTTCCGTCCAAGGCCCCATCGCTGATGAGAATTCCCTTGTCCGCTCCCATAGCCAGGGCGGTGCGTATGGATTCGGTGACCCTCTTGGGGCCGAGCCCCACCACGGTGACCTCGCCGCCATGTTTTTCCTTGAGGCGCAAGGCCTCCTCCACACCATATTCATCATAGGGATTCATGACCCATTTGATGTCGTCGGTCACAATGGACTGGCGGTCCGAGCCGATCTTGATCTGGGTCTCTGTATCCGGCACCTGTTTCAGACAAACGATAATATTCACATGATCCTCCTTTCTTCAAACCCCGTTAACGCATTGATTTGTCGACAATCCGATAGGTCGACAATAGGATATACATCCTCCCTTCAACCTACGCCTCATGACGCCTCAAAATTCCGATATATCATGTTTCGGGCGTCTCCGGTTGACATAGGGTCGGAAATGACGGCCTATGCCTGGATGCCCGTTGCCCCGGAGGAGGCCGTTATTCCATCCAAGAAATAGTCGCTGATCTGTTTGGCGACGGTCTTGATATCATATTGCCTGCGACTTGACAACACCCAACACCTCGACACTTCGTCCAAGGCCCCAAAAAATGCCCTCTTGGCCACGTTGGGCACCACACTTTTTTTGAAAAGGCCTGATTCCTGACCTTCCATGATGATGTTTTCAATAATGTTGAGGTATTCGCTGAATTTCTCATTCTTATATTCTTTCATGAACTTGCCGCTCTGGCGCAGTTCGACCTGGATAATCTCGGCCATGTCCTTATTCTTCTGGATAAGGTTCAGATGGGTCCACGCGAATTCTTCGAGCTTTTTTGCCGGGTCGGTCAGGGTCACGATCCGGGAGTTCATATTATCCAGGACGGCCTGCATCTGCTCCTCGAACAGGGAGATCAGGATATCATCCTTGTTTTCAAAATAGATGTAGATGGTGCCATCCGCAACCCCGGCCTCTTTTGCAATCTCCGATATCTTCGACTGATAGAAACCCTTTTGTGCAAAAACCTTGGTTGCCGCTGCAATAATTATCTGATATTTTTCGCTATTTTTTCTTTTTGCCATGAGTCCACGCTGATAATGAATGACTATTCATTCAGGAATCAGATACCATTGCGCGCCGTCCGTGTCAAGACTTTTTCTCCATCTTTTTTGATGAACGATCAGAAAGGTCGGTCCCAACCTGTCGTTCAAAGGACGGGACCTGGCCTTTCCGGGGGCTTTCAGGTCGGGTCCGGGGTCTCACTTCAATGGCAGAGTGAGACCGCACCGGTGGACGAATTCTCGTGGACACCGGGGAATAAAAGGAAATTCGGCGGCAATAACTTCTTGACAAGAAATTGTGGGTTGGATTAGAGTGACTCTCAACCACCTTCTGTAGAGCAAATTCAGTAAATTGACAAGAATATCATGAAGATTATCATGGTAATCAGGCGGCGGGACAGAGACCTATCCATTTTGATAATTCCAGAAAGAAAGGGGGGTGATTCGATTCAGGCGTGAGGTTTTTAGGGATGTAGCGAATTAACTCTTTAGTTTATATTAGTTTACAAAGGAGGGAATCATGCGCAAATTAGTGGTGTTGGCAACTGTTTGTTTGGTTATGGCAGGATTGATCGCTATCGGCATTCCAATGGACGCTTTCGCCAAAGACATCAAGGCAGGGGCCGTCATTAACCTCACAGGTCCGGCATCGACGTGGGGTCAATTTCACGCCAAGGGACAACAGGACTATACCCGGTATATCAATGAAGTAAAGGGGGGCATCGCCGGCAACAAGATTGACCTGACGGTGGTTGACCATGCGTACGATATCGAAAAAGCCAAGAACGAGGTCATGAAGTTTTGTACGTCCAACAAGATGGACATGATTGCCACCTGGGATGCAGGGTCCGGGATCATGACCAAACCGATCATCCAGAAATATAAGGTTCCCAATATCAACTACTCCACATACCAGGGGATCCTCAAGCCCCCGGTCGACTACGCCTATCTCCCCTTTGGAAGTTATGTGATGGACTCCTATGCGGTCCTCGGATACATCAAGGCCATCCACAAAGGGAACTCGCCGCCCAAGGTGGGACTCTTGACCTACAACAACGCCTACGGAAAATCGATTCATGAACCCAGCCAGGAATATGCCAAAAAAAACAATATAGAGCTCGTTGCAATAGAGGAATTCCCCCCCAAAACCCTGGATCTCAATACCGAGGTTTTGAGGCTAAAAGAAAAGGGGGCCGAATATATCTTCATGCAGTGCCTCCCCTCTGCCATCATCATGGCCCTCCAGGCTGCCGACCGCGTGAGCTACAACGTTCCCTTTTTTGGGACCTGGACATCGACGGATCCCGATTTCTTTAAACGGGGGGCAGGGCTTATTCGAGACCGGATGCACATGCAATTCCCAGGATGCCTGCCGGGCGACGGCACTCCGGGCATCAAGCTGATTGAAGACCTGATGGCGAGATACAAGACCGTAGAAAAATTTGACTGCTCCTACTGGGAGGGAATTGTGATCGGCGCGATCATGGCACGGGCCTTCCAGAAAGCGCAGGACAAATTGGGTAAAATAGACAGCGAGTCCATCAACGTAGGTCTTGAGACCTTTCAAAACGAGGATTTCGGGGGGCTGATTCCCAACGTCACCTACACAACTACCGACCACAGTGGTTCTTTTACTGCCAGAATAGTAAAGATCAATGAAGATCAAACACTTAAACCGCTGACGAAGTTCTGGAACCCGGGAAAAGAAAAGGTGACGATCTTAAAATGAAAGCCTTTCGCGGTGAACCCAGTATCTTCACCTCGGCCCGGCCCGAAGACCGACGGGCCGAGCTGGAGGTGAAGAATCTGACCCTCAAGTTTGGCGGGATTACAGCGCTTAGCAAGATTGACCTGAATGTCCGTGACGGAGAACTGGTCTCCATTATCGGGCCTAACGGCGCAGGTAAAACCAGCCTTTTAAACTCTATTACCGGCTACTACAAACCACAGGAAGGCCAGATATCTTTTAACGGACAAGATGTCATCGGCCTCTCGACGCATCATCTTACCCGAATCGGCATCGGTCGAACCTATCAGAACATCGAACTTTTTCCCGGCATGACCGTGCTCTCCAATATGCTCCTGGCCCGGCATGTCCATTGCGGGTACCATGTGGGGAAGGCCTCTCTCTTTCTGAAAAGCGTGCGAGAGGAGGAGGTTCGCCACCGCAAAATCCTGGAAGAGCTCATCGATTTTCTGGAGATGCAGGCGATCCGAAAACAGCTTGTAGGCTCGCTCCCTTACGGAATGAGAAAACGCGTTGAATTGGGCCGTGCCTTGGCCCTGCAACCCAGGCTTCTGGTACTTGATGAGCCGTTTGCAGGGATGACCCTTGAGGAAAAGGAGGATATGGTCCGGTTTTTGGTCGAATTGAACGAGGCGTGGAACCAGACCATGATCCTGGTGGAACATGACATGTCCATTGTCATGAGCATCTCGAAGCGAGTGGCGGTATTTGACTTCGGGGTCAAAATAGCCGAGGGATCTCCGGATTTTGTTCAGAATCATCCTCAGGTCATCAAGGCCTATCTCGGGGATACCTCTAAGATCGAATAGGGAGTCATACAAACGCCTTAACCCGGATAAACCGGATTTAGGAATTTAGGAATTGGGGAATTGGGGAATTGGGGAATTGAGAGATTGGTATCCGTGAAATTTGCGTAATCTGTGGATGGGATTGAGGAATGGCAACGGGAAAAGGATGTCTGTGAACGGCACAAATAAGATAGAGCGGATTGACGCGGAGACGTTATCCTCCTTAGGGCAATTCACCTTGCCCCAGATCCTGCTGAGACAGTCGGAGCGGCTGGGATCCGAACGGATCGCCATGCGGGACAAGGCCTACGGCATATGGCAGACCTATCACTGGAAAGATTATTTCCGGTATGCAAAGCTCATTGGAATGGGTCTGATCTCCCTGGGTCTCAAACGGGGTGAAAATGTCGGTCTGATCCTCGATAACGACCCGGAATGGCTTTTTGCAGAGTTAGGGGCACAGTCTGTGGGCGGGGTGGCGCTTCCCCTGTTTACATCGGCCGTGGCCAAAGAATTGGTCGGGGGCCTCAACCGGGCCGAAGCGGCATATGTCTTTGCCCAGGACCAGGAGCAGGTGGATAAACTCCTTGCCTGCAAGGGGGATCTCCCCCACACGAGACGCGTCATCTATACCGATCCCACAGGCATGCGGACCTACGAGGACAATCCCTGGCTGATCAGCTTCAGTCAGCTTCTGGATCTGGGCGAGGAACTGGACAGGGAACAACCTGAATTGTATAATAAAGAGCTGTGGGAAGGAAAGCCGGAGGATGTGGCCCTGATGCTCATGACATCGGGGACCACCGGGGTCCCCAAGTTGGTCATGTTGAGCCATGTCAATTTTACGGATATGGCCTCCAAGTGGCTCCAAACGGCCCCCATCGGCATCGAGGACAACTGGATCTCCATCACCCCGACGGCCTGGATCGTAGACCAGATGTGGGGCGTGGGCGTCACCCTCTGCGGGGGGATGGTCATGAACTTTCCAGAGACCTTTGAGACGGCAGTGGAAAACTTCCGAGAGATTGGACCGACGGTTATCGTCTCCTCCTCCAGGTTTTGGGAGGACCTCGCATCCAAGATTCGGGTCAAGATCAATGATGCCGGATTTATCAAACGTCGCCTCTATCATATGTCGCAGCGGTTCGGCCGGCAGATCGGGGATCTTGAATCAGAGAAAAAAGAGATCCCTGGCCGCCTGAAGGTGTTGAGGTGGCTGGGGACCCGGATCGTGTCGCGGCCCCTCCTGGATCGCGTCGGCTGCCTCAACTTCCGCGCGGCCTACACAGGGGGTCATCCCATCAGCCCGGATGTGATCCGGTTTTTCAGGGCCAATGGTCTCAACCTGAAACAATGTTACGGACTGACGGAAACGTGCGGGATTTTTCAGGTGCAGCCTGACGAGGAAGTCAAACCCGAGACCGTGGGCAAACCGCTTCCCGGGACAGAGGTCAAGATCACCGAAGACCAGGAGGTCCTGGTTCTCAGCAAGTCGAATTTTGTCGGGTACTATCAGAACCCCGAAGCCACTGCCGAGGCCCTGAAAGACGGGTGGTTCCATACCGGCGATGCCGGCTATTACGACGATGACGGACACCTTCTCATCATCGGTCGAAAACAGGATATCATGCGGACCCGCGAAGGCGAGGCCTTCTCGCCCGACTTTATCGAAACCCGGCTTAAGTTCAGCCCGTACATCAAAGAGGCCGTGATCTGGGGAGAAGGACAGGAATATCTCACGGCCTTCATCAATATCGACTTCGGCAACGTGGGAAATTGGGCCGAAGACAGAAAGATTCCCTATACCACGTACACCGATCTTTCCCAGCAGCAGGCGGTGGAGGAATTGATCCGAGGGGAGGTAGCCGAGGTCAATACCCAGTTGCCGGATCCGATGAAGCTGGTCCGGATCATTCTGCTGTATAAACTCTTGGACGCGGACGACGAAGAATTGACGCGAACGGGCAAGGTAAGGCGAATGTTTGTCTTTGAGCAATACAAGGCCCTCATCGACGCCATGTATTCGGACAAGACGGAACTGCCGATAAAGGGCCAGGTGCGATACAGGGATGGAACCATCGGGACCATCGAAACAACCGTAAGGATATTGACGGTGTAAGGGGGCATTTGCCGGGATGGATTTTTTTCTTCAGCTTCTGGTTAATGGGATCTCATTGGGGTTTCTGTATGCCCTTTCGGCGCTCGGTTTTGTCATGATCTTCAAATCGAGCAGTGTCCTCAATTTTGCCCACGGCGAACTGATGGCCATCGGGGCATTCCTCTTCCTTGCCCTCTCCGCCTGGGCGGACCTGCCGATTGTCCTGGCGTTTGCATTGACCCTGATAGGAAGTTTTACACTTGGCTTTATCCTGGAAAAATTTTTCCTTCGCCCACTGATCGGAGAGGCCCTTATCCAGGTCATCATGCTGACCCTGGGGTTGGCCCTGATGTTCAGGGGGCTGTTGCTCTTCATCTTCGGCGGAGACATCCACGATTACCCCAAGTTTCTGCCTGAGGCCCTCTCCATGCAATGGGGGGCTATCCAGATCCCGGCCGTTTATGTGGCGGCATTCATCATAGGAATCCTTTTTCTGATCCTGTTCGGGCTCTTCTTCAAGTACTCATCCCAGGGGATCTATATGCGGTCTGTGGCCGACAACCAGCCCGCGGCCCTCTCCCTCGGCGTTCACGTGAGAAGGGTGTTTGCCCTCTCCTGGGCCATTGCAGCCTTGGTCTGCGCCATGAGCGGCATTGTCTTAGGCATCATCAACGGGATCAATGTCCACGAGTTGAGTTCCATCGGTCTCAAGGTTTTTCCTGTGGTGATCTTAGGCGGGCTGGACAGTATCGGGGGCGCCATTCTGGGAGGCGTCATTATCGGCCTGCTGGAGACCTTTACCGGCGGGTATATCTCCACGTCCCTTCGGGAAATCATCCCCTATATCGTACTGATTTTTATTCTCATGGTAAAACCGTACGGGCTTTTCGGCCTGGTGGAAATCGAACGGGTATAACATGTCAACCCCCCTGATCAAAGGGCGAACGTCGAACATCGAACGTCCAACGTCGAATGAACGAGCAACCCGTAACGAGTAAAAAGAACCTCTGAACCCCTGAACCTGAAGTTTTATTCGAGGGAAAGACTTAAGCATGCGTAAACTCCAGTTTCACCCCTGCGGCAGCTTCAAGACAAGTTACCAGCAAGATCTGAATATCTTCAGCACCGATTTCGGCCGACTCTGGATGGGTATCAGCATCGTGCTCCTCTTTGGCGTCGTGCCGTTCATCAGCAGTGCCTATATCTTGTATGTCGTCAACAACATCGGGATTTATGCCATTGCTGCCGTCGGCCTGAACCTTCTCATTGGGTTTACCGGTCAGATTTCACTGGGTCATGGGGCCTTCTTCGGCGTCGGGGCCTATGCCGCTGCCATCCTGGCCACAAAAGGTGGCTTTCCTTTTTTCCTGGCAGTGCCCATTGCAGGGGTCGTATCTGCAGCCGTAGGTATGGTCTTTGGTCTCCCCTCGGCCCGCCTGAAACACCTCTACCTCTGTATCGCCACCCTGGCAGGGCAGTTCATTATTGAATATGTGCTGGTCCAGTGGGAGGGTCTGACAGGGGGTGCGCAGGGGATTTTTGTTCCAAGCGCTACCCTTTTCGGGATCAATTTAGGGAACGACCGCGCCTTTTTTTATGTGATATTTGGCTGTTTTGTCCTGATGACATGGATCGCCGTCAACCTGATCCGCACCCGGATCGGCCGGGCCTTTATCGCCATTCGGGACAATGACCGGGCCGCCGAGGGAATGGGGATCCCGGTCTTTCCCTATAAGCTTCTTTCCTTCGCCATCAGCTCCTTTTATGCGGGTTTCGCGGGGGCCCTGTTCGCCTTCTATACCATGAGCATCACGCCGGAGCCCTTTAATTTGTGGCTGTCCATCCAATACATTGCCATGATTATCATCGGAGGCTTAGGAAGCATACCAGGCTCCGTTTTTGGGGTCATCTTCATCGTGACCCTCAATGAGGTGCTGAGTCACGCTACAGAATACCTGATGAATGTCGGCGTCTCTACCGGGGTCGCCATCACCATCGCCCCGCTGCGTGAGTTTGTCTATGGTCTGGCCATTGTCCTGTTTATCATCTTTGAACCGAAAGGGCTGGCCGAGGTCTGGCGCATTGTCCGGTCAAACTTCAGATTGTGGCCGTTTTCCTACTGAAAGGCTGTTTACGCCATGCAGGATAATATCAGACTCCTGATCAATAACATCAGCGTTGTCTATTCCGACGTCATACAGGTCCTCAAGGGGGTTTCCCTTACCATCCGGGAAGGTCAGGTGGTTTCTCTTTTGGGAAGCAACGGGGCCGGAAAATCGACGACACTCAAGGCCATTTCCGGTCTGCTCAAGCCTGAAAACGGCAAGGTGACCGAGGGGTCGATCGAATATGACGGCAAGCCGGTCCAAAATTCGTCTCCGGAAGAGATCACGCGCAAAGGGATCATCCAGGTACTGGAGGGACGGCAGGAATTCAAATACCTGACCGTGGAAGAAAACCTGAGGGTCGGCACGGCCACCCGATGGGGCAAACCCTACCAGAAAGACCTGGAATTGGTCTATGGCTATTTCCCCGCCCTCCTTGCAAGGAAAAAGGCCATGGCAGGCTACTGCAGCGGCGGCGAACTCCAGATGCTGGTTATCGGAAGGGCCCTGATGGCCCACCCCAAGCTGTTGCTCTTAGACGAGCCCTCGTTGGGCCTTGCCCCGATCCTGGTCAAGGAGATCTTCCAGATTATCCGGCGGATCAACCAGGAGCAAGGGACCACCCTCATGGTGGTGGAGCAGAACGCCAACATGGCCCTTCAGATCGCCCACTATGGCTATGTGATGGAAAACGGAAAGATCGTCATGGAAAGCGGTGCGGAAGATCTCAGGGAGAATCCCGATGTAAAGGAGTTTTATTTAGGAACGGCCGCCTCAGGAGCGCTCAAATCCTATAAAAATGTGAAGGCCTACAAACGTCGCAAACGGTGGCTTTAAGTTTCTTTGTTGCGCCGAATCCCGGACGTGATCAATCGATCGAGCCGTTTCACCAGATATCTTCATGCCTGTTGCGCTCCCATAGCCCGGCCGAGACAGTGAGAGCTGTCCCCTCCTGAGTCCCATACGGCCCGAAGGCAGCCCCTGCATCAACCCGCCACTGGAGATCGAGGCTTCATGGATTCCAGCAATCCCCTTCCGGAACAGACCCTCTGGCAAGAAGGTCCTTTTCAATTCATCAACCCCGATGATTTTCCATCCTTGGGAATTGATCCATCATCTGTCCCGTTAGGGACCTTTGCCTCATTCAAACACCCCTCCCAGCTTCGCAGCAGATTCGGCGGCAATGCCTACG
The DNA here is from genome assembly GCA_030837545.1 of Thermodesulfobacteriota bacterium. GTDB lineage: Bacteria > Desulfobacterota > DSM-4660 > Desulfatiglandales > Desulfatiglandaceae > AUK324. The sequence goes on along the minus strand of JAUPKI010000251.1, from coordinate 6,222 downwards.
GGTTCGGCCTCTTTGAGGACTATGACCGACTCAAGCCAAGTGAAATCAAACAGCTCCAGGCCATCAGTCTTGACAACGCCGACGACATACGGGCGCATTACAGAGAACTCAATGAAATCTACCGGAAAATGGGCCTGCTCATCCGCTTTTCCAGCCATGGCAAACGGCATTATCTGATCCCCATCCATCTGACGTCGAACTCCCTTATCCATGTCATGGCCAAGGTGGACGAAATCAGTAAAACCGTCAGGTTCCACCGGAAGAAATTCCTGAAAGAGTATCACAACATCGGCGTGTTTTGTCGGCCGGACGACCTGATTCTCCAGGAGCTGACCTTTCGCCTCAAGGAACATCACTTCATCGTCCTGGATTCCTCCGAAAAGCTCTTAAACCTGAACCAGACACTGGATCTCGTCATATTGCCCAGCGATATGTATGAGATCGTCCTGATGGAAAAATTTAGTCCGCTTGCCCGAGAGGCCCTCTCAAAAAGACGCCTCGACCAGTATTGCAGCTATCTCCTTTGGAAAATCCGCAGCATATTGAAGTCGGAGGAGGGCGAGATCCTTATCCTTGCCGACCACCTTACGGCCAGGACCCACCAGAGCGTCGAGCTGAGGTTCAAGTCCGAGCATGAGGAAAAGAACTTTTTATTGTTCACCCATCTCTTCGGCACTCGAAAGCGGTATCAGATCAAGGACCATAAGGTCAGGGTGAATATCTTTGATCTTCAGAAATATCTGAGCGCCTCCTACGTGGAACAGGAAGGCATCAACCAGTTGCTTGGCGGGAAGTCTTTTGAAGAATTATCTCTCGAGGCGATCCATGATCTCCCCTACCTCAATACCCCATTTGAGGACTGGTCCTTCTTTATTGATCAGGAAAAGGCATGGCCCAGGCTGCTGTCTCCATTTTTTGACAAGGTATTGCTCAAGCCTGTGGCGCCCGATCCCGTGAGAAAAGAGTGGAAAAAGCGATTCTCATGCGGGGATTATTCTCCCAGGTACATGCTGATCTACCTGGGCCAGAAGAAGTCGGTGAAGACCACGGTGGCGGATGTCAAAAAGGACGTCGCCAAGTCCAACCTGATGGGATGTCCCATTGAACTTGTCGCTGACTACAGGGACTCCTTCGAGTATCTGATCCGGACCCTGAAAGTTGTCCTGGGGAGACTCCAGAGAGGGACGTATCAGGTCCTCCCCCAGGTCTTTATTGACCGGCTGAAACTGCCGCTCGAGAGCAAGAGCAGGAGATTCAGCGCCCTCAACGATGTCATCAAACTTACAAAAAGGATCCACTCCCTCGAAAGGATACAGGGTTACCTGAACCCTGGCGGGATGGAGGGATCCAGAACCAGTCTCTTTGAAAACCTAGAGGCCTTGGCCCTCTTCGGTTTTACCCATAATGAACTCAAGGAGATTATCCTCATTGCCCTGGGACACACCGCCATGGGCCGGATCATCTCGGGCAAGGTCACCGAAAAGGCATTGAAACCGGTTTCTGACCTGGCCCGGACCTATGACCCGCAGCAGGCCCTCAACCTGCTCCGTTACTGCCGATTGATGACGCTGGTCGAAACAGAGGCGGCCCGTGATGCGGAGCTGACCCACGAACAGCTTCAACAGCTCTTTGAACTCTACGAATCCGAGGTCAGGGTCGTGGTTAATCGGGAACTGGATTGGGACCAGCTCCTGGACGAAAAGATCGCCGCCATGGGGGGCATTCATAACAGGATCGTCCAGAAAATACTCATGATGATGAATTATTTTGAGTTCCTCGACAACTGGGCTGAACTGAGGCAAAAGGGTCGGATGGAGAAAGAATCCCTGGCTGATTATGATGAACAGCGGTTGGCAAGGATAGAAAATGTCATCAAGCTGGGGAATAAGATGGAACATTTCGAGGAGATGTATCTCAACTTCGATCCACTTCAACTAACCGTTTTCTATAGAAAATTTCTTGATCTGACATTCCACGGAACGTGGCATCTCTTTGAAAGAATGGACCCTGAAAATGTCTTTGTGCTTCTCTGGATCGCCGTCAATGTGGCACAGGGGGAAATCGTCAACTTTAACCCGGTCTTGGCTGATGTGGAGACCCTCGACATAGAAAGCCGGGTGGAAAAGGTCGAGCAGGACGCACGGTCCATCAATATCGAGTATTTGAATCTCGCCGTTCTCAAGGAGTTCAGCGATCAACTGAACCGTGAAAACATATCCTTTATCATGGGCACGGGGTTTCAGTTGAAGGTGTCTTCAAAAACCCAGGCGCTGGAGATCTCCTACACGGATGTCGCCCGAGACATTGAACGTCTGAGCGGCCTGTTGCAGAGGATCAGGGGCCGCCTCATTTCGGATATCCCCGTGACGTCCCTCAAAACGCTGGAGACCCTGTTTTCCAATCTGGAGGCCTTTTTTCAAGGCCACCTCAGGATCATTCATGAGGGTGACCCTGCGCCGAGCATCCCTGCCAGACAGAAAAGGTGGTTTCATGAGATTGAGGAATTAAGAACCGCCCTGAAATCCAACTTCCTGGACGTGATCTTCCGTCCGGAATCCCTCTATTCGGATATGGATGCCCTGTATCGCAATGCACCCTCCCTGTTGAATTTCCTGATCCCACAATTTATGGCCCTTCAGGACCTCGACATCTCCGGGCATATGTATTTGACGGGCACTGTAACGGATTACATCATTACGGCAACCCGAAAGTTTCAGGCCTTGATCACCCACGACAAGAAGAGCTTCTACGACACAGAATTTCTGCACCGGCTGGCTCAAAAGGAATTCGGGCCGATGGCCGAAGGGATCGTCGGCGTCAGCGAATTGCAGATGGAGGACCTGTGGAATATCCTGGAGGATCTCAAAAGCAATCCGGATCTGTCGGACGCACTCACCCAATCACTCATATTTCAGGATCTCGGGAGGGTCCCTCCCCTCAGGGAAAAGTACAGGGCGGAAATCAATCCTGCGGATCTTGACGATGCCGGCGCGTTTCTGGTGGAACGGGAAGGCATTGCAGGGCAATATAACCTTAGCGAACGGGGAAAATCCTATCTCATTTTTTTGATCAGACATCACGGGCTGTTTCACCATATGGTCCGCGGAGAGATATCTTTTGCTGCCCTGCAATCGGTCCTCAACCCCCGGGATAAGGACCTCTTCGACGCCTTTCTGATCTCTTCATTCATCATGCTCTCTGCGATCAGGGAAGATCTGATCCTTGAGGATCTGGCCATCCGCCTCTTCCAGATAAGGGCCATGTGCCATCAGATCATCGATGGAACCACAACGCTTGATGGAGAGTTGAACAGGATTTTTGAGGAAAGAGGCGCCCTCTACCATATCCTGGAGAGATGCCAGACCCAGGGACTCCCTGATGGGATTTCATTGGATGACTGTCTGGAGTCGAGCGAGTGGAAAGAGACCGAAGGATCAGGAATCCTCACGGCTGGAAGGATGATCTTCGCTACGGAGAGGCTCCTCAGGCTTCGAGGCATTCGATATGTCGAATTTCAAGACCTCGTGAACATGATGCTGAAAGTGCCTATGAAGTATATTCATAAGAAAAGAAGATTTCACAATGTGGGGTATGCCACATTCGAAAAGGAGGCCTACGAGGCCCTTCGCATCTACAAGACCCTTCAAGCCCTTGCCGAACCGGTGAGGCACTTCATCCTCGAACAGCTCATCGGCGACAGGGTGCGCATCTTCGGCTATGAGAAGGTGAGCGGTTTTCTGAGTTACGATAACCAGATTAAACTCCTCCTGATAGGGCTGTTGGGCATGCAAGGGATGGAGTCCAGCGGCCCACCGGTCTCGCTCAGCTTTCTGGGAATGATGCAAGATATCGACAAACGCTATGAGGCAGTCAACGATTGCCTGAACAGGCTTTCTATATGGCAGACCTGGGAAGAGAGATATCCGGTGACCCATCTCTTGAGCGCCCGGACCGGCATCCTGCTCAGAAAGGATCGCTTTCCCAACCTCCTTTCCGTGGGCTTTCAGGATCAGATTTCCATCTCACAAAAGATTTCTTATCTGTCATCCATCCAGGACCTGGAGCAATTGAAAAATTATTTCCATTACAGCTTGCGGTCCCTGCGAACCTATCCCTTCTATACGGATGACTATGAACGACGTCTGGAGGATGCGTTTGAAAAAAGGATGACTGAAATAGCCGATATGATCCTGAATCGTACAGAAAACCAGATGGGTCTGGCCAGGGATTTTGAGGACCTCCACAACCTGGTGGACGATCTTCTGGACCGGTCATGGGATATCGGTTTTTCCCCTGAGCAGAAGCACCGGCTGAACGATCTGTATGAAATGAGGAAGGATGCCTTGAAGAGGGAAAAACTCACGGAGATTGAAGGGGTTCTTGAAAACATCCACGACATGGATGCGCTGGAAGACTACTGGCGGAGCATCAAGTGGTATCTTCAAAAAAACCGTCGCTATTTTGGGAAGGAATTCGAGCACTTCATTGCAGAAAAATTTGACGCGGTGAGCGCCGCCCTAACCGCCGCCTGAAACCGGCCTACTCAGCAAGCCTTTCGAGCAATTCCTTGGTCTTCACCACATTCATGTTCAACCCCAGTTCTTTTCTGTCCAACCCCATGGCCAGGCCCAGGACCTGGGTCAGGTAGAGGACCGGGAGGTTATAGGTCACGCCGAATTCCGATTCAATCCCCTTTTGGTTCCCGTCGTACATGACCGAGCAGAAGGGGCACACGAGACAGAGCGCATTCGCCCCCGCATCGGCAAGGCTGTCCAGTTTTTCCTTGGCGACAGAGAGGGCCAGTTTTTCATCCACAGGGAGCACCGGACCGCCGCAGCACCTCTTTTTGCCCGGGTAATCCACCACCTCGGCCCCGGTGAGGGCCACCAGCTCTTCGATCGATACAGGGTCTTCCACATCGTCAAAATGATCGTGGATGGAAGACGGCTTGAGGTAATGGCAGCCGTAGTGAACGGCGATTCTGAGGCCCCCCAGCTCTTTCTTAAGATGCGCTTTGATCGTTTCCGCCCCCACCTCTTCAAACAGGACCCGGGCAAAATGCCTCACCCTTGGGCCCTCTTTGTATGTCAGGCCCACTGCGGAGAGCCGCTCATTGACGCGGGCCCTTTCATCATCGTCCCACGACAGGTGGTGTGCGGCCTCAGCCAGTTGCGAGGCGCAGGAACTGCAAAGGGAACATATATCGAGACCTTTCTCCTGGGCCAGGGCAAGGTTGTAGGCGGCCATGAGCGTGGCTGCACTTCTATCCGCTCCCTTTATGGGAAATCCGCAGCACATGAACCTGTCCATGTCGATCAGGTCAATCCCTAACGTCTCTGCCACCTTCCTGGCAGAAAGCTCATAATTCCTGGCCCTGGCGGGAATGGTACAGCCCAAAAAAAATGCGTATTTCATCAATCCGTTCCTTGGGGTTTTAAAATTGCATGCGCCTTGATGATGTCTTCCGTGGGATGAAACGGTTGAGGCCAGACATCCGTAACTTAGGCGGCATTCTGTCATTGAAACAACTTCTTTATGTCCTCACATGAGGTCGGCAATACCGGCAGACCTGCCTTTGTCCGCTTTTTATTGTCAAAATCATCGATCGGATAGATCCGGCCGTCGCCTGTGACCCGTTTCAACTGGGCCCTTACTCCGGCGGGCGCGTGCCCCTCCCTGATGGCCATGTTCTTCAACAGGGTCATGAACTCCGTGATGCTCACGCCCTGGGGGCATCTCTCCTGACACGTATAACAGGTGGAACAAAGCCATACGAAATCGCTTTTGAGGACGTCCTCCCTGAGTCCGTAAAGGGCCATTCGGATGATCTTGGCCGGGCTGAATCCCCTGTTGACAGCGGATATGGGACAGCCCGCCACGCAACTGCGACAGGTGAAACAGGCCTGTACCCTCTCTCCTCCGGGCTGCCCGGCCAACTCCTTTAAAAAATTCGGATCGCTCCGATCCAGGTCAATGGTTCCCATCATATCACCCTGATATAGGATTTATGATTGATGATTAGAAAATGACCTAATCCCTAAATCCCTAAATTCGTGAATCCCTAAATCCCTGAATTCTTCTATATTTCGTAACCGTTCACAGGTTCAAAGGTTCAGGGGTTCAGGGTTGCTTTTTGTCTCCGGATCCCATTCCGGGTTCGTATTTAGAAGCGAAGCACCCGGATTCGTAACCTGAATGGGGTATTGAATCCTCTCTTTGTCT
>JAUPKI010000250.1 GCA_030837545.1 Thermodesulfobacteriota bacterium | reverse complement strand
TTTACTTGCCTCGCGCCGCCTTAATTTCGTCGCACGTGGGCATGACCTCGTCGCCGCTCAGGGTGACGATGTCTGTGGAAATCACAAAATCCTTCCCCTCCGCCTTTTTGGTGACGCCCAGGTACATGGGTAGAACGGTCTGATGGTCGCAGGCCCGCATCTCGAGTTCACCCACAGGGCTTTGAATCTTCATCCCTTCCAGGGCGTCGATGAACTTCTCTTTGTCCAGAGACCCGGCCTTCTTAAAGCCCTCTGCGATATAGTATGCGGTGATGTAGCCGTGAAATGCGGGAAACCCGGGCGCCTGCCCGTACGCGGCCTCAAATTTTTTTACAAAATCCTGGTTGGACTTGGAAACCGGATAATAGAAGTGGTAGTCCATGGTCCCCATCACCCCCTCCGGGGCATCGGCCCCTAAGGGTTTCAGGACGGTGTGATCGGTGGCGGTGTGGATCCAGATGGGGACCTTTTCGACCATGCCGGTCGCCTTGATCGCCTTCAAGACATTGGTCATGCTGTTTCCCCCGGTGCAGAAGATGACGGCATCCGGTTTTGCTGCCAGTATGGCGGTGATATAGGGCGTCAGGTCAGGCTCGCCCACCTTCCACCACGATTCCCCGATCTTTTGCACATCGGGTTTCTTGGCCTTGAGGTTCCGCCATGCGGCATCGCCAATGGCGTGCCCATATTCATAGTCGTCTCCGGCAATCCAGTATTTCACATAGGGTTTCTTGGAAAGGGCGACGCCGCCAGCCTTGCCGGCCATGGCCGTGTTTTCAGCGGTGGAGAACACATAGCGATGCCCATTTTTTCCGGTGATATTCTCGCTCTTGGAGATCCACACAATAAACGGGACCTTTTCCTTCTTGGCAATCGCCTCTGAGACGGCCAATGCGGCCCCGCTGTTGATGGTCCCCACAATGACATCCACATTTTCGCGCATGACCAGTTCCTTGGCCATGTTGAGGGCAATGTCCACCTTGAATTTGGTATCCCGTTTGGTCCACTCGATCTTGCCCCCCAGGACACCTTCCTTGTTGATTTCGTCCACCGCCAGCTTGAAGCCGTTGAGCGCATCATTGCCGTAAACGGCCGCAGGTCCGCTGTAGCAATCGATGATCCCCACCTTGATATTGCGGGCCTCAGCATCACCGGGCAGAAAAACAAGCGTCATGGCAAAAAGACATCCGAGCAAGGCTGCCCCTGCTATCCACAAACACCGTTTCATCGCTTTCCGTTTCGTCATTGTGTTTCCTCCCTTTCTTGAAGTTACTATAGTGAACCTCATGGCATCATCTGACATCCACCTGAGGCAGCGACTCCTGAACCCGTCTACCCCAAAACTTCATTCAACCATATACATCCTGGAAAGGACAAGGTCAACTCGAATATTCTGCAACCCGCCCTTCTCATTATCCTTGTCATTGCTCAGTATTCCGGGGGTCCTAAAAGGCTCACGGCTAAATTCCGAATGAGGAGTTTACCGGTTTTTGCTTCTGATCATTGGGATGATACACCTAAATCAATATTCCTTAATTACTCCACAGTCCAACGCTCTCGTAATGTATTGATATTATTAGATGTGTAAATTCCATGCCGTCATTCCGGCGAAAGCCTGAATCCAGTCCCGCGGGACATGACGAAAGAACTTTGGACTCTTGAGTTAATTATTTTGTCCTAAATTATTTTGCCATAGATCAATGGTCATTCCTCCTTCTGAAATGGGGGATCTCAGAGTCCCAGGCTTTCGTTGATCAGGACGACCTTGACCCTCCCTTTGGGGAAGGATTTCTGGGTAATGCTCCATGTGTTGCAGATACGGTCCGGGCTCTTGCACTCCTCGCAAACGGATGTTTTTACGCAAGGCGTTTTCTTATCCAACCGCATGGCGTTAGCAGGGGCCGCATATTCCTTGATCCGAACCATGGCCGTCTCCAAATCGGGTACGAGCTTGTTCCTTCCGACCAGGACCACCACATGTCTGGGACCGAAGGTGATCGCGGCCACGCGGTTGCCGGTCATATCCAGGTTGACCAGTTCCCCTGTCTCGGTGACGGCGTTGGCCCCGGTGATAAAGAGATCCACCAAGAGGGACTGCCTCCTCAGCTCCAGGGCATCTTCAGGGGACAGGGCCTTGTTGAAGGTGTCCAATATTTCCAGATTCGGCATATTTTTTAGGGCGTCATACAGCCCGGTGGCAATAAAGGTCATAGAACCTCCCCACGAGATGCGGCGGGCGCCCGCCTTGGGAAGGATTTTTTCCAATACCAGATGGCCGGCATCAACGGCACTGTTTGCTATAAAGACCTCGAAATTGTTGCTTTCCAATGCTTTCTTGAGGGCGGTCAGACGAAGCTGCCAGTAATGGTCAATCGGGTGGTCCATGATTTCATCCCCCTTTCCGGACAATAGTTCGAAATCACCATTTTTCATTTTTCAATTTCTACAGTCCCATGAATTTCGCGGCGATCCCCTTCATGATCTCGCTGGTCCCGGCAAAGATGGAGAGGACCCGGGCGTCCCTCCAGGCCCGGGCAATCGGATACTCCTCACAGTACCCGTAGCCCCCGTGGAGCTGAACGCACCGATCGGCCACGCGCATGGCCATTTCAGAGGTCCAGTACTTGCCCATGGAGACGTTGACCACCACGTTCTGTCCCTCCATGTGATCCATGATCAATTTTTCCACGAAGGTTCGCCCCAACCGGATCTCGGTGGCCATCTCGACGATCTTGAACTGGGTGTTCTGGAATTTGGAGATGGGTCGGCCAAAGGCGCTCCTCTCCTTGCAGTACCGGATGGTCATCTCCAGCATCCGCTCAGCAGCCGCCACAGCGATAATACAGCACATGAGCCTTTCCTGTTGAAGCTTTTGCATGAGCATCATGAATCCACCGCCCTTCTGCCCCAGGCGGTTGCTTCTGGGGATCCGGCAGTCGCTGAAAAAGAGTTCGGCCGTATCCTGGCTGTGCCACCCCACCTTTTTTATCTTTTCCCCCTTTTCAAAGCCAAGCGTTCCTTCCTCCACCAGATATAAATCGATGGCCTGATACGGATTTTCGACCGAAGGATCCTTGGCCGCCAGCACCACCAGACCGCAGTTCAGCCCATTGCTGATAAAGGTCTTCTGACCATTGATAATCACTTCATCCCCGTCTTCTACTGCCGTGGTCCGGATGGCGGCCAGGTCGCTCCCCGTATTGGGTTCGGTCATGGCCACGGCGGTGATGATTTCTCCGGAAACGCAGCCGGGCAGGTATCTCTTCTTCAATTCCTCGGAGGCAAACGAGGTGATATAGGGGACCACGATATCGCTGTGGAGGGGCGCAGCCAGTCCGGTATTTCCTGTCTTCCCCAGTTCCTCCGTCAGGATGACCGAATAGAGAAAATCGGCCCCAAGGCCGCCATAGGCCTCGGGCACATCCATGCAGAGAAATCCCTGTTCCCCCATTTTTCGCCACACATCCTTGGGAACCCTTCCGGCCTCTTCCCACTCGTCCGCATAGGGAACGACTTCCTTTGTAAAAAATCGACTGACCGCCTCTCGGAAAATCCGGTGCTCCTCCGTATACTGAATAATTTCCATTAGATGTGCTCCTTGTTTCTTGTTTCTGGTTGCTGGATACTGGATATTGGATACTTGAAGGCTGAAGCGTGAACCCAATGAACTCAACAAACCCAACAAACCCAATAAACCCAAGCAACCCAATAAACCTCGCAGACGGGGTCCCTAATCCTGGCTTTCGTCACGTACATCCACGGGATAGACATTCCCCTTTTTGTCGTAGAACACCAGCCTTCTTGCCTCGTTCCAGAGGACCTCGTCCATCATGCAGTAGAAGGCCTTGACCTCGCCCGGCAGGATCTGTTGATCGCCGTTTGGCATCAGGGTGGTGATTCGGCGGGTCCCCCGGATACCATGGAGGTCACAATAACTGGGGACGACTACGGGCCCGATCCCCTTATTCTTGATGAGAATCTCCAGGTTCTGATCAAAGGCCCGCACCCCGCAGCACGTCTTGAATCCGAAGATATCTTCCACTGCGGAATTCATGATAGCGATGATCTCAAGCATTCGGCTTTTCCCGGTTTTCCTGCCGGGGCACATCTCTTTCTGCAGAGTCAGAGCCCCTGATCGGAGGTTTGGCAAGACCTCGAACTTAGATGGTTCTCAGGGATGTAGATGGTTGGCATTATAATATGGCCCATGAGTTTATGCAACGGATGTTTGCTACTTGATGTCATCTGTAGAGAAGAGTTGATTTTTACGCCCTTTTTGCCTAAAAGGTCTTGAGGTTCACAGGTTCAAGGGTTCAAGGTTGCGGTTGTTTCATGAACGTTTCAATGATTCATCAACATCTCCGGGGAAACGGGCAAGAGATGGAAAGAAGAGGGTTTATCAAAAAGGGTCTGCAATGGGCGGCCTCCCTGTTGGGTGCATCTTTCCTGGCCTATCCTGCATTTTCATTCATGACCTTCAGAAAGGCCACAAAAAAGAGGATCGTTTTTCATCCGGAGGACCAGGCAGGGGCTGTGACTTTCAAGGAAGGGGTCTACCTGATCAGGGAACCGAACGAAATCTTTGCCCTGTCGGCCCAGTGCACCCACCTGGGATGCACCCTCAACTACGATGCCGTATCCGGCAGGTTTGCGTGTCCCTGTCACGGGAGCGTCTTCACCCTTTCGGGCAAACGGATCTCAGGGCCTGCACGGAAAGATCTATACAGGGTCCCACTGACAAAGACGGCCAGTGGGGACATAGAGGCTGTACTGGAAGTTGGATAGAGGATTCGGCGTGTCATTCCCCGGCAGAATTATCAGCAGAATATCCCTTTACCTTCCCCGTCTCGGGCTTTCGGCCCTGATTCTCTGCCTTGTCTCCGGCCTTGTTTTGGCCTTTTACTACCGGCCCATGGGAAATGTCTTCCAGAATGTGGAAGAGATAACGACCCTGGTCCCCTATGGCTGGTTTTTCAGACAGCTTCATTACAGCGCGGGACAGGTGTTTGTTATCCTCATGCTCCTCCATACCCTGGATCATTTCTTTCGAAGGCGCTACAGGATATACGCCCTCGGGGAGTGGATCTCCCTGATCGTTTCTCTCGCCCTCTGCTTTTACACCCTGTTTACCGGTTTTATCTTGAAAGCGGATCAGGAAGGGGTGTTTGCCGGACGGATCTTCATGAACATCATCGAGACCCTGCCGGTAGCGGGAGGGGCCATTGCACGGCTGTTCATCGTTCCCGGCAATAGCTTCTTCTTCCTCCCCTATCTCTATCACTCTTTTTTTCTCCCCCTTCTCATTATCTATCTGATGAGGGGTCACATCCGTGAGTGGTTCCCCAACGAGAGGTTCCTGCTCAGCGGGGGGATCGGGCTTTCCCTGTACGCCCTGTTTGTGAGTCCGAGGATAGATATCCCGCCCGACGCCTCGGTGGCCGTGGTAGAAGGTCCCTGGTTTTTCCTGGGGATTCAGAGCCTCCTAAAAGTCCTTCCATCCTTTCTGGCAGGGCTGGTCATTCCGGGCCTTTTCATCGGATGCATTCTCGTGCTCCCTGCCGCTGGACCTGCGCTCAGGGCCCTCTCCTTTAACGAACGCATCATACGCATAGGTGAAACAGGCCTTTACTGTCTTCTCATTATTTCCATCTGTCTCTATGCTTTTCTGACCCTGCGGGCCGCCATATGGGGCCCGTAGCGCCTGCATTTCGTTCAAACCATGGATAGGGATGAATCGCCTGCCGGAGAGAGGTGAAGGGGGGTGTTGAGCGCCGGGATGTTGAGCCCTTCGCTTTCGCCAAGGGGACGTATCTGCGGGGTCTAATGACGCAGTTTCACTACAGATGGTTCATGCGGAAGAGAGCCTATCTTAAGAATCCGGCCATCAATCGGGTAAGGCCTCTGCACGGAACGGCCTCGCACTTCCCCGCTCATTTCCTGGACGAAATGCCTTCCCATTTTTTCGAAACTCGTTCTTCCGGGGTCAGCGATAACCACGAGTTGGACGCCTTCCCCCAGGGCGCGGCATATGAGCCCTTCTAAGGAATCGGCCAATGAATCCAAGAAACAGATATCCGCACCGATCATGACATCAATCCCTTTCAGATGCTTGCTGATCAGATCGTCGAATCCGAGGTGCATGGTGGAGACCTCGACGTGGTTGAGTTGTGTGTGCATATGCAGATAGGGAAAGACCTCTGAATCAATGTCAACGCTGGTTACCTCTGCGCCACGATTTTTTGCACAGAAGATGCCTGCCAATCCCCAGCCGCACCCCAATTCCATGACGTGGGCGCCCTTGCGCATCCCTTGCCCGTTTAAAAAGTCCATCAACAGCCAACTGGAGGGCCAGAGCCTGAAGCCGTGACAAGACGCGGCATGTGTCCGTTTGAGTTCCCTGATTTTGTGGTGCCGCGGGCGAAAAGCGCGCACCCCGTATTCCAGGATTTCGTTCTTCATGTCAAAAGCCGGACAACTCCCCCTGTCTGATGTTTCGCTCAGAAATCGCTCCACTCTTTTTTCCCCTCATGCGGCCGAAGGTTGTTGGTTAGCAGGAACGAAATTTTCGGCGGTTGCTCGTGACGGTCCTGTTTTTGAATTGCCGGCTCCGTGACCGAAACGCGGCGCTCCTTTTGGCAGAAGGCGTCTGGACCGGCGCCGGCATCAGTTCCAGCAGCGAGGCATCCGGGTACACGCAACTTACAGGGTGCCCAAGGTATTCCTCTATGGACGGGATATAAAAAGAATCGTCCTCGCAGGCAAAACTCACAGAAATACCCGTGGCGCCGGCGCGGCCGGTGCGTCCGATTCGATGCACGTAATCTTCGGGGGATGGGGAGAGCGTGAAATTGACGACGTGACTGATGCCCTCGATATGGAGTCCTCGTGCCGCCACGTCTGTGGCCACCAGAACGCGAATCCTTCCGTTGCGGAAATCATCGAGGGTCTGGAGGCGTTTCTTTTGGGGTACGTCGCCTGAGAGGATGGCGCATGTGATCCCGTATTGTGTGAGTCGATCCGCAAGGCGGATGGTTTGATCTCTCCGGTTGGTAAAGACGAGGACCCTCTGCAGATCCTGTCCCACAATCAAATTGAAGAGAAGGGTGAATTTCTCTTTGGCGGTAACGATATAAATCATCTGGTTGACCGAGTCTGCCGCCACATGTTCGGGTTCAATCTCCACATGAACAGGATTTCGGGTCCACTGCTCGGCCAACCGTTCCACCTCGGGCGTCAGTGTGGCGCTGAAAAACATCGTCTGCCGCCTCTCTTTTGGAGGGGTCCTGTGAACGATCTTTCGCACGTCGGGGATGAACCCCATATCGAGCATGCGGTCGGCTTCATCGATAACGAGGATTTCAACCTCGTTAAGTTGCACGCGCTTCTGTCCCAGAAAGTCAATCAACCGGCCTGGCGTGGCGATCATGATATCGACGGTTTTTTCCGCCAGGGCCCGTTTTTGCTTCTCATAATCCAATCCGCCGAAGACGGGTTGAATCTGAATGTCGGTGTATTTCCCGATATCCCGGGCGTCCTTTTCGATCTGCAAGACGAGCTCCCGCGTGGGGGCAAGGATCAGCGCCCGTGGCACGCCAGGCCGACGTCGGCCCTGGATCGGTTTTGTGAGGAACCGGGTGTAGATAGCGATTAGAAAAGCGGCGGTTTTGCCGGTCCCGGTCTGAGCCCTCCCCGTGGTATCCGATCCGGCGAGGGCCTGGGGGAGGATCTCCGCCTGTATGGGTGTGCAGTATTCAAAGCCCTGGTCGGCGACGGCGTGCATGATCTCGGCTGGCAGATCCAGATCGTGAAAACGGCCCCGCCCTTCGGCAAGGGGTACATCAAACTGGGAAACATCCCAGGATGTCTGGATGGGTTTCGCTTTTGTCGGATGTCTAGGCCGGGATGATTTGCGCCGTTTCCTTGGAGCCCGGTCCGGGGATATGTCAGGCAGGGGAGCCCCATCGGCGCTTTTCGGTATAACCGGATCGGCTGGTTTTTGGAATTGATTGTCTTCGGTAAAGAACTCTGTCAAGTGGTCATAAGACTCCATAACTAACTGTTTAAACAAATATATTCCTTTCTTATAGTGAAACCATAAATTTTCCCTTCAGATTCAGATAAGGCGACCAGGAGTCTATCAACCTGTGTCGCCTGATCATGTTCAACTGACGGTTCAGTCTGTGTGCTGGAGCAGCGTCTGTTGGTTAATAACGCTGTCCCCCGCCTGGTCTCCCGCCGCCCGGTCTTCCTTTCCCTCGACCCCCTCCGGAGCGAGAGCCCTCAGCACGGGCTCGGGCCTGATTCACCTTAATCGCTCGTCCTTTTATCTCCTTGCCGTCCAGGCCGTCTATAGCGGACTGGGCGCTGGAATTATCCTGCATCTCCACGAACCCGAATCCTTTGGATCTGCCGCTGTACTCATCTTTTATGACCTTGACGGTGTCTACCTGTCCGAAGGCCGTAAAGGCATCCTTCAAGTCTTCTTCTGTCACCTCGTAAGACAAATTACCCACATAAATATTCATTTGCTCCTCCTTTTAACTCTACAGTCCAAAGTTCTCTTAAGGTGTTGATATTATTAGATCCAAAAATTCAACGACGTCATTCCGGCGAAAGCCGGAATCCAATATGTTTTCAATAGGTTAAATGTTCTGGATGCCGGATCAAGTCCGGCATGACGTGAGAACTTTGGACTCACAAGCTCCTTTAATTAAAATCCTTTTAATAATCCAAAAAGCGTTTCTATGATACTACGTGATACGATTCTTCCGCTCCCGATGCGATGTTAAAATGGTCGCAGTTTTCTAACGTATCCAACACCTTGCCATTCATCTCTTCATCAAAATCA
>JAUPKI010000249.1 GCA_030837545.1 Thermodesulfobacteriota bacterium | reverse complement strand
TGGATGGTGGATTCTGGTTGCTGGTTTCTTCAAGTTTGAAGTTACGAGTTTGAAGTGCCTAATCACGCCTTGGCGTGATAGAAAAGGAAGAATTCCGATTTCAACTTTTAACTCCAAACTTCACACGTCACACTTTAGCTCACTTTAGTCACTTCCCACACTGCGCCTTCCGGGGTTTGGGAGGCGCTGTGTGGAGTTGCAGGTTTATTTCTTGTTGCGGATCGGAATCTCCATATCCTTCCAGGTCAGTTCCTGCACCAGTTCGGGGATGGCCCATTTGACGTTGGGGTCCACCTTGATCTTAAAGGCGTACATGGATTGAAGGGCCTGGTGGTCCTCGGGCCGAAAGACCATCTCGCCCTTGGGCGTCTGGAAGTGCATCCCTTCCATGGCCGCGATCAATTTTTCCGTATCGGTGGATCCGGCCTTTTCAAGGGCCGAGACTACGGCCATGGCCGCTGCGAAGCCGCCGCAGGTGAAGAAGTCGGGCGGCGCATTGTAGCGTTTCATGTGCTCCTTAACAAACCAGTCATTCATTTCGTTTTTTGGGATCTCATAATAATAGTAGATGGATCCTTTCATCCCCACCAGGGGTTTGTAAAGGGCCAGCCCATCCAGGATATTTCCGCCGGTGCTGATCTTGATGCCATATTTTTCATCCAGTTTCATCTCGGCGATCTTGAAGGGGTTCCCCTTGCCCGCCCAGATGATGAAGATATACTTGTCGCCTTTTTGGTCTTTCATGGCCTGGATAATGCGCTGTACCGGCGCGGTGAAATCATTGGTGTTGATGGGGGCATATTCCTCATGGACCACCTTGGCGCCCTTGGCCTCAGCGGCTTCCTTGTAGGCCTTGACCCCATCCCGGCCAAAGGCGTAATCCTGGGCCAGGGTGGCGATGAGAACACCTGGCTTGGCAATAGCTACCGCGTTGGAGATGGCATCCTGGGATGAGTTTCGACCAGTGCGAAAGATGTAACGATTCCAGTCCTCGCCCGTGATGGAGTCGGCTACCGCAGGCTCAACGATCAAGACCTTCTTGAACTCCTCGGCCACAGGGAGCATGGCCTTGGCCACCGCGGACGACACCCCTCCAACGGCCAGATCGGCCTTGTCGTCCTTAAAGGCCTCAGTGAGCATCTGTTTCCCCACCTCGGGTTTGCCCTGGGTGTCCTTGACAATGACTTCAAGGGGTCTGTCTAACACCTTCATGGACCCTTTGGTGGCATATTCAAGACCCATTGCAAAACCGGTGATGGATTGTTTGGCGTAAACCTCCAAGGCCCCAGTCACGCCCACCACCTGGGCAATCTTGATCGGGTCCGCTGCCATTGCGCCTGTGCTCAAAACGCCCAGAACCAAAGAAACCGCCAACAGAATTCTCCCCATCTTTCTCGCACCCATTGTTCTCCTCCTTTGTCTTAGAAAATGAAGTTGATGGTGTTGCCCCGTTTGGATGTTATCCTCGGATAGTCCGTCTCCATTTTCATCCGCGATGCCGGGCCGCCTCCTCACATGGACATCTATATAATACATTGTTGCGAGGCACAACAGGAATCTCTATGAATGATCCCAAAAACCTCGTGAAGGGCTCTTCAAGCTGTCCATCATCGCCGACCATGTATCTTGACGCTGAGGTTGTCCAGTGATTCTGAGACACAGCAAATGGAAATCCTGTCTCATCCGATTTCCCTTGACTTGATAATCGTTTTCAATAAGATCTCCTCCAATTAACCCCTGAGATCTAAGCCATGAACCATCAGCCTTACACATCCGCTTTGACGATGAGCTACGAGCCTTCTTCCCATGGACAAGTAACTCAACTCGAGTATGATATGCAAGCTGGGTCACGAGACAATCAAAAATAATAGCATCGGAAGGGTTGCACCGCAGCAAGCTGCGGGGGATGAGCTTGCTGTGGATTTTCAAGAACCGATGCAGGCACAGATGGGAGCCTCAGGGTGAGCGATTGAGTCGATACTATGGTTCGAAATAGATTAAATCCTCTCAGATGCCTTTTATTCTCCTTGATGGGTTGTTGGCTTGCTTTCTGCGGATGTGAAAAGCAGGGAAATGACCCTGCCCGCATATCAAAGGTTCCGGAATCGTTCCAGTTTATGGACATTGGCGCCAATACGGTCATGGATTCTGAAGTGCGCGACCGCCTCAGGGGCGCTCTTGGCTCTGATGCCACCGATCGCAGCAGCACGATAGATCTGGAATTGAGATACAAGGGATTTCTGAAGACGTACTATCCGGATCTGGCCAAGTTGAATCAGCGACTCAATGTCAACGACGTGGTGCGAAAGGAGTATCCGGCCACCAGGCTGACTTTTCGAAATACCCGGCAAAGGAACACCGTTTTTGACTACGTCGAGATTATTTACGGTCATGCCTCCGGTTGCCCGCTTTTAATCAAAATGATCGCTAAAAATGAAATTCCCGACCTCATTAAGACCGTGACAGACAAGTACGGCGCCCCGCAGAAGATCCCCATTTCGGAAGGGAAAAGCTGGTCCTTGAGTTGGGATAAAAACAAGGATGTATTTGTCATTGCCCGGATTATCGGGCGCCAGAATCAGCCTGAGTACCACATGTTGATTGTGTACACCAACCGTCTGGAGCAGATGCTCGCCCGTTCGGAAAAAGAAGAACAGCAAAGAGGCAAGCCCGCCGGTAGAATATTTTGACGGGAAGAGTAACCGTTCAAGGGTTCAGAGATTCACGGTTATATTCTTGGTCCCCTGATCCAATTTTGGAGGCGTACACACCATAAGCGATCCCGGATTCGTCATTGTAAACCAGGAATGAGGATTGGAGATACTTAAATTCCTAAAAAGGCCGAACGGAAGATGTCGCTCTCAAGGAGTTCCCGGCCTGTCCCCTCTGCGGTGATCCTGCCGGTCTGAAGGACGTATCCCCGGTCGGCCAAATCGAGGGCCTCCCGGACGCTCTGCTCCACCAGAAGAATGGTCATACCCTCTTTCTTCAGACCATGGACCGTATCCAGGACCTCATCCACGAGCAAGGGGGCAAGTCCCAGCGAGGGTTCATCCAACATGAGGAGCTGGGGGTTGGACATGAGACCGCGGCCGATGGCCACCATCTGCTGCTCGCCGCCGGAAAGGGTGGAGGCCGGCTGCTGTTTTCTTTCCCGCAAGCGGGGAAACAGGCCATAGACAAATTCAAGATTGCGGCGAATGGTCCTTTCATCTTTCAGGGTATAGGCCCCTAACAGGAGGTTTTCCTCGACCGGGAGCGGGCCGAACAGCATCTTCCCCTCGGGGACATATACGACGCCCCTGCGCACGATCTCCTCGGTCCGCAGCCCCTGAATCTCCTCCCCCTGGAACAGGATTCGGCCATCCGTGATCCGCTGACTCCCCATCACAGCCCGCAGCAGGGTGGATTTTCCAGCGCCGTTGGACCCCAGCACGCACACGGTTTCCCCCCTGGCGACCTTGAGGGAAACGCCGTGAAGGACCGGAATGCCTCCGTACCTGGATGAAATAGCTTCCACCTGGAGAAGGTGCTGGTGCATATTTCAAAATGCCTAACCCGGATAAACCGGAATTGCGGATTTAGAATCTATGTCCGCAACTTCTACGCAAGATGACAATCCCGCCCCGTGGCGGGACTTGGGCTTTTGTGGGAGAGGCTTCCAGCCTCGATCCTCGCGGCGAGGACGCCGCTCACACAGAGTATGGGATTCCTGATTAGGGGGCAGCAAATCTCCACCATGAAAATTTGGTTGCGGCTGATAGGCCGCCTTGGGGATTGAGGAATTGAGGAATTAGTGACAAAAGCCTCGCTTCCTACACTGAACCCTGTAAACCCAGGCAACTCAACAAACCCAAGTAACCCAATGAACCCAACAAACCGAATATCACACTGCGCCGTGCTCCCGGGCATAGCGTTCTCCCAGATAGGCCTTGATCACAGCGGGATCTCGAGTGATGGCCTCTGGCGCGCCCTCTGCGATCTTCTGACCATAATCCAGGACAATGACCCGATGGCTGATCTTCATGACCAGTTCCATAACGTGTTCAATGAGCATGACCGTCATGCCCAGCTCCTCGTGAACATGCCGGATGCTCCCCATGATCTCTTCGATCTCGCCGGGATTGAGACCCGCGGCTACCTCATCCAGGAGGAGAAGCCTGGGCTGGGTGGCGATGGCCGTGGCCATGCTGACCCGCTTCTGGGATGCCACCGGAAGTTCATTAAGAAGGGCCGTGGAGAGATCATGAATCCCGAGATCCTTGAGGACCTCCCCGGCCTGGGCCCTGGCCCTGCTCCGGGACCGGGTATGCATGAAGCACCCCACCATGACATTCTCGATCACCGTGAGGTCCCCGGACGCCACGTACACCTGAAAGGTCCTGGCCAGTCCCCTGCGGGCGACCTCGTGGGCCTTGAGGGCCGTGATATCCTCTCCGTCAAAGAAGATGCGCCCAGAGGTGACGGGATAGGCCCCGGAGATGCAGTTGAAGAGGGTGGTCTTTCCTGCGCCGTTGGGTCCGATGAGACCCAGGAGTTCACCCTTCCCTACGGCAAAGGAGATCTCGTGGTTGGCCATAAGGCCGCCGAAGTTCTTGGTCACCCGCTCAAGTTCCAACAAGGCCATACCCTATTGTCTCCTCCGCCGGACTTTCTGCACGATCCCCCAGATGCCTCGAGGTTCAAAGGCCGAGATGACCATGATGATCAGGGCGTAGAGGATCAGGTCAATCCCGATGAGACCGGCCGTGGCGCCCAGCCATTCCTTGAGATAGCTCTTGAGGGGGATCAATATCCCCGCGCCGATGATCGGCCCCCACAGGGAGCCGGCCCCGCCGAGCATGGCCATGAGGGCGATGAGGATGGAGATGTCGAGGCTCATGGTGTCTTCAGGCTCGATGTTTTTGATATAGCAGGCATGAAAAGAACCCACCACACTGACGAAGGCCGTGGCAATGGCATAGGTCTTGATCTTGGCCCAGTGGACGTTGATCCCCAGAGAACGGGCCACCTCTTCATTGTCCTTGATGGCTCGAAGCTGGAAGCCCAGCCGAGACTTGCGAAACCAGTTCATGTACAGAATGCCCACAAAGAAAAATCCCAGAATCACATCATAATAGTACACGTCCTCTTTGAAGATGAGCCTCAGGAAGTCCGGCGGCGGGAACTTGATCGGAGAGATCTCCAGACCCCGGGCAGCCCCCACAAAGTCCCAGACCTCGAAAAGATCCTTGAGGACCAGGGACGTGGCAATCGTGGCAATGGCAAAATAATGGCCCTTGAGCCGAAACAGGGGATAGCCCAGGACAAAGGACCACAACACCGCAAAACAGACGCCCACCGGCATGGAAAACCAGAAGGGGATGTCCCAACGGACGAGCATCACGGTTGTCGTATAGGCCCCGATGCCCACATACTGCGCCTTCCCCAGGTCCACCTGGCCGCCATACCCGCCAATGGTGTTCCATCCCATGCCGTAGAGGGAGAACATGAGGAACTGGATCATGGTGGCCATGGCAAAGGAGGAGTGGGGAAAGACGGGAAAGATCAGGAAAAGGATGGCCAGTGAACCGGCCACGACAAGGTCGAGACGGGGAAAATCCGAGAAATCCAGGGCACTTTTCAGTGTTTCCATCCGAACAATCCCCTGGGCCGCACCACCATAATGACAAAATAGGCCAGATAGACCCACATATACTTGAAGGAGGTCATGGGGACCTTGGCCATCCAGTCGGCATTGAAGGTGAACATGAAGAAGTCCCAGAAGCCCGGAATTTCCATGATCAGCCCCACCACAAGGCCTGCAAAGAAGGCCCCCGGCACACTGCCAAAACCCCCTAACGCCACGATGGCAAAGGCGATCATGGTAAACAAAAGCCCGATAAAGGGATTGACCGACCAGAAATTGACGATCAGGGCGCCTGCAATGGTCACAGAAGCCCCCCCGGCGCCCCAGGCCAGGGCATTCATCCGCTCCGTGGGTATCCCCATGTAGCGGGCAGCCGACCGGTTGAGGGCCGTTGCGGTGAGGGCCTTTCCGATCCGGGTTCGGTTCATGAACAGCCACACGGCGACAAAAGCGGCCACAGAGAGACCTGCGGCCGCGAGTTTGGTAGCCGAGACAATCACGCCCATACCGATGTCAAAGCTCTTGCCGACCAGGAGCCCATGGTGGAGGGCCCTGTCTTCAGAACCGAAAATAAGGAGGGCCAGATTCCTCAAGAAGAGCATCAGTCCGAAGGTCCCCAGGAGTTGCGCCACCATGGGACCCCTCAAGAGGAATTTGATGAAACCGAAGTAGCAGACAATCCCCAACAGGAACCCCACCGCCCCGGCCACGGGAAGGGTCAAAAGCGGATCGATCCCAAGACCCTGGGCGGTCAGGAGACCGGTGTACATACCCACCATCAGAAATTCGCCATGGGCGAAGTTGACGATGTCCATCACCCCGAAGATGATGGTAAGGCCCAGGGCAACCAGGGCCAGGACCAGTCCGAGCAATAGGCCGGATACCAGGGCGCTGAGAAGGATTTCCACGTCAATCCCCAGAAGGACGACGCCCCCTATAGACCTGTCATGCAGGAGGAGGCGTCGTCAGATACCCCTTTTAATAACCCGGAAAGGGGAAGATCAAATTGGCAGTCGCCAGATCGAAGGGATAGGCAATCTCCAGGGAGATCTTGCCGTCCTTGTCCTTCTGGTACTGGCCAATCATCCCGGAGCCCAGGATATTCTGACCGATGTCCTCGCCGCTCGTCGCGAACTGGATGCCCTGCCAGGGGACGATGAGCTGATCCGCGGGGATTTTGATGGCATTGGCTGCCTTCTGGATGTCGGCGGGCTTTGTGGAACCGGCCTTCTCCAGAACCGCGGCCCAGGCCTGAACCCCTGTAAAAGCCCTTGCCGAGGCCCCGCTCAGGCTGTGTCCTACCTTCTTCTGGTAGAACCCGTCCACCTCGCCGGCAACCTTCTTGACCGAGGCCACCTTAGGGAGAAACACGGTACGGGTCAGGACGCCCACGATGTCGTCCCGCAGGGTATCCTTAAATTCCGGGGCCTCGAATCCCGCATCCTGCCCCCAGAGCACTTTGGGCTGGGCCTTCTGGGCCTTGAGGGTCTTGAGCATCAAAATGGCGTCCGACGCATAGGAGGCAAAGAGCATGACGTCGGGCTTTACCGCCTTGAGGGAGCCTACTTCGCTCGAAAGGTCTGTGGACTTGGCCGCATAGAGGATGGATTTCTTCACGGTAAAACCGTACTCCTTGGCAAAGGATTCAATCAGGGCCGAGACATTGGAACCCCACTCCGTCTTCTCACAGGCAGAGGCCAGATTCTGGATCTGGGCCTTGGGCACGGCCTTGACCCCCTTGGCCTTGCCTTCGGTAAGACCCTTCAGAAAATTAAATAGGTCCGTGGTAAAGGTGGTATCATGCGGCGTGGTTCGCCAGAACCATTTGAACCCGCGTTTGGTCAGGTCCGGAGAGGTTGAGGAATCGTTGATCATGGGGACCCCATATTGCTCACAGACCGCGCTGACCGTCTTGGTCACGGCGCTGTGATAGCAGCCCATGATCCCCACGACCTTGTCGTCCAAGATGAGCTTCTTGGCCAGGTCGGCCCCCAGTGTCGGGTTCCCCTCATGGTCCTTGAAAACCAATTCGATCTTTGCACTCCCCAGGCTCTTGATCCCCTGGCTTTTGGCCATATCCATGGAGATGTTCTTATACACGGCGTTGATGATTTCCGCCGCAAGCTCGGCCCCGGCCCTCAGTTCCCTTCCCTCTGCCGCAGCGCCCCCGGTCAACGGGTATATCACCCCGATCTTGACCGCCTCCGCAGCCAGGGCGCCAACAGGCGCCATGAGCCCGATCACGGCCAGCACACTTACGACAACCATTCCCAATCGTATCGCTGATTTCATTTCCCTACCTCCTTATGGTTTGGGGCAACAGCCCGTTGGTTAGTAAGAAGAAAGTTACAAGTGCCTAAAGTTTGGAGTGCCTAAAGTGCCCAAGAAGAACCAAGGTTGATTTTTCTACGTATCAGGTTTCATGCACCAGCGTGGAATGACAAGGACTTGACGGCTCAACCACTCAACGCGTCATTTTTGTTACCATATCCAGGCCTGTTTGTAAAGCCATCCGGTTCATATCCAGGAATTCGGCCGGGACACGACGTTCCAGTACGTGGGCGACGGATTCCGGCCGGATGAGGACGGTCAACCCGATGAGCGCACCCAGCATGCAGATGTTCAAAACAATCGGGTTCCCAATCTCTTTCATAACGGTCTCGTGCATATCCAATGGCACCTGGTGCGCGTCTATTCGGGGATCCTGCCGGACATAGTGCCGGTCAGTCAACAACAGGCCGCCCGGACGGATAGACCGCGAGTACCGGTTATAGGCCTCCTGGGTCAGGCATGCCGCCAGGTTGGGTTGCTCGACCTTGGGATAGTAGATGGGGGCGTCCGATATAATGACATCGGCCCGAGTGGCCCCACCTCGAGATTCCGGGCCATAGGACTGGGTCTGAACCGCGTTCAAATCCTCATACAAGACCGCGGCCTCGGCCAGAATAATAGCCGCAGTGATGACGCCCTGCCCCCCGGAGCCGCTCAGAATAATGCGCTGGGTCTGCATAGTTGAACTGGTCTTTTGGGTTTGTTTATTGGGTTTCTTGGGTTTGCGCATTGTAATATCCACTAATCCGCTTTCAGCCCTTCTGGGCTGTAGACCGGCCGGTCCTCGTCCACGAAAATGCCCCGTTCAATCAGATCGGGCCGGGCCTCCCTTTTTTTTGACCCGATCGAGGTCGTGTTATCCCTGAACCCCTTCATCATCTCAACGCCGTTTCCGAGACGGTTTTGCCTCCCGTAATAAGTCGGACACTGGGACATGACCTCAACGACAGAAAAACCCTTGTGGCGGATGGCCTTTTCAATCATCCGCGTCAGTTCCGTTGCATGAAAGGTGGTGGTCCTGGCCACAAACGAGGCCCCCGCCCCTTTCGCCAGTTCAACAAGATCAAAGGCAGCGTCTGCAATCCCTCGGGGGGCCGTGGTGCTTCTCATCCCCTGGGGCGTCATGGGAGAGCCCTGGCCCCCGGTCATGCCGTAGATGCGGTTGTTCATGATAACAGCGGTCAGGTCGATGTCCCGGCGTGCAGCATGGATAAAATGGTTTCCGCCGATGGCCAGGGCGTCGCCGTCGCCCATGGGCACGATCACGGTCAGGTCGGGCCGGCCCAGCTTGACGCCGGTGGCAAAGGCGAGGGCCCTACCGTGAAGGGTGTGCATGGTATGAAAATCGAGGTATCCCGCCATGCGGGAAGAACATCCGATCCCCGACACCACCACCACCTCGTTTTTCTCAAGTCCGATCTCCTCGATGGCCCGTATCATGCCCGACATGACAATCCCGTGGCCACAGCCGGGGCACCAGATGTGCGGAAGGAAACGGAGGCGCAGGTAGTCTTTGACCGGCATGTTCAGACCCCTTTCCCCTGTACCATGTTGAGCACCCTCAGGATGTCTCCCGGCGAGATGAAGATCCCGTCGAACCGGTTGGCCAGGAATACCCGTTCGGGTCTCGATACGACCTTCTTCACCTCGTGACAGATCTGCCCCATATTCATCTCAACCACCAGAATATGGGTCCGGCCTTCACATTTCTCGCGCACCGTCTCCGCCGGAAAGGGCCAGAGGCTCTGCAACTCAAGCAACCCCAGCTTGCCCCCCTTTTTGCGGCGATCCACCACCATCTGCAGGGCGCTCCTGGCCGAACTTCCGTAGGAGATCAAGAGGACCCGTGCGTCGTCCGTAAAATACTCCTTGTAGCGGGCGATACTGTCTGCCCGGTTTTCCAACTTGTCCACCAGGTGATGAAGGAGATCATAGGCGATGGTCGAATCAGTCGAAGGGAACCCCCACATATCGTGGACCAGACCGGTGACGTTGTATCGATGGACCCCCCCGAAATCGCTCATGGGAAGTCTGCCGTCCTCGCGTCTCAGGTAGGGATGATAGTTGGTCCCTTCGGGAACGGACGTCCGGAGACGTTCAAAGATCTCGATCTCTCCGGGTCCTGGAACCACCACCTTCTCCCGCATGTGGGCCACCACTTCGTCAAACAGGAGAATCACCGGCGTCCGGAAGGCCTCGGCCATGTTGAACCCTGCCACGGTCATGAGAAACACATCCTGCAGATTGGAGGCGGTGAGCGTCACAATGGCGTGGTCGCCATGGGTGCCCCAGCGGGCCTGGTTGACATCGCCCTGGGCTACGGCCGTGGGAAGGCCGGTGCTGGGTCCCCCTCTCTGCACATTGACGATCACAGAGGGGACCTCGGCCATGACTGCATATCCGATGGCCTCTTGCATCAGGGAAAAACCGGGGCCGCTGGTGGCGGTCATCACCTTGAGCCCGGTCAGCGAGGCGCCGATAATCGTGCACAGGGATGCTATTTCATCTTCCATCTGGATGAACGTTCCACCCATCTCGGGAAGCCTCCGGGACAGGATTTCCGCAATCTCTGTGGACGGCGTGATGGGGTACCCTGCATAGAACTGGAGCCCGGCATAGAGGGCCCCTTCGGCGATGGCCTCGTTGCCCTGAATGAATCTCATATTGGGTCGCTCGGAGGTCATTTCTGCACCAGTTCGATGGCGATGTCCGGACATCTCAGCTCACAGAGACCGCACCGTTTGCATTTTTCAGGGTGGGCCCAGTACGCCTTTTCCTCAGGGTCCAGGATCAGGGCCTCCTCCGGACAGAAGGCAACGCAGATGCCGCAGCCCTTGCACCATTCTCTGTTGATGACGACTTTACCCTCTTTATCCATAGAACAGACCCCTCACAGAAGGGTCAGATCCTCGTCTCTCAGGTCGGACACGAACATGTGTCCTGGCGAATGGGTGATCACCATGGGAAGCGAGGCCGACATGACCGCCAGGATCGTGGTCACCCCGCAGGCCCAGAACACCGGGATCTCACCGGGGAGGATCGAGACCGGATCGCCGAAATCAGGTTGATCCAGATCCTCTATGCCGATCTCATCGGGCGAGCCTAAATGGACCGGGGCGCCGTGGGTGAGGTGAAAGCGGGTCGTCACCTGGGTGGCCCGTATGGCCTGATCTGGCCGCATCGGCCGCATGGTGACCACCAGGGGGCCGGAAAAAGGACCTGCGGGGATACAGTCACGGTTGGTGATGTACATGGAGACATTTTTCCCTTCCTCCAGGTTTCTGACAGGGACCCGTGCCGCGATCAAGGCACTCTCAAAAGAAAAACTGCATCCCAGGAGAAAACTCACCGTCTCCTTGTTAAAAAGAGGCGTCACATCCTCGATCTCTTCGGCAAGCGCCCCGTCCCTGTAGACCCTGTAAAGGGGGAGATCGGTCCGAAGGTCCGCTCCCCGTGCGATGCGGGGCTCCCACTGTCCCGGCTCCAATACGTCCAGAACAGGGCACGGCCTGGGATTGCGGACACAGAAGAGCAAGAAATGAAAGGCCGCCTCCCTGGGCAGCATCACCAGGTTCGCCTGAACGGAACCTGTGGCGACCCCTGTGGTGGGCGTTTTCCACTCCCCGTCCCGTATCAGCTCCCTCAATCGGGGCGCGGACAGATCCTTCTTGATCTGGATATCCATGGTCAAAGGGCTACTCCTTCCCATATGTGTATTCAAAAACAGCAACCGTTCAAGGGTTCAGAGGTTCGTTGAACCCAGAAGCTGTGAACCCTTACCATACACTTATTCATGCACGTTCGCGGGTTGTCAAGGCCTTTCCCGGGAACCTGAATTCGATTCACTCTCCCCAGTGTGCGAAGACCTCGAGCCTGTCGCTCACGGTCCCGGCCGTGAGGACAAGATCAAAAAGGTCCCGCTGGAGGCAGAAGATGGGATCTTCCCGCGGAAGATAGTCCCTCACCCCTGAGATAAATTTCCGGGCCGTGGCCTGGAAGACCACATCCCTGAACGCCTCAACCGGATCATATGGCCTTCCTGTAATAAGGTGCTCCAGATAGTCTGCGCATGCCTCGTCTTCAGGGGCCGGTCTCTCTCCCCGCTCTCCCATGGCCACCAGCGTTACCCGGTCGGGGCGCCTTTCCAGAATATATTCGGCGATCGCCTTTGCAGTGACGAAACTCCCCAGAACGACCTCCTCCGCGCTCTTCGACGCTGCCGTGGCCCCGGTCACCCCGGCCGTCGTGCGATGGATGACGGTCCTTCCCGTGAAATAGGCGGCCCCCTTTTGAATGATGTGGGTTGGCGAGTTGCCCAGGTCCGCCCCTTCCATCGGCACCTCGTTGATCTCGCCCACAAGGACAAACTCCGGATGCTCGAGCTTGAGGGCAACGGCCCTTGCCGGATCTGCCTCGAGTATGACCCGGCCTGCGCCGAAATGAAAAAAGAGGGGCGCGCACGAAAAGGCCCTGAAGACATCGATGATGACCGCCAGTCCTTCGGCCTCTTCCGCACCCTGTGCGCAACGCTTTCTCAGGACCTTCATGTTGATTCTCTTCCCCCCCAGCGTCTCATTCCTGGAATGGCCTTTCGGCCGTGCTCATGACCCGATCCGACAGCAATACACATCGCCTCCCCATCAGTCCGATAAATAATATTCTACAGTCGATACCACGCGTATCTTCTTGATATAGGGGGTATTTCTGTCCCTGTCAGTGATGGAGAACTGACCCTGACTGGCCTGCTTGATCTTTCCCAGCCGGCTGTTGGAGTCCTTGGCGAATTTCTCCGCCACCTCACGGGCCGTGCGGGTGGCCTCTTCGATCATTTTCGGTTTGATCTCGTTCAGCCGTGTAAATATAAACTCCGTCTTGTTGTCAAAGTTGCCGCCTGTAAAAACGATCCCGGTCTTCCCCAGATCGACCAGCTTCTTCATGGTAGCCCTGACCGCATCGATTTTGTCGGTATAAACCGTGACATTCTGCGTTGCCGTGTATCGCAACTCTATTTTCGTGGTATCCCCGTACTGCTGGGCCAGCTTGTCCGTGATTGCGGGAGGAGAAACGGTGATCTCGGAATCCGCAAAGCCGTTGTCTTTCAAAAACCCGGCGATTTCCTGGGTGTCTTTCTCCAGATTGCCGTACAACTGAGCGATGTCATTCCCGGCCCGTGTAAATTGAATTGGCCAGAGGGCGATATCCGCGGGCATTTCCTTTTCAGACAGGCCCTTCACTGATACGGACCTCTCGAATTCCTTGAATTTCACGATGCTGCCGCCCAACAGATATCCGAGAGCGGATAACCCCAAGAAGATGGCGACCCCCAAAATAATGAACCTTGCATTCCCCTCATTTTTCATCTTTTTTCCTTTCCCAGTCCAAAAACGCATTTCCCTGAGGGTTTAACCTTTGTTTCTCCCCACGGCATATCGCCCGCGCTATGGCAGCATG
>JAUPKI010000248.1 GCA_030837545.1 Thermodesulfobacteriota bacterium | reverse complement strand
GTCAAGGCCATGCGAACCCTGCTGCCGGACGGGGGCATCAGGGAAACCAAGGCCCCCGGAGTCATTATTCAGCGCGACCTCTTTGACCAGCGTCTGGCCGAGTGCGCCCGGGCAGAAGGTGTGGAGATCCGTACCGAAGTGAGGGTGGTCGCCTATGAAAGGGGGGAGGTCGTTCTGAGACCGACATGGGGGGGCATGATTCGAATGAGGCCCGCGGTTATTATCGGCGCGGATGGACCCCACTCCACGGTAGGAAAATGGATGGGTTCGAGGGTGCGTCGTTTGATCCCGGGGTTCCAGGTCCGCGTGCCTTTGACCCGATCGATGGAGCATACCGAGGTGGCTTTCCATTCCAAGATCTTTGGGGCCTATGGATGGGTCTTTCCGAGGGGGGATGAGGCCAATGTGGGAATCGCTTTGGCCGGAGGCGATTTCACTCACGGGGCACTGAGGGCCGTGCTCGACGGGTTTCTGGGTCGAATGGCTCGTGAGGGAAACGTCCAGTCTGCGACTCGAAAACCCATATTTGGGTGGATCCCGGCCGCGCCCCTTGACCGGGTTGTTCGAGGAAATATGATGCTTGCGGGAGACGCGGCAGGACATGCCCATCCCATCACCGGGGCCGGGATCAGCAACGCCATCCTGGCCGGCCGGCTGGCCGGAAAATGGGCTGTGGAGGCCGTCCGAAAAGGGGATCTGTCGGTGCTTCAGGGATATGAGGAGGAACTGAGGGAGGAACTGGGGGAGACCTTGACACACGGAGACCACCGCCGACGGCTGCTCGAAACACACTGGGATCGATTATCTGAGGTACTCCCCTACTGCTGGATCGGCTTTCGGGAGTACTTCCAGGAGATCCCAGGCCGCTTCAACATGAAAAAGGGAAGGCCAGGGCAACTGCGATGACAGAAATCGAGCAAAAACTCCGAATGACCCGGGAGCTTTCTTCGGCCCACCACGGAAAACAGATCACTTTCTACCTGCCGGGGATGATCTCCTACAACGGGCTCAAGGGAGCCTATCCCGGGATCTCCATCACCGGGGACCACTGCGCCCTCATGTGCGATCACTGTCAGGCCAAGATCCTGGTGCCCATGCCCGCGGCCATGTCACCGGATGTGCTGTTCGACACGTGCAGGCGGTTTGCGGGAAAGGGCTGTCTGGGCGTTTTGATCAGCGGCGGGTGCGACAGAAAAGGCCTCCTCCCCTGGCCGCGGTTTATTCCGGCCATTCAGAAGGTGAAGGAACAGACCGGCCTCTATATCTCCATCCATTGCGGGCTCCTGGATGCGGATACGGCCATGGCCTTAAAAGAGGCGGGGGTGGATCAGGCCCTCCTGGATGTGGTCGGCGATGATGAAACCTACCAGTCGGTCTGCCATGTAGATTTTGGGATCTCCCGCATCGTTTCCACCCTCGAGGCCTTGAACAGAGCGGATCTGCCCATGGTCCCCCATGTCATCTGCGGCCTGTATCGGGGAGAGATGAAGAGCGAACTCAAGGCCCTCGAGATGATCGCCCGTTTCAGGATCGAGCAACTGGTGATTGTTTCGCTCATGGCCATTCGAGGTACGCCCTTTGAAGGGGTGCGCACACCCGATGCGATGGAGGTGGCCGAGATGATCATTGAGGCACGACGCCTGATGCCTCACGTCCGCATGAGCCTCGGATGCGCCAGGCGGCGGGGAGACGAAGAAATGGAGCTTCTGGCCCTCGAGGGCGGGGTCAACCGAATGGCCCTTCCGTCGGATGCGGTTATCCAAAGGGCCGGGGAACTGGGTCTGGATGTCCGGTACCAGCGCACCTGCTGTTCAGTGGGGGCCGATTTTTCTCATTCATGCTGGTGAAGGAGGAG
Organism: Thermodesulfobacteriota bacterium; assembly: GCA_030837545.1. Classification (GTDB taxonomy): domain Bacteria; phylum Desulfobacterota; class DSM-4660; order Desulfatiglandales; family Desulfatiglandaceae; genus AUK324. The sequence continues at coordinate 1,078 of JAUPKI010000248.1, read as the reverse complement.
GAACGTGACAGATGGCGTAGAACGGGTCATGGAAAGCCCCGGCGATCTGCGGATGAGCCTGGCCGCGGCCATGACGCTGGGATTCAAAAGAGGGCTCTTCTATCGAAATGCAAGGCTCTACTGCATCAATCTGCTCCTGACCTATCCCGATGGGTGCCTTGCCCGGTGCGCCTACTGCGGGCTCTCGAGCAGACGTCCCGGCGCCTACAACGGAAAGAGCTTCATACGGGTCACCTGGCCCACCTACCCCCTGGCGGAGATTGTCGGCCGACTCGTGGAGAGAAAAGACCGGGTCAAGCGGGTCTGCATCTCCATGGTCACCCGGAAGCGTGCCGTGGGCCATACCATTGAGGTCTGCCGACGACTCAGATCGGCCGTGGATATTCCAGTTTCCCTCCTCATTGCCCCCACGGTCCTCAACCGGCAGGACCTGATCGATTTCAAGGTTGCAGGCGCAGACATGATCGGCGTGGCCATTGATCTGGCCACGCCCGAACTGTTCGACCGATACCGAGGGAGGGGGGTCAACGGGCCCCATCGATGGGACCGCTACTGGCAGTGCCTGGCCGACGCCATCGAGATATTCGGCGAATGGAATGCGGGCGCCCACTTTATGGTGGGGATGGGCGAGACAGAAGAGGAGATGGCCGGGGCTATTCAGCGGGTGCGGGACATGGGGGGACGCACCCACCTCTTTTCATTCTTCCCGGAACCGGACTCGGCCATGGGCGAAGTCCCTCCCCCGCCCATGGATCAGTACCGCCGCATTCAGGTTGCCAGGCATCTGATCGATCGTCGGAGCTCTACCGCAGGGCGGTTCTCTTACACCCCCGAAGGAAAGATTCTGGGCTATGGCCTCGATCAGAAGGCCTTGAATGAAATCATCGATTCCGGCGAGCCCTTTCGAACCAGCGGGTGCGAGGGATACGACGGCGAGGTGGCCTGCAACCGCCCCTATGCCAATTCCAGGCCGGGACCGGATATGCGCAACTATCCCTTCCGCCCGACCCCTGAAGACGTACAGCGGATTCGACAACAGATGGTTGTGACGTTTTTAGGGACAAGAAAAACCATTGGC
>JAUPKI010000027.1 GCA_030837545.1 Thermodesulfobacteriota bacterium | reverse complement strand
TACACCTGTCCGGAGGTCAATGACAGCGCTGCCCTCGATATTCTACAGGGAAGACACCCCGTCATTGAACTGAGCGTCAAAGAAGAGGATTTTGTCCCCAACGATATCCATTTGGATTCTGAAAAACAGCAGGTGATGATCATCACCGGTCCGAATATGGCAGGCAAATCCACCATCCTTCGGCAGACGGCGCTGACCGTGCTGATGGCCCAGATGGGGGGGTTCGTCCCCGCGTCAAGGGCGGTTATCGGCCTGGTCGACCGCATTTTTACCAGGGTCGGCGCATCGGACGATCTGGCAAGAGGGCAGAGCACCTTCATGGTGGAGATGGATGAAACGGCGAACATCCTGAGGCATATGAGTCCTAAAAGCCTGGTCATCTTAGACGAAATCGGACGGGGGACTAGCACCTACGATGGTCTGAGCATTGCGTGGGCCGTCGCAGAGGCCCTACATGACAAAGAAAAAAAGGGCGTTCGGACGCTTTTCGCCACCCACTATCACGAGCTGACCGAGCTTGTGACCACCAAACAGCGGGTCAAGAATTTTAATATTGCGGTCCGGGAATGGAATGATCAAATTATTTTCCTGAGGAAGCTGGTCCCTGGGGGAACCAGCCGGAGTTATGGCATCCAGGTCGCCCAGATTGCGGGAATTCCGGAAGGCGTTATCAGGCGGGCTAAGGAGATTTTGAATAACCTGGAGAAGGCCGAGGCGGATGAAACCGGCAGACCGCGTCTCGCCCGTCATCGGGTGTCCGAACCGAGGGAAGGGGGCATGGTTCAGTTGGCCCTTTTCGGGCCCAAGGATTGGGAAATGAGAGAATGGATCAGGGGTCTGAATCTTGACGCCATGACCCCGGTGGAGGCCCTGGTGACGCTCAATGACCTGAAGGAGCGCGTGATTCGCGGCTGATTCTCCCGGGTCCCCGAGGCAATCCGGGGTGACAATAACGCTGTCAGTGACTTGAATCGAAAAAAATGATATAGAAAACATCGGCTATGACCCAGATGGGGGCAAGCATTCGCAGGTTCAGGGATTCAACGTATAAACACGATCGTGTGGATATGAAGAGCAGGATCTATTACATCTGGACGTTTCTCTTTTTGGCGGGCCTTTTTGCGGGATGCCCCACGGCCTTCTGCAAGACCACGGCCGGACCGGAGGCCCTGCTCGAGTCCGCAGGAGAGTGCCGAAAGGCCTTGAATGCCGAGCCGAAAAAGGGGTCATACCGCCATCAATGGCTCAAATGCATCCATCGCTATGAAAAGGTCTACACGACATATCCCACGAGTTCTCAGGCCGCGTGGGCACTGTATCGTTCAGCCGAGCTTTACACCGGGCTGTCCAGATACTCCGGGAATCCGAAGGACCTGGACGAGGCGATCACCCTTTACAGGACCCTGGTCGACAAACACAAGGGACATGACCTGGCCGATGATGCCCAGTACAGGATCGGCGAGATCTTTTACAAACACAAAAACGATCCGAGCCAGGCCTATGTGGAATTCCTGAAAGTGGACGTCAACTTCCCCTCTGGAAATATGCGGCCCAAGGCCAAGGAGATGGTCAACAGGCTTGCCAAGACCCTTGGCGCAAAGGAGGGCAAGACCGGGGCCGCGGATGTCCCCCGTCCCCAAACCAAGCGGGTGGACGTCAAAGATATTCGCTACTGGTCGACCCCCAATTATACGCGGGTAGTGATTGACCTCCAGGACACTGTGGCCTATGAACACCATATGCTGGGGCCCGACCCAGGCCAGAACAAGCCGCTCAGGCTCTATCTGGATCTCAAGAACGCCCGGGTCCCCAAGAGCATTGATACCGCGGTCCTGATCAAAAACGATCTGCTCCAAAGGGCCAGGGCAGGCCAATACACGCTGGATACGGTTCGCGTGGTGCTGGATATCGAAAAAATGGGCGGGTACAAGGTATTTCACCTCTACGATCCTTTCAGGATAGTGGTGGATGTGCGCGCGTCGAAAGAGGCCGAGAGCCAGCCTCAGGCCGAGAGCCAGCCAGAGCCCCAGATCCAGAGCCAGCCCGAGCCCCAGATCCAGAGCCAGCCCGAGCCCCAGATCCAGGCCCAGCCGAAGACTGCAATTAAGAAACGGGGTGTCAGAAAGGGGATCCGGAAGGAAAAGGCGCCTGACAAAACGGTCTCTCTGGCCAGGCAGCTCGGTTTGAATGTCAAGAGAATCGTCATCGACCCGGGACACGGCGGAAAAGACCCCGGGTGTCGAATCGGGGGCCAGTTTGAAAAGGATATCACCCTGGACATTGCGAGGCTTTTGGCCCGGAAATTGAGGGGAAAGATCGGGTGCGAGGTCTTCCTCACCAGGGATAAAGACACCTCTCTATCTCTGGAGCAGCGGACGGCCATTGCCAATATGAAAAAGGCTGATCTGTTTATTTCACTCCATGTGAATGCCCATAAAGATGAGCGCATCCATGGATTGGAGACCTATTTTTTGAATATGGCCACGGATCAAAGCGCGGTGTTGGTGGCGGCGCGGGAAAACGCCGCATCCGAAAAGAGCATCAGCGATCTCCAGACTATTCTGAACGACCTCATGCTGAATACCAAGATCAACGAGTCAAGCCGATTGGCCCATAACGTGCAGAATGGAATGGTAGGGGGAACCAGCAAGATGTATGGCGACATCAAGAGCCTGGGCGTCAAACAGGCCCCTTTTTATGTGCTGATCGGCGCCGAAATGCCGGCCGTTCTCGTGGAGGTCGGTTTTCTCAGCAACCCCATGGAAAGACAGCGGCTGGCCACCAGCAAGTATCAGGAGAGCGTCACAGACGGCATTTACGGCGGGATCAGGAGCTATATTGAGAGTATTGAGAAGGCCTACCGCGGAGGGTAATTCTCCTACTTCAATCGCAGGTATGCATCGATAAACATGTCGATGCCCCCGTCCATGACCCTGTCCACGTTTCCCTCTTCCATATTTGTCCGGTGATCCTTGACCAATCGGTAGGGATTGAACACATAGGATCGAATCTGACTTCCCCATGCGATCTCCTTTTGGGTCTGGTGCATCTCATGCTTTTTCTGCTCCAATTTCTCTTTTTCGGCCTTATAGAGCTTTGCCTTGAGCACCTTCATGGCCAGGTCCTTGTTGCGGTGCTGGGATTTCTCATTTTGGCACTGGGCCACAATTCCTGTGGGAAGGTGGGTAATTCTCACGGCTGAACTGGTCTTGTTCACATGCTGACCCCCCGGACCGCTGGCCCGGTAGGTGTCGATGCGAAGATCATTTTCATCGATTTCGATGACAATGTCCGTGTCCACTTCGGGTAGGACCGAGATCGATGCGAAGGTGGTGTGCCTCCTTCCTGTGGCGTCAAACGGCGAAATCCTTACCATGCGGTGGATCCCATGCTCTGACTTGAGATATCCATAGGCGTACGGGCCTGTGATGGTAAGGGTGACGTTTTTTATGCCTGCCTCATCCCCGGGAAGGTAGTCGATGACCCTGACGTCCATCCCCTTGTCCTCGGCCCACCGGGTGTACATCCTAAAAAGCATTTCCACCCAGTCCTGGGCCTCGGTCCCGCCGGCCCCGGCATTAATTGCCACAATGGCATTCCGCTTGTCGTCTGGATCTCCGAGAAGGGATGTCAATTCCATTCCCTTGATTTCTCTCTGGAGGCGGGCCATATCGCGGCGCACCTCTTTGATGGCCGTTTCATCCCTTTCTTCTTGGGCGATTTCGGCGAGGATCCTTGCGTCTTCGGTCTCTTTGTACAGTTTCTGCCAGGCGTCGATCTCCCCTCTCATCCAGGCCCTCTCCTGGCTCAGGCGGGAGACCTCTTCCTGATCCTTCTGCCAGAAACCGGGGGTCGCCATCAATTTTTCAATTTTCTCAAGTTCTTGCTGATGGCTGTCCAGGTCAAAGATGACCTCTTAACGCATCCAGTTGTTCCATCATCAGGTCGATCTTTTCAGTCATCTCTTCAAACATAGCGGTCGCCCCCCTTACCCTAATGGTTTCGTTTGGGTGATATTCTAATCTCACTAAAAATTATTTCAAGTCGACCCCATCTCTTATTGGCCGACCACGAGAAATACGGGAGATGCCAATGCCATAAGACCTGGCCCCCTAACATCGTCAGCAGTTAGCCCCTTAGGGCCTCGTAACTTACAACACGTTTTAAAACAAGGTTTCAGTGTCCAGGCCTCAGGAAAGACAAGGGCAAAAGCTGAAACCTGAAACCCGAAACCAGTATTGGGTTGCGGGCGGTAGCCCACCTTGGGTTATACGATGGTATCGTTTCTTTCGGTTTTGAATATGGATGTGGCTCCACTATAATCCGGCCCGAATGACGATTCAATCATTATTTGGACACCCTATGGTGGGCGGCGTGTCGACCCTATTAAATTGCAGGCAGGTCTCCCTATCGGGGCGGATGCCCTGTTTGCCCTTGCCGGTTGGCGGGTTGCCAGCCTCGGCAGGAGTCAGTACAGGAAAAACCGATCAGGTCAAACTGGATCTTGACATCGTGATGCTTTTCTGGGTAAAATCATAATTTTTAGAAAAACCCTTTTGATGAAAGGAACGTTAGCGGGATTTCCCCGCGTATAGATCAGGAACCTGTTAAAATTGCAGCATACAGATCATCCGTGACAGGCTCGTCTTAGGGCCTTCGCTTTCTGTTTAGGGAGCGATAGTGATTGACTCAGATTTTTTCTAATGTTTCCGGTTTGTCCGGGTCAGGAGATTCATCATGAGAGTTCTCGTAAGTGATCCTCTATCGGAAGTGGGCGTGAAAATCTTCCAGGAAACCCCTGGGATTGATGTGGACGTGAACACCGGCCTTACCCCCGAGGAATTGAAGGGAATTATCGGTGGTTATGAAGGTCTGGCGATACGAAGCGCCACTCGGGTGACGGCCGATATCCTTGAGGCGGCCGACCGCCTGAAGGTGATCGGCCGAGCCGGGATTGGGCTGGATAATGTCGATATCCCTGCAGCGAGCCAGCGGGGAATTGTGGTCATGAACACCCCCGAGGGGAATACCATCACCACTGCCGAGCATGCCATGGCGATGATCATGTCCCTTTCACGGAATATTCCACAGGCAACGGCTTCGCTCAAGGAGGGTAAGTGGGAAAAGAAAAAACTCAAGGGCCGTGAGCTGTTCAACAAGACCCTTGGACTTATCGGTCTGGGTCATATTGGGCGAATCGTGGCCGACAGGGCCAAGGGGATGAAGATGAAGGTCATTGTCTACGATCCGTATATCAAGCCGGACCGGATTGAAAAGCTCGATCTTGAGCCTGTCTCCCTTGAGGCCCTCTTGGCCCGGGCGGACTACATCACCGTCCATACCCCCAAGACAGAAGAGACGAGCAATATGATTAACCGGGAAGTCATCTCAAAGATGAAAAAGGGCGCCATGATCATCAACTGCGCCAGGGGGGGGATCGTCAACGAGGAGGATGTGTATGAGGCATTGGCATCCGGCCATCTGGGAGGGGCGGCCTTTGACGTATTCGAGACCGAACCGCCTGGAAAATCAAGGCTGATGGAACTCTCCAATTTTATCTGCACCCCTCATCTGGGAGCATCTACCAAAGAGGCCCAGGATAATGTCGCCAAAGACGTGGCCGAACAGATCATTGCCTACCTGCTTCACGGAACCGTGAAGAACGCCGTCAATGTGCCCAGCATCAGCGAAGAGCTGATGACGGTGCTGAGGCCTTTTGTAACGCTTCTCGAGAGAATGGGTTCGCTTCAGGCCCAGTTGGCCGACAGCGCCCTGGTGGAGGTGCAGGTCCAATACAGAGGCGCCATCATCGAATACGACGTCGCCCCGCTGACCACCGCCCTGCTCAAAGGGATGTTGACGCCAATCCTCAAGCACGATGTCAACTTTGTCAACGCTCCCTATATCGCATCTGAGAGGGGCATCGAGGTGGTGGAATCCAAAAGTACACGTTCGGATGATTTTGCCAGCCTTGTGAAGGTGACGGCCAAGAGCCTCGAAGGTCAGAATGTCGTGTCCGGCACCATTTTTGGCAAGAATCTCCCCAGGATACTGCGGATTAATAATTTCTATTTAGAGGCGATTCCCGAAGGACATATCCTCCTGATCCGCAACGAAAACACTCCGGGGGTGATCGGCCAGATCACCTCGGCCCTGGCCAGGCATCAGATTAACATTGATCGCATGCAGGTGGGAGAGGAAAAGGAGAAGAGACAGAATGTGATCCTTATCACGACTGGCGCCACTGTCAGCGACGATATCCTTGAAGAAATCCGTTCATTACGTAACGTGCTCTCCGCACAGCGGATTGAGTTGTAGAGGGAATTGAGGGATTCAAAAATTGAGGGATTCAGGGATTTCGACAATTTTGGAATTCAGTGATTGAGGAATTTGGAGATACGCGACGGAACATAAGCCATTCCGTCAATATCGTAATTCCTCAATTCGCAATCCCTAAATTCATAATCACATTTTTTTAGGAGTCAGATTATGGCAGAAGAAGAAAAGGGATTTGTTATAAAGGACAGACGATCGTTCGATGAGCAGGGGGAACTCAAGAAAGACGATTCCCCAGAGGAAAGGGTGAGGGAGGAACCTGCAAAGGGGCCGCCCAAGAAGGAGTCGGCATCGCCTCCCCTCCCTGAGGTCAACTTTTCATCCCTTATCCTGAGTCTCAGCTCAACGGCCTTCCTCCATCTGGGCGAGATCCCTGACCCCGGGACCGGCGAAAAAAGGAAGGACCTCCCCCTTGCCAAACATGTGATCGACACTATTGGGATGCTGAAGGAAAAGACTGAGGGCAATCTGACGAGGGAGGAGAAACAGCTCATTGAAAATGTTTTGACCGAGCTCAGGTTGCGCTATGTAAAGGCAAGATAGGGTCCTGACCGCGTGGATAAACCGGTAAGTCTATGACTGACTTTCTGTAGGGGGCCGTTTGCGCGTCAGGTTTTATTGCTTCTAAATTTCAGGTAAGTTACACCGCATGAAGGGAAGGTCTTTATGGTTTTCATGTACTATGCCCCGTCAGGCGTCGAGCGTCTGAGCCAGCGGCTTGTGCGGCGCGTTTTATTATGGATGACGGCAGGGTTTATTCTCGCTGCCCTCATTATTCCGCAATCGTCTTCAATGGCCCAGACAAGCAGTATTCTGCCTGCCGCCCCTGGATCGTTTTCCAGCCTGGTCAAAAAGGCAAAATCGTCTGTGGTTAACATCAGCACCGTCAAGACCATTGCCGGCGGATTGGCTCACCCCTTTTCCTTCGGCGGTCCATCCGGACCCAACGATCCGTTAAAGGATTTTTTCGACCGTTTCTTTGGCGATCAGATGCCCAAGGATTTTAAACAGAAAAACCTTGGATCCGGGTTTATCATCGATAAACAGGGGTTCATTCTGTAAAATAATCATGTGGTAGAGAAGGCTGACGAGATCACCGTGAAGTTGGCAGACGGGAAGAGCTTCCTTGCAAATATCGTGGGCCGCGATCCCAAGACGGATCTCGCTTTGATTCGAATCGAAAGCGACCAAGAGCTGATCCCTCTCCCGATGGGAGACTCCGAAAGTCTCGAAGTGGGAGATTGGGTCGTCGCCATGGGCAATCCCTTCGGTCTTGACAACACGGTCACGGCCGGGATTGTCAGCGCCAAATATCGGCATATCGGGGCCGGGCCTTACGAAAATTTCATCCAGACCGATGCCTCCATTAATCCGGGGAACAGTGGGGGACCCCTCCTGAACACCCGATGCGAAGTCATTGGGATCAATACGGTTATTTTTTCGCAGACCGGAGGAAGCATCGGCATCGGGTTTGCCATTCCGATCAACATGGCCAAAGAGATCCTGGAACAACTCAAGACAGGAAGGGTGGTCAGGGGTTGGTTGGGGGTCATGATTCAGAAAATTACCCCTGAGCTGAAAGCCAAGCTGGGCCTGGAGGACGAGCAGGGCGCCCTGGTGGCGGATGTCTCGTCCGGAAGCCCTGCCGAAAAGGCCGGCATTCAGCGTGGGGATGTCATCGTTTCCTTTGATGGGAAAAAGATCAATGAAATGAATGACCTACCCTATATTGTCGCCTCCACGCCCATCGGCAAGGCCGTGCCCGTAAAGGTCGTGCGAAAGGGACGGGAAAGGATTTTGGAAGTCAAGATAGGGGAGTTGAAGGAGGGGAAAAAGGACCTTGAAGAGGGGGGGAAAAGCCGGTCCGAAAGCCGGCTCGGAATGAGGGTGGAGGACCTTACGCCCCAGTTGGCAAAAGATCTGGGTCTCCCTGACGCCGAGGGTCTCGCTATTGTTCAGGTGGATGGCGGTTCGCCTGCCGCTGAAGCCGGTCTCAGACCGGGAGATATCATTTTGGAACTGGACCAGGGCCCTGTCAAGGATGCCGATGAGTTCCTTAAAAAAATCACTCGCTACAAGAAAGGCGACACCATCCTTTTTCTCATCAAGCGGGGAGATTCCACCCTCTATGTGACAGTGAAGGCAGAAGATTGACCCAGAACACAGTCGCCCCTGTAAAACGGATTCCGTATGCCGCAGGGAGTCAGCATCCACAAGAAGTGAAGACATAGCGCTCACTCCTCTTGGACTCCCCTGAGGCGTGCTCATCTCCTGAACGCGATATGAACACAGGATTTTCACCCAGACGACCGTCACACCATAATCCATCGTCAATCCACTTCGCCCCTGCCAAGCTGAATGTTCGGCTGAAGGTCCTTGGACGCCGGCCGGACGGGTACCACGAACTGGTTTCGATCATGGCGCCTGTCTCCCTATATGACCGGATCGAACTCCGAACGACCCCTGACAGGCGAATCCGAATATCCTGCCAGGGCTTCCCTGCGCCATCCGACGAAGAAAACCTTGCCTGCCGGGCTGCCATAGCCTTTTTTATCAGAACCGGTGTGGATGGCGGGGTTTCCATAAGGCTTACCAAGAACATACCTGTTGCGGCCGGCCTGGGCGGCGGCAGCAGCGATGCGGCGTGTGTCCTCATGGCCCTGAACCGGATCTGTTCCTCTCCGCTCTCGGGGAAAGAATTAGCGGAGATGGCCATCGGCCTGGGCGCGGATGTCCCCTTTTTTCTAATGGAAAGGTCCTGTATTGCCAGGGGGATCGGGGAAATCCTGGAACCGATTGAAAACTGGCCGAAACTCTGGTATGTTATCATCACGCCTCCCATTTTAGTGTCCACCTCCTGGGTCTATGGCAATCTAAACGTATCCGCAGCCTCAAGTGAATTGGAGTTGACAAGGGGGGCGTATCAGTATATTATCAGTCATTTAAAGAAAAGGCCGCTCGATATCGGCCCCATCTTGGAAAACGACTTGGAGCGGGTCACGGCTGGCCGGTTCCCTGTTATTGAACGCATCAAACAATCGCTCACAGAGGCGGGGGCGGATGGGGCCCTGATGTCAGGGAGTGGTCCGAGTGTCTTTGGGGTTTTTCAATCAGAAGATACTGCTCTCCGGGCAAAGGCGGCCCTTGGTGACAGCCATCTGGGAGATATGTTTCTGGCGCGAGGCCTTGCCTGATTCTCCGGCCTTCGACATCTGACCGCCCTACTGGGGTGTCGTCAAGCGGTAAGACACGGGCCTTTGGAGCCCGCATTCGGAGGTTCGAATCCTCCCACCCCAGCCAAAAGAGAATAGAAAGAGGACTCAATTTGGACCAGGAAATAAAACTGTTCGGCGGTACCTCAAATCCTGCGCTGACCCTCAAGGTGTGTGATTACCTGGGGACCCAACCGGGAAAGATCCTCGCCAAGACCTTCAGCGATGGAGAGATCCAGGTGGAAATCGGGGAAAATATACGAGGAAGGGACGTTTTTGTGATCCAGTCCACCTCTACCCCGGTGAACGACAACCTGATGCAGCTCTTGATTATTATGGATGCCATGAGGCGGGCATCGGCCGAGCGCGTCACCGCCGTTATTCCCTACTATGGTTACAGCCGGCAGGATCGGAAGGTCAAGCCGAGGGTCCCCATCACGGCAAAACTCGTGGCCGATCTGATCACGGTCGCAGGGGCAAACCGGGTGGTATCCATGGATCTGCATGCAGGACAGATTCAAGGTTACTTCAACATCCCTGTCGATAACATCTTCGCCGCTCCCATTCTCCTCAAATATATAGAGAGCAACCTTCGAGATGATCTGGTTATTATTTCGCCGGACGCCGGCGGCGTAGAGCGGGCCCGCGCCTTTGCCAAGCGCCTGGATGCATCCTTGGCTATTATCGATAAGCGACGGGAGGCCCCGAATATATCCCAGGCGATGAACATCATCGGCGAGGTGAAGGGCAAGACCGCCATCATCCTCGACGACATGGTCGATACCGCAGGGACATTGACGCAGGCCGCCGTTGCGCTCAAGGACCGGGGTGCGGGCGGAATCCACGCCTGCTGCACCCATCCTGTCCTCTCCGGGCCTTCTATCGAGAGGATCGAGGCCTCGCCGATTGACAGCCTGGTTGTCACCAACACCATCCCCCTGAGTGATAAGGCCAAAGATTGCCGGAAAATCATCGTATTATCTATTGCGGAACTATTAGGGGAAACCATTAAGAGAAGCCATAATTCTCATTCAGTCAGCACGTTGTTTGTCTAACTGCCCATAACAACGCCTGAGCGTGGTTGGGCTTTTTTTCGCTTGTGAAAAATTTTATTAATCCGGGAGGATCCCATGCATCAGTTAAAACTTGCCGCCCATGAAAGAGACACCAAGGGAAAGGGAGCGGCCAGAAAATTGCGAAAAATGAATAAGTTGCCGGCTATTTTTTATGGTCCGAGGACCCAGCCGATCATGCTAACTGTCAATTACCCTGAATTTGAGCGTATCACCAAGATGTCCGGATACGAGAACGCCATTCTGGATCTCCACATCACATCGAGCCGCGGGGAAGAGACCCGCAAGGCGATGGTGAAAGAACTGACGATAGATCCCGTCAAAAACACCTGTCTTCATGCAGACTTCTACGAGATCTCCATGGATCAGGAGATTACCGTGGATATCCCCATTCACCTGATGAACACGCCGATAGGCGTAACCAATGGCGGGCTTCTTCAGATTGTGCGGAGAG
>JAUPKI010000026.1 GCA_030837545.1 Thermodesulfobacteriota bacterium | reverse complement strand
GGTAACCGGCAAGGAACCAGGAACATTCATGGATATCAAGGGGAATTCCTGCACCTATGGCGTCACTCTTATCAAGTGCGCGCCCAACAGAGAGGCCGCAATCGCCTTCTTGACCTATATGTTGAAGCCGGAGGGCGGATTGAAGGTGCTCAAGGATATGGGTCAGCCGCCTTTTGTCCCGTGCAGGGTCCCCACAGAAGAGATGAAGGCCAGACTTCCTGTGGAGCTGAAGGGTTTGGTGGAAGTGAAGAATTAGGGAATTAGGGAATTGAGGAATTGAAGAATTTAGGGATTTAGGGATTGAGGAATTATGGAAAAGAGGGAGCCGTTTTTTTGGTTAACGATCTCTTGCGGCGTCATCGTCATGGCATTTATCCTCTTGCCGCTGATGGATATGGTGACCGCTCCCTCCCTTTCCATGCTCAAGGAGACCCTCAAAGATCGGGATGTCGTCCGGTCGATCTGGCTCAGTATGTATACATCCGGGTCGGCTGCACTAATCTCCTTTGTCTTCGGAACGCCCCTCGCCTATCTTCTGGCCCGCACCCATTTCAAGGGGAAACGATGGGTAGAGAGCATCATTGATCTCCCCATCGTCATTCCCCACCCGGTCGTCGGCATCGCCATCCTGAGCGTGGCCGGGCGGAATCACTGGATAGGGCAGATGTTGGGCGATCTGGGGATACGGATCATGGGGAGTGTGACGGGGATTATCACGGTGCTGACCTTTGTAGGGCTGCCCTTTTATATCAATACGGTGAAAGCCGGCTTTGAAGGGATCCCTCCAAGGCTTGAGAAGGTCTCGCGAAGCCTGGGGGCATCCATGTCGAGCACATTTTTCCGGATCACCTTTCCACTGGCCTGGCGGAGCATGGTCATCGGCCTCATCATGTGCATGGCGCGCGCCATCAGTGAATTCGGGGCCGTGGTCATTGTGGCCTATCATCCCATGATCGCGCCGGTGATGATTTATGAACGTTTTGAGGCATACGGCCTCAAATATTCCCAGCCCGTGGCGGTGTGGCTCGTGCTGGTGTGTCTGTGTCTGTTCCTGGCGCTTCGTATCCTGACGCTTCGAAGGGCAAGAGAGATATGATCCGCATAGAAGGTCTAAATGTGCGCCTATCGGACTTCCAGTTGCGCGACATCCATTTGGCTGTGGAAAAAAATGGATTTTTTGCCTTGATGGGCCCCACCGGCGCCGGGAAGACGGTCCTGTTAGAGGCCATCGCAGGCCTGGTCCCCATCCAAAGCGGAAGAATATGTATCGGCGACAGGGAGGTTACCGGATTGCCACCGGAAAAACGGGGGATCGGGATTGTCTATCAGGACCATGCCCTCTTTCCTCACCAGACCGTATGGGATAATATCAGATATGGTCTTCATTTTCACAAGGTTCGACACGACGATGCCGTAAAGAGGTCTGAGCGTCTCATTGACCTGTTGCAAATTTCCCACATCCTGAAACGGCTTCCGGTCCATTTGAGCGGCGGCGAAAAGCAGCGGGTGGCCCTGGCCCGGGCCCTGATGGTGGCGCCTGAGGTGCTTCTTCTGGATGAACCCCTGTCCGCACTGGATCCCAATTTCAGAGAGGAGGTCCGGGATTCCCTGAAAGACCTTCACAAATCCTCTAATACGACCTTCCTCATGGTGACCCATGATTTTTCCGATGCCCTCTTTCTGGCCGAACGGGCCGCCGTTATCAATCAGGGTCGTATAGAACAGAACGGGGAGACGATGGATGTGTTTCGGCATCCAACCTCGCTTTTCACGGCGGAATTTGTGGGCATGAAAAATGTCTTTCCAGCGATGTTTGAGGGCGCCAGAGCGGTGGTGGGTCATCTCAAAATAGAGCTGAGTGCGCCCGTAGAAGGACCCAAACGATATCTGTCTGTCAGGCCGGAAGACGTCGTGATTAGCAGGGAATCGGCATCAACAAACGGCTGCACCCCTTTGAAAGGCGAGATCAAGAGGGTGGTGGATCATGGGTTTTACTTCAGCATATCCGTAAAGACAAGGGGGGTTATATTTCAGTCCTTGATGCCGAAGAGCATGTTCCTGGATACGGACCCCAGGGATTGGAAGGAGGCCTATGTTCATGTAAGGCCATCGACCCTCCATATGTTTTAGTCGCCCTTGACGCGCCGGTGGGCCTGAAGAATGTGAAGGACTTGGTCGCTTTCCTCACGAAATGGCATCCTAAAACAACACCCGCCTACCTGGTTTACAAGGTCGGGTATCAAGCGAGTGAATCCCTCGCCAGAACGACCCTTGATGGAATGGCAACGGCCGCGGACAAGGCCAAGGAAAAGTTCCTCTGCCTGATCTATGTGGGCCCGTGCCTGTCCGGAGGATAAGAGGGCGAAGGGTCAATTCCTCAACCCCTAAATTCCCAAATTCCGGTTTATCCGCGTTAGGGGTACAGATAGCATGACAACAAGCGGCGAGTCTCACGCGGGGCTGAAAAGGGAGATCGGCGCGGGCTCGGCCATCATTCTCGTCATCGCCAACATGGTCGGGACCGGCATATTCACTACGTCCGGTTTTATCATGGAGGCCCTAGGCGATCCCGCAACCATGCTGGCGTGCTGGTTTGTGGGTGGAATTTTGGCCCTTTCGGGGGCGCTCTGTTACGGCGAACTGGGGGCCATGTTCCCCATCGCCGGGGGAGAATATGTATATCTGCGTGAAAGCCTCGGCAGGTTGAGCGGGTTTCTCTCCGGTTGGACGTCCCTGGTGGTTGGGTTCTCGGCGCCCATTGCGGCCGCGGCTATGGCCTTTGCCTCCTATTTCTTCAGGGTGTTTCCAAACGCCCTGCCTGGCATCTCCCATGACCCATGGATTGAGACCGGATGGGTCCATATTTCGCCTCCGTCCCTCCTTGCCGTGGGGATTATCATCCTGTTTTCAATGATCCATTCCTGGGGTCTCCATATTGGAACCCGCGTCCAGAATGTCTTGACGGGGTTCAAGATTGCGGTAGTTGTTGCATTTGTGGGGGCTGGCATCGCCTATGGGGATGGGTCCATGGGGCATTTTGCTTCGGGGTCCAAGACCGGCGGCCTTTTTTCAACCGGATTTGCCTCATCCCTGATCTTCATCTCCTTTGCCTACAGCGGGTGGAACGCGGCCGCCTATTTAGGCGCTGAGATCAAGAACCCGGCCAGGAACCTTCCCCTCTCTCTGTTCTGGGGGACCCTTTCGGTCATGATCCTCTACCTGCTCCTGAACGTGGTCTTTATCTATGCGCTTTCTCCTGCTGAGATGAGCGGGGTCCTGGAGGTGGGGGCCGCGTCGGCCTTCGCCCTGTTCGGGGAGGGAATCGAAAGGATCTTTGCGGGGGCCATCACCTTCTGTCTCCTCTCGGTCATCAGCGCCATGATTCTGGCCGGACCGAGGGTTTACTATGCCATGGCCAGGGATCGTCTCTTTTTTGGCCGTTTCGGCCAGGTAACCCGGCGACATGGGGCTCCGGCCCAGGCCATTTTGCTGCAAGGCGCCATCGCCATCCTGATGGTGATCACCTCATCCTTTGACAAACTCCTTTTATACATCGGCGTGACCCTGTCGCTCTTCGCCATGCTGACGGTGATCGGCATGATGGTCCTGCGTGCAAAGGGGATTCATCTGAAAAGCCCCTACAGGACCTTCGGATATCCCATCACGCCCCTCTTTTTTATCCTGTTCAACCTCTGGATGATTGTCTTCTGTATAAAGGACAACCCGATGGTTTCCCTGTACAGTGGCGCAACCATCGCTTGCGGGGTCCTGGTCTTTTTCTGCTTTAACAGACAGGCCAAACAGGTCCCGTGAGGTTTACAGGGGGGCGTCAGGCCATCTGAGAGGGGGCAGGGAAACACCTCGATTGTGAAACGATCAGGGACGGCTGATCCTGCTTTCGGCTTGACAAAGGAGAAGGGAATCATTATAAAAGCCTTCGAGGCAAGAAGTCTCTCTTGGGCATGAAGCCCGGACGACCCAAAAGAACCTAACTTTACGGATCATCACACACCACGAAGGTGAATCCTCCTCAGGCAGGAGGGGCTTTCGTGGTTTTTTTTTGTAGAGAGGAGACGTCGTTGCTGTTCAAACCGTTGATGCGCGAAGGGATGATGCCCCTTCCGGCAACTTTTATCTTCACCATCAGCCGCGATGGGATACGGAATATCGCCCCCTGGACCTGACGTAAAAGTGCCTAAAGGGAGCTAAGGGGACTAAAGTGTGGAGTGTGGAGTTAAACATTGAAATTGGAATTGGTCCCTATCTTAACTTTAGGCGCTCCAAACTCGTAACTCCAAACTTTGGAGTATCCGGCATCCAGCTTCAAGAGCACGAGTAAAGGAGAAAATTCTATGAATGCAGACGAGATCATGGAACAAGAAGACTTCAAGCGGTGCGCCGAGTTTCACGGGCACATCTGCCCTGGACTGGCCATCGGGTACCGGGCCGGCAAGGCGGCCCTTGCGTGGCTTGAGGAGAGACGCTCCCCGGATGAGGAAATGGTGGCCACGGTGGAGACCAACGCCTGCGGCACCGACGCCATTCAGGTCTTGACCGGGTGCACCCTGGGCAAGGGGAACCTGCTTTTCAAGGATCAGGGGAAGCATGTCTATACGATCGTAAGCCGAAAAACGGGAGAGGGGGTCCGCATCGCCTTGCTCAACGGCGTCATGAACCTGAGCGATCGACATCTGAACCTGATTCAGAAGATCAGGGAGGATCAGGCCTCGCCGGAGGAGAGACGTGAATTCCAGACGCTCCACCTGAACAAGGGTCGGCAACTCCTTGAAACACCCCTGGAGGAGCTGTTTTCGATCAGGAATGCCAGCGCCCCCGTGCCTGAAAAGGCCATGATTGAGCCCTCCATGCCCTGTGACCGCTGCCAGGAGCCCACCATGCTCTCCAGGCTGGAGAAGATAAACGGACAGTCTTTGTGCAGGGGCTGTGCAGGATAATGATTGCTGCAGAACACATAAAGGGCGGGCCTCAAGGCGGGCTGATCGCCTCCTACAAGGGGTTGCTTCGACAGAAGGTCATCTTCTTTTTTGTCCTGCTCGCGCTCCTGGGGGTCCTCGCCATTTATGCCATTGCCGCGGGGACCTACGATCTTTCCCCGTTAAAGATTATCCGGGCCCTGCTCGGCTACAAGGAGGGGGCCGCAGGGGTTGTGATCTGGAACATCCGCATGCCCCGGATCGCGGCAGCCATTGTGGCAGGCTGGGGCCTGGCCATCTCAGGCGTTGCGGTCCAGTGCCTGCTGAAGAATCCCCTGGCTTCTCCCTTTACCCTGGGCATCAGCCACGGGGCCGCCTTTGGCGCGGCCCTCGCCATCGTCGTCCTGGGCGCAGGCGCCATCCAGAGCAGCGTCCTGAGAACCACGGCCTCGTCCCTGGTATTTCTTGAAAATCTTTTTTCCGTCACGTTTTTCGCCTTTTTGGGCGCTATGGTCGCCACCCTGGTGATCCTGGCACTTTCCAGGGTAAAGCGACTCTCGCCGGGGTCCATCATCCTGGCAGGGGTGGCCCTCTCGTCCCTTTTTGTATCTGGCACCATCCTGATCCAGTATTTTGCTACAGAGGTAGAGATCGCCACCATCGTCTTCTGGACCTTCGGCGATGTTTCGCGCTCGAGCTGGCAGGAGATCGGCGTGATGACCGCGGCCTCGGTAATCGTCACCTTTTATTTTGTCCTGAATCGATGGAACCTGAATGCCCTCTCCTCAGGGGAAGACGTGGCCAAGGGGATCGGGGTTGAGGTGGAGAAAATCCGATTGTGGGGCATGCTCATGGCCGCCCTGGTGGCCGCCCTGGTGACGGCCTTTCACGGGGTCATCGCCTTTCTCGGTCTCCTGGCCCCGCATATCGCGAGGCGCATGGTGGGGGCGGATCATCGCCTTCTGATCCCTTATGCCTGCATCGTGGGGGCCCTTCTCCTCCTTTTGGCAGACACGGTCGGCCGGATCCTTATAGGATCGGGGACCCTCCCTGTGGGCGTCCTGACGTCTTTCATGGGGGCTCCTCTTTTTCTCTATCTTCTGGTAAGGGGGGAAGGGAAATGATGCTGTCCATTGCCGGGCTCCAGTTCAATTATAATAGTCATGCCGTGCTCAGGGATATTCACCTTGAGCTGAAACAGGGTCAGATCCTGGCCGTGTTGGGGGTGAACGGCGCAGGAAAGTCGACCTTTCTAAAGTGCATCAACCGGATCCTCAGGGGCAAAGGCGGGTCGATCCGTCTTCATGGTGAAGATGTCCTTTCTATGAAAGGGGATGAAATTGCCAGGCACATGGGATATGTGCCGCAGCGATACGGAGAGGAGGAACTGGCGGTCTTTGATGCGGTTCTACTGGGGAGAAAGCCCTATATTAAATGGAAGGCCGAAGAAAGGGATCTTCAGATCGTCGAGACCACCCTCAAACAGATGGCGTTAGACAGCATTGCCATGCGGCCGGTGAGCACCCTCAGCGGCGGCGAAATGCAGAAGGTTATTCTGGCCAGGGCCCTGGCCCAGGAACCGGACCTCCTCCTGCTGGATGAGCCCACCAGCAATCTGGACCTCAAGAACCAGTTGGAGGTCATGGGCCTGGTCCACACGGCCGTCAAGGGACGGGGTCTGTCCGCGGTCATCTGCCTGCACGACATCAATCTCGCGCTGCGATATGCCGACCGTTTCCTGATGCTCAAGGACGGCAGGGTCCACACCCAGGGCGACAGGACGGCGGTCACCCCGGAGGCCATTCACCAGGTCTACGGGGTCCGGGTGGTCCTGGGCGAGGTGCAGGGATATCCTATTGTTGTGGCCCTGAACGGAAACGGAGGCAAGCCGGTGAACGGGTAGAATTTACGGTTGCTTCAGCAAGCGGCTATCCCCTCCTGACCGCAAAGACGGAGGTGTTGTTCACCGGCGGTTCGGGTCGGATGCGGGCAATTTCCACGAATTTTGAAGGAAGAACCAAGGAGGATGCAGCGTCAAACAGACGGCGCAACCCCTTTTCATAGACCCGGTACGAGATCATTTGACCCGGCTCAAGGATCCCTGCAAGATGGGCGAATATCTCGGCCTTTGGCAGGGCATCGGCCCCCACCATAATGAGACTGCACGGCGCCTTTAGGGGCAGCGCAAAGTGGTTTCCCCAGATGATCTGAATGCCATGACCCAGCCCCAGTTTATGGATGATCCTTTCTGAGAGTGCTGCATGCTCCTCGTCCTGCTCAATCCCAACCCCTTCAACACCGTACTGCCTCGAGAGGCATATGAGACTCAGTGGGAGCGGACCGCTCCCTAAAAAGATCACACTGTCTCCAGTATGGAGTCCCGCTCCCCCATATTCCATTCGGGCCAGGGCCAGATAATTGGGATAATAGACGAATTGTTGGAGACAGGCCCACGGATCAGGAGCGGACATCATCGATTCCGCGAACTGAAGCTCCAGCCCCAGACCGTTTTGTCGCTTCAGCCGCGAAATGCGGGCAATGGCCGGTCCAAGATCGACATCCGCAAGGAGTCTTTGGACCAGCTCGTCTGACACGGGGGCCGCGGCCAGGCGGTTCAGTCTGTCCAGGTGGGCGCCATAGACCTCGTCGGGTGCGTTTTGAATCTGATCCTCTGTCAGATTCTGGAGCGCGGCATCCAGGCGGATCAATTCGGTCTTGATGGCCTCAAATTCAGGGCCCATCACCTGGCCAACTCGGCAAAGACCGTGGTGTTGTTGACCCGGCCGGTGGGAAAGACCTTTTTGAGGATGCGAAAACCCCTCACATCGTCCTCACTTACTGGCGCATACAGAACGGCACGCATCCCCGTGTAGGTCCTGTAGATGACGGGGATATGACCGTCTTTTTCCGCCAAGATGCCTCGCAGACGTCGAAAGATCCTCTCTTTCGGCTCTGCCAGGGCCGCAATTAGGACCGCGTCCCACTCCAGGTCCTGAAGCAGGGAGTCATCCCCATGAACGATCTCAATATCCTTCTCCAGGCCCAGGGCGTGGATCACCTCTCTGGCCGCATCAACGCACGCTGTGGACGCCTCCAGGCCCAGGGACCGGGTCTGGTAGAAACGGTTCATGAGAATCAGGCTCATGGGCACCGGGCCGCAGCCGATAAAGAGGAGCCTCTTGGAGGACAAACCCGGCAGGGTCTCCGCTTGGGTCCGGATCAGGGACTCATACCGGGGATAGAGGGGAAACGCGGCAAGGGTCTCCCAGGGGTCCTGGGATGCGACCAACTGTTGTGCCAGGTGCATCTCGTGGATGTTAAAGAAGGCGGCATAATAGGCCCGGATCAACGGAAGCACGGCCTTGATCTCCTCCTCTTCCAGAATGAGGCTGGCCAAGTGGGCGCCTACCTCGAGATGGGCCAGATCGTCCAAAAGCTGGTACAGTCTATAGAGATCGTCCGGGGCCAGCGTCTCAAGCATCTCCCGGGTGTATTTTCGAATCCGTTCGGCAAAGGCCAGGACATGGGGTTTGATGATGCTGAGACTGTTTTGACAATCCTTGCAGCAGCCCAAGAAATCGTGTTCCCTGAGTTCGTGCTCGTGAAAGTAGTTGATGTCGTGCATAAGGCATCGTCCTTCCTGACAGTGGCTCGGCCCCTGTCCATGGGGTATGGACGGTGGCCGAGAGATCTGTTGAGGCTATCACTAATTCACTGGCCTGCACAATAAAAAACCGGGAACTCATGGATGGGTCAGGCATGGGGCTTTGCCCTTCGAACCGGCTCTCACCCATTTGGGTCTTCGAAGCCACCTGCTTTTACCGATTGCCAGGGTGAGTGTTTTTCGATAGGATCGCCGAGTAGTCGAATGGCATGCACCGATTCATGCATGTGAGCCGTGAGAATCTGGTCTCATGAAGAAACGGTGCTCCAAAAAGCTCCCACACAAACAGGAAACGACAAAACATGACATGGCGTAAGGGCGACATCATAGAACTGGCCATCGAAAAGATGGCCTATGGCGGGAGGGGGCTCGGCCATCTGGACGGGCTGGTGGTCTTTGTCCAGGGGGGGGTTCCGGGGGACCGCATTTCCGCAAGGATTTTCAAGAAAAAGCGCGATTACGCCGAGGCCGGCATGGTGGAACTCCTCTCCCCATCCCCGGAGAGGGTGGCGGCCCCGTGCCCCTATTTCGGATACTGCGGCGGGTGCCAGTGGCAGCACGTGGCCTATGAGATGCAGTTGAGCTACAAGAGGGAGCACGTGCTGGAGGCCCTCGACCACATCGGGGGACTGAAACAGGTGATGGTTCATCCGGTCGTCCCTTCAGAAAAGACGTTCGCCTATAGAAACAAGATGGAATTTACATTTTCTGACCGGCGATGGTACCTTCCTGATCAGTTGGGCATGCGGAATCAGGAGGGCGATTTCGCCCTGGGTCTCCATGTGCCCGGCGCCTTTCAGAAGGTCATTGACACTGAGGCGTGCCTCCTTCAGCACGAGACCGGCAACCAGCTCCTGGACCTGGTGAGAACATACGCCAGGGACTCCGGTATCCCCGTCTATGGCCTCAAGACCCATCAGGGCTTCTGGCGCTACCTGACCCTCCGCCATTCCGTTGCATGGGATGCATGGATGGTCAATATCGTCACATCAGAAGAGCGGCAGGATGGGGTTCAGCCGCTGGCCGATCTCATGACAGGGAGGTTCGAACGGGTTGCGACCGTGGTCAACAACATCAACAGCCGGGGGGCATCCATTGCCGTGGGGGAGCGAGAAACCGTCCTTTTCGGGGATGGCTATATCCATGACAAGATAGGCCCCTTTGATTTCAGGATCTCGGCAAACTCCTTTTTTCAGACCAATTCCAGGTCGGCCCAACGATTGTATGAAACCGTGGTCCATTATGCAGACCTCCAGGGGTCTGAGACGGTCCTTGACCTGTACAGCGGCACGGGAACCATCCCGCTGTTTTTGGCAGATAAGGTTCGAAGTGTCACCGGGATCGAAATCAGCCAAAGCGCCATATCGGACGCTGCCATGAACGCCAGGGAGAACAGGATCGAGAACTGCCGGTTCATATGCGGGGACATTCGAGAAAAGTTGGGAGAAATAACGGCCGCGCCGGATCTCCTCATCATCGATCCGCCCAGGGTCGGCATGCACAAAGACGTACTGACCCAGGCCATGTCGTTATCGCCTAAGAAAGTGGTCTATATCTCATGCAATCCGGCTACGTTGGCGAGGGACCTGGCCGTGATGACCGCTGCCTATGATCTGCTGGAAATCCAGCCGGTTGACATGTTTCCCCACACCTATCACATTGAATCCGTTGCCAGGCTGGCGCTCAGGAGGCGATAGATGATAGCTCATGGCTGATCGTCGAAGATCCCATTTTCGCAGGGAAGACTGGGTGCCGGATAGCGGGCAACCGTTTCCCATGGCGGATAACGGATGAATGAGGGGGATAGCGGATCAAAAATAAAACGCAAAAAAATGCCCAAGAAAATGATTGACAAAGCTCCTTCCAATAAATATTATTACATCGTTTTGATTAAGTTATTATAAAATGAGGAAGGCGAAGGGGGTGAATTTTAAATGATCGGAAGTTTCTCGGTTCAGGGATGTGCCACAAGGGCTTCCGGTCCCAATGGATCCATGGCAACCCCCGGAACCTATGAGTGCTTCCAACCCGTATCCAACATCCAAGAGGTATCATCAGATGTTTGCATGACCGTCGCATGATACGTCGCGCCAGCAGTGGCGAATTTGTTTTTTAGGCAGGGAAAAGCATCTCAGGTACAACCGAGGTGCTTTTTTTGTTTTCAGGAATACACCCAGCCCGCGCACCATACCGCGCCTTCCGCGGTCTTGCGGGACCATCCAACGATAGAAAGGTTGTGTAAATATGAAAGTGGTTGTTCGTGACAATCAAATCGAAAAGGCGATCAAAGACCTTAAGCGAAAGTTGACCAAAGAGGGATTCTTTTCCGAGATCAAGGAGAGGCGTTTCTATGATAAACCGAGCGTTCAGAAGAAGAAAAAACAGGCCAAGGCAGCTAAACGGCGCCGCAAACGGGTCAAACGATTTTAGCCTCTGAATGGCAGCGTTGGCGGCATTGTTTTTCCCTTGACAAAGCGCGGAGCAGTTAGGTAAATACGCAAAAGCTGTTGGCCCCTTAGTCATTTAACCCTAAACCCGATGTAAGAGGCTTAACAATCATGAAAAATCGAGCGAATTCCTCCAAAAGGCCTTCTCAAAGCGGGGACGCCTCTCCACCTGCCGGTTTTTTCCCAAAATGGTTGAATATTAACGTTGCGATTCAGGATGTCGGTTTTTTTCTTGTAGGGCTGATTGCCGCATTGGTTGTGGGATGGATCATCTTTCCCGCCGTGCTCTATTCCAAGCAGGCCCAGCCGATCAATTTCAATCACGCGCTGCATCTGAACCCTGATAAGGTCGACGGCATCGAGGGCGAGAAAAAGGAAGAGAAGTGCTCTTTCTGTCATGAGTTCCGGGAAGACGGCACCTTCGCCGGCATCCCAAGGCTCGCCAAGTGCACCGAATGCCATGAGGACCCCGGATCTCCCCTTGGAGAAACCCCCGAAGAAAAGGACCTCATGACACGATATGTGGCCACTGACCAACAGATCCCCTGGCTCGTCTATTCAAAGCAACCCGACTGCGTCTATTTTTCCCACATCGCACACGTCAATATGGGCAAAATCGCATGCGACACCTGTCACGGGGACTTTGCCGGCAACGAAAAGCTCCCCTTATATTTGGAAAACCGGTTGACCGGTTACAGTATCAACATCTGGGGTAAACGCATCTCGGGTTTCTATTGGAACAAGAAGCCGTCGGATCGTATGAAGATGGATGACTGCGCCGAATGCCACACCCAGATGGGACAGGAACAGAACAACGCCTGTTTTGTATGTCATAAATAAGGGGAAGATGACTATGAAATTAACCAGAAGAAACTTCATCGCAACCGTCGTCGGCGGGGTGGCGGGCATCCAGGTAACCCCGCTTCCCTGGAAGTTCACGGATGATGTCGCCATATGGACCCAGAACTGGCCGTGGGTGCCTGTCCCTCCGACCGGCGAATTCTCTGAGGTCAGTTCGGTATGCAATCTCTGCCCCGGGGGTTGCGGCATTTCGGTGCGAAAGGTGGATAACCGGGCCGTCAAGATCGAGGGACGGCCGGATTATCCCGTCAACGCCGGCGGGATCTGCCCGGTCGGCATGGGCGGCCTGCAGTTGCTCTACAATGAATCCCTCAGGTTTACCGGCCCCATGAAACGGGTGGGGATGAGGGGCTCGGGTGAGTTCCAGAACATCAGTTGGGACGATGCCTTTAGGATAATAGCCGGCAGGATCTCCGCCCTCCGTAAGTCCGGGAGGCCGGAGGCGATCGCTGCCGTGGATGGAAACCGTGAGGGGACAACGGCATCGGCCCTGATCGAACGTCTCATGCAGGCCGTTGGAAGCCCCAACTACGTCAGGCTCCCTTCCTTGTCGGATACCTACCGGATGGGGAATATTGTGATGGAGGGGAGAGATGCCCCTGTTGCCTATGATCTTGAGAATTCAGATTTTGTCTTAAGCTTCGGCTGCGGCCTTCTCGAGGGTTGGGGGGCGCCAGGCAGGGTCATGAACGCATGGGGCATGTGGCATGACGCCAACCCGGCAAAGCGAAAGACGCATATTGTTCAGGTCGAATCCCGGGCATCCAATACCGCCTCAAAGGCAGACCTCTGGGTTGCGCCAAGGCCTGGAACCGATGCTGCGCTGGCCTTGGGCCTCGCCCACGTCATTATCCGATCGGGCAAATATGACGCCGGATTTGTGGCGGAACATACCTTTGGATTCGAGGACTGGCAGTCAACCGACGGAAGGCCTCACTCCGGGTTCAAGACCCTGGTCCTGAAAAACTATTCTCCCGAGCAGGTGTCCAAAATAACTGGTGTACGGCCTGACGTGATGGTCAAACTGGCCGCAGCATTCAGACTTGCCAAGGCCCCCGTTGCCATTTACGGCAAAGGGAAGAACGACCTAAATGGGAGCCTCTATGAGTTCATGGCCGTCCAAAGCCTGAATGCCCTGACAGGGAGGATCAATCGTCCGGGAGGGGTGCTTCTGCCTGACCCGATTCCCCTTAATCCTCTCCCCTATTTTGAACGAGACGATATTGCGAGCCAAGGGCTTAAGAAGCCGAGACTGGACCGGGGGGGGACCCAAGAGTACCCATTCACCCAAAGTCTGATCAGCAATTTCGCAGACGCCATCAACCGCAGCCCCAAATCGCCGATTGACACGCTCATGGTATTCTCGGCAAATCCGGCATTTACCCTCCCTGACGGAGGCGCCTTCAAAAACGCCCTGGCAAAAATCCCGTTTGTCGTCAGTTTCTCCCCCTATCGGGATGAAACCGCCAATATGGCGGACCTGATTCTCCCGGATTGCACGTATCTCGAAAAGATGGATGACATGGTCTGGCCTGTCGGCCTGCAATACCCCTTCTACGGTCTGTCAAAACCGGTCGTTAAGCCCATTTACGACACCCGGAACTGTGGGGATACGGTGATCGAGATGGCCAAGGCAATCGGTGAATCGGTCGGATCGGCCTTTCCGTGGGAAGGCTTCGAGGATGTCGTGAAGGAGCGGGCAAAGGGCCTTTATGACGCCGGCGGCGGACGGGTCAGCTTTGATCGGGCTGCACCGGCCTGGAAGCCCCAGAACCCGAAGGCCGGGGACAAACCAGGCTATAACTCGTTTGACGACATGTGGAAGAAGCTGATGGCTGGAGGACTCTGGTATCGTCCGCTGGATCAGGCAAGAGAGTGGCCATGGCTTTTCAAGACGCCCAGCGGCCAGTTCGAATTCTACAGCCAGCTTATTGATCAGGCGATTCAAAGGGCCTCGGCCAAGGACTTGCGGATCGCGGTTCGAGACGATGCGGCCTGCATGGCCCACTATGCGACCCCCACATCGACGGCGAATCGCTCTGACTATCCGCTTTCCATGATGCCCTACGAAATGATCAATCTGGCCAGCGGGTGGATACCAAGCCCGCCTTTCCTGTACAAGACCCTCCCTGACACCCAGCTCTTAAAGGAGACATCCTTTGCTGCCGTCAATCCCAAGACCGCCGCCAAATACGGTCTCAAACAGGGAGACCTGGTGGCTGTCCAATCGCCGGTCGGAGAGGTGCAGGCCCGAATCGATCTCTTTGGGGGGGCAATGCCCGATATTGTCTACATGCCCGTAGGATTTGGACATACGGGTTACGACGAGTTTCTCAAGGGCAAGGGCGTCAACCCCAATGCCATTGTCCAGGCAGAACAAGACCCGGTCACAGGCTACCCGGTCTGGTGGAATACGCGCGTGAAGTTGGTTAAGGTGTGAGGGCGGGTACATTAGTTTATTGTTGGGTTGAATGGGAAGGTTACGGGGTCGATACGGTGATCAAGCCAGCGAGTACTGCGCGGCAGATTTGGTATATAAGCACAAACCCAACAAACTCAAGTAACTCAAGTAACCCAACAAACTCAAGTAACCCTGATGTTTCATGTGAGTGAGGTAACTCATGAAAAAAGAAAATGACCACGGAAAACCCGGGCACAAGTACGGCATGGTCATCAATCTTGACAAGTGCACCGGCTGCGGGACATGCATGGTTGCCTGTGCGGCGGAAAACAATGTTTCCGTAAGGCCTGATCAGTCGGACAAGGAACGCGTCATCACCTGGATGCGTCTGTACCGAATTACCAACGGCAAGGAGTTCCCCGACACCGAGGTCAGCTATTTTCCCAGACCCTGCATGCACTGCGACCATCACCCGCCCTGTGTTTCGGTGTGTGTTGCGACCGCCACGAAGCTGGACTTTCACACAGGAATTGTCAGCCAGATATATACCCGATGCATCGGTTGCCGGTACTGCCAGGCGGCCTGCCCTTACGGGGCCAGGTATTTCAACTGGTGGGATGCTTATTTTCCAAAGGGCAAGGGCCTTGACCGGTACCTCTCTCCAGAGGTGTCTCCCCGCATGCGGGGCGTGGTTGAAAAATGCACCTTCTGTCACCATCGGCTGATGAGGGCCAAAAGCCAGGCCTATGCCGAAGACCGTCGGGAGATCGAAGAAGACCAGTACCAGACTGCCTGCACAGAGGCCTGCCCTGCCGGAGCCATCACCTTCGGAGATCTGAATAATCCCGAGCACCAGGTCTCCAAGCTCACCAAGCACCCGTTCACCTTTAGACTCTTGGAACGGATCGGCACGGAGCCTAAGGTCTATTACCAATCCAGCAGGGATTGGGTCCGGAAGCTGGGCGATAATTTCCTGCCCGGCGAATACCAGCCCGTTGTCAACAAGACCTGGATGAAAGAAGAGTGGTCCACCAAACCGGGACGCGATACGTTTTAGCACTTAGATCTCAGGAGGATTCGTAATGGATTCGGTATTGTTGCCGCACGGAGTTAAGAGATGTTCCCCATGGGCCTTTTTCTTCTGGACCCTCCCCTGGTTGGGCCTCATGGCATGGGGCGGCCTGTCGGCCTTTCTCTGCCTCTGGAAGGGCTTGAATCAGACGAATATGAGCAATGTCTTTGCCTTCGCCCTCTGGATCGTATTTGACCTGGCCGTGATCGCACTTGGCGCAGGGGCTTTTTTTACCGGATTTCTGACCTATATCATCGGTAAAAAAGAATTGAAAAATATTATCAACACCGCGGTTATCGTCGGTTTCATCTGTTATTCGGGCGCCATGGCCATGCTGGGCATCGACATCGGTCAGCCGATCAGGGGCTGGTTTATCTTCTGGCACGCCAATATCCATTCCATGTTGGTCGAGGTGTCTTTCTGCATTACCTGCTATCTGATGGTCCTGGCGATCGAGTTCATTCCCATCATCCTGGAAAATCGAAAGCTGGAGGAGATCAAGGAGCTGAGGTTGTTCGGACATAACCTCCATGAAATCATGGCTGTCTTTGCAGCAACCGGCACCTTTCTGTCGTTTTTTCACCAGGGATCTTTAGGCGGGATGTTTGGAGTGATGTATGCCAGGCCCTTTGCGGCCAGGGAAGGCTTTTATATCTGGCCGTGGACATTTTTTCTCTTTGTGCTGTCCGCCGTCGCCTGCGGTCCCTGCTTTACCATCCTCTGCACCAAGCTGACGGAATTCTTGACCCGCAAGAAACTGGTGCCTGACAGCGCCATTCAACTCCTTGCAAAGATCTCCGCATGGCTCCTTTCCCTCTATATAGTATTGAAGATTTTTGACTACTTAGCCTGGATCTACGGCGTTGTCCCAAGGGCGGGGCTCACATTTGAGAGCTTTTTCAGAGAAGGACCCTACGGCATCTGGCTGGTGGTATGCGAAATGGTATTCTGCGGCATCCTCCCCGCCATTATCCTCATGACGCCCCAGGCCAGGAAAAACCAGGGCTGGCTCATTGTTGCCTGCCTCCTGACCTGCATCGGGATCGTGCTGAACCGATTCCTCTTCATCATCGTCACCCTGGCCATCCCCGTCATGCCGTTTGACCGATTCTGGGGCTACCTCCCCACGTGGCAGGAATGGGGCATCGGACTGGCCGTGGTGGGGTATGGATTTCTGGTCTTTTCACTGGCTTATCGGTACTTACCCGTGTTCCCCAAGGAAAGAGAGCTGAACCCCGTCGCAGGGTCGTAAGAGATCAGAATATGGGGGCAGACCTACAAGGAGAAATCCCATGACACCGTTTTCATTTGAATGGCAGTGGAACCTCGAATACCTGATATTTTTTGGACTCCTCTATATTGCGCTCGGCATCATCGGTCTCGGCATTACCTTCACCCTGATCAAGACCGGATTACAGATATTCGGGTTCATGCGGGAGAGGCACTTTCATTAAAGAAAATTAAAGAATTTGGGAATTGAGGAATTGAGGAATTCTTAACTCCTTAATTTCTCAATTCTTCGGTCCTATCCAGAGGTTAGCCCTTTAGCATCTTCCGGAGCCACAGGGAACAGATTTCACGGATATAAATCCTCAATTCCTCAATTCCTCAATCCCTAACTCCTTGAATTGCCCGTCATATCCACACGATTGTGTCCTGACGCCAGTGGATATTGTCCTTGGATGGATAGTCCAGGTTGAAATGGAGCCCGCGGCTTTCTTTCCGCAGCAATGCGCAATTGATGATCAGTTGTGCTACGAGGGCAATATTCCGCAGCTCCAGAAGGTCCTGGGTCACCAAAAAATCCCAGTAATACTCCTTGATCTCCTCCTGAATGTTTTCGATCCGTGTCCTGGCCCGCGTCAACCGCTTGTTGGTCCTCACAATCCCGACATAATTCCACATAAATCTCCTGATTTCATCCCAGTTATGTGAAACCACCACCATCTCCTCACTGTCTGTTGCGCTGCCAGGATCCCACTGGGGGGCCTTGGGAAGAGGTTCATCCTTTTTTGCCGCCAACTCGTCCGCCGATCTCAGGGCCGCCCGCCTTGCAAAGACGAGGGCCTCAAGAAGTGAATTGCTGGCCAGTCGGTTAGCCCCGTGAAGACCGGTAGAGGCAACCTCGCCGATGGCGTAGAGCTGGTCCAGGTTTGTCTTTCCGTATGGGGCCGTAAGGAGGCCGCCGCACATATAATGGGCCGCAGGGACGACCGGGATCGGATCTTTGGTAATGTCGATCTGGTACTTCAGGCATGTCTTGTAGATATGGGGGAACGTGTCGGTAACAAATGCTGCGCCCCTGTGGCTGATATCCAGATAGACACATTCATCCCCGCTCTTTTTCAGTTCCATATCAATGGATCTGGCCACAATGTCCCTGAATGCCAGGTCCTTGAGGGGATGGTATTTTTCCATGAACCGGTTTCCCTTCCTATCAATAAGGAGCCCTCCTTCGCCCCTGACCGCCTCTGAAATCAGGAAATTCTTGGCCAATGGATGATAGAGGCACGTGGGATGGAACTGAACGAACTCCATGTTGGCGACCTTGGCCCCCGCCCGGTACCCGATCGCTACCCCGTCTCCGGTGGCGATATCCGGGTTGCTGGTATACCGGTACACCTTGCCGGCCCCGCCTGTAGACATGACGGTAATTCTGGCGAGAAACGTCATAATCTCGGCGTGATCTATATCCAACACATAGGCCCCCCAGCAGGTTTCACTCCTCTCAGACCGGATGATCCCGCGACGGATCAGTTTGGATTTCGTAATCAAATCAATCGCCATATGGTTTTCGTAGATCTGGATATGGTCGTCCTCGGCCGCACGCTCGAGCAGGATGCGCTCCACTTCCCTCCCGGTCAAATCCTTGGTATGGACGATCCGGCGTTTGGAGTGTCCCCCCTCGCGACCCAGATCAAGGACGTCTTGGGTCTCCCCTCTGCGTGTAAACTGAACCCCCATGGCGATCAGTTCCTGGACCCGGGCCGGTCCCTCCTCCACCACAATTCGAACGATATCCTCATGGCAAAGGCCATCTCCTGATTCCAGGGTGTCCTTGATATGCATCTCAAAACTGTCATCCTGACTAAACACCGACGCGATGCCCCCCTGGGCATAGTTGGTGGATCCTTCTGCCTTTTCCTTTTTGGTCACCACCGCCACCGTCCCTGTCTTGGCCGCCTGAAGGGCAAAGCTCAGTCCGGCAATACCGCTCCCGATGACCAGATAATCCGTCACAATTTCCATACGCTCTCCATTTCTATATCCACCATCCACCTGAAAGCAGTCGCTTTCAACCCAACAAACTCACCAAACCCAATGAACCCAATGAACCCCCGATGCCCATGAACCATATCAGGCCCGCGGCCTATGCTCAAGCATTTTCTCCGGGTATCGCGTGTGAGTTGACACCCACCGAACCTCCTGTTACCATACGCTCTCGCCTGCAAGACAGTCTCGAACAGGGCATTGAGAGGCGTTGCCTACAAGAACATCCGGAATTTCAGATCATGCCTGTCTATGAGTATCAGGCCCTTGACAGGGCGGGGAAAAACAAGAGCGGAATCATTGACGCCGACAGCCCTATCGCAGCGCGGCAGAAGCTGAGGGGGTCTGGGGTATTCCCCACTGCCCTGAAGGAGACCTCGAGCGCCCTCAGGCAAAAGGCCCAGGGGCCTCGATCTGTCTCCACATTTTTCAAACGCGTCAAGCCCGGGGAGATTTCTGCCGCAACGCGGCAGTTGGCTATTCTGCTGGGTGCAGGCATCACGCTGGTTGCCTCCCTGGACGCGCTCATCACCCAGGTTCCGAACCCCCTTTTAAAGAAGATACTGGCCCAGACAAAAGAGTCCGTGAATCAGGGAAACAGCCTGGCCGCTTCATTGGGCCAGCATCCCAAGGTGTTTTCCGAGATCTACGTCAACATGGTGAGGGCCGGCGAGGAGTCCGGATCGCTCGACCTGGTTCTCCACCGTCTGGCCGAACTGACTGAACATCAACAGGCCCTAAAAGGCCGGCTGAAGGCGGCCCTGGCATACCCGGTGTTCATGCTCTTCATCGGAATCCTGGTCCTCTTTTTCCTGGTCGCCTTTATCGTCCCGAATATCACAAAGATATTCGATGAGATGCACCAGATACTCCCCCTTCCCACCCTGATACTCATTGCTGTCAGTAATTTTCTTAAGTCGTTCTGGTGGCTGGTGGCGGGTGGATGTGGATGTGCGCTTTTTCTGATAACAAAGTTTATCCGGACGCCCCGAGGGAGACGTCTGTGGGACCGGGTCAAACTCGGGGCGCCTTTGATCGGTTCGCTCAACAGCAAGTCAGCAATGGCGCGATTTTCAAGGACATTGGCCAGCCTGCTTCAGAACGGCGTCCCCCTCCTCTCAGCCCTGGGAATCGTCAGAAATATCGTCAACAACACACGGATCACCGAGGCTATCGACGATGCCATAGACGATATTCAGTCGGGGAGGGGCCTGGCGGCCTCGCTTTCCAAAAGCCGCTGCTTTCCGCCGATCACCATACAGATGATCTCAGCAGGAGAGCAGAGCGGTGAGATGGAGGCCATGCTCAACAGGATTGCAGATGTTTTTGAAGGGGAGGTAGAAACACAGACCCTTGCCATGACCTCCTTGCTGGAACCCGCCATGATCCTGGGTATGGGCCTGACCGTAGGTTTTATTGTCATATCCATCCTCCTCCCCATCTTCGAAATGAACCAGATGATACGGTGAGGCGTTGCATCCGTCATGGAAGATTCCTGATGGTTATGCTAAGTTAGTTTGTAAGGGTTCACAGGTTCCGGGTTTCCCGCTGTAGCGGGAAACCTTTGAACCCGTGAACGGTTGGCT
Source organism: Thermodesulfobacteriota bacterium (assembly GCA_030837545.1). Lineage (GTDB taxonomy): Bacteria > Desulfobacterota > DSM-4660 > Desulfatiglandales > Desulfatiglandaceae > AUK324. Next base: position 2,683 of record JAUPKI010000026.1, on the reverse strand, counting down.
TTTTCACAAAGACCATATCAATTGAAATCGACGCGGCTGTTTTTCCTGATGGGGGAACATATGTGTGCACAAAGAGGTGACAACAGCGGGTTTACCCTGATCGAACTCATGGTGGTCATCGTGATCCTCGGAATCCTTGCAGGGCTGATTATTCCAAGAATCATGGGGAGGCCCGAAGAGGCCCGGCAGATGAAGGCCCGGGTCCAGATCGAGAGCATTGAGACCTCACTCAGACTGTACAAATTAGATAACGGCTCATACCCCTCCACCGAACAGGGTCTTCAGGCGCTTGTGGAACTCCCGACCGTAGGTGGGCTTCCAAGGGCATGGCGGGAGGGCGGCTATCTCGAAAAGGGGCAGGTCCCCAAGGATCCGTGGGGAAACGAATACGTCTATCTGAGCCCCGGGGTCCATGGGGAATACGACCTGTCATCCTATGGGGCGGACGGGCAATCGGGTGGAGAGGGTAAGGACAAGGATATTAATAGCTGGGATCTGGATTAAGGGCTCAGTGGTCGGGGGGAGGGGGCAGGGCCGGCGATGTTCCTCGACAAAAAGGGATACACCCTCATCGAACTCATTGTGGTGATGGTCATGGTCGGGATCGTCTTGACGATAACCGCCCCTCGCCTGAGACACGCCTTGCTGAACGATTCCCTGAAGGCCGTTGCCCGCAACCTGGTCGGCGTTATCCACAACCTGAGAAACGAGGCGGTCTCAGAGCAACAGGCCTATACGCTTCATCTGGATCTGAATGCCAATCGATTTTGGACAACCGGCGCATCGATGACTGACGAGGAACAGGACCTGGCCAGGGAACAGGCGCAGAAGCTCCCCTTAGAGGTACGGCTTCGCGATGTCTGGATAAAGGGAAAAGGGAAGATCGCCGAAGGAGAGGCCCGAATGGTGTTTACTTCAAGAGGGTATACGCAGGTGTCGGCTGTCCACCTCCGGTCCCAGGACGGAAGGGAAATGACCCTGGAACTAACGCCCTTCATGTGCAAGGTGACTGTCTCCGATACGTACGTGGAGTTTGATTGAGGGAGACGGGAATTGAGGAATTCAGGAATTGAGGGATTGGGAGGCGCCTTGCCGGATTTCAAATTTCAGATTTCAGATTTCAGATTTCTGGTCCCCCCTGGCTTCACCCTCCTGGAGGTGATGATTGCCCTGGCCGTCATCTCGATCGCCCTCATGGCGCTCCTCGGTTCCCAGTCCCAGGGTTTGTCCCTGGGCAATGAGTCCCGATTCAACACCACCGCGAGCCTCCTGGCCCAGGCAAAAATGGCCGAGATCGAGGCCATCAGGGATCAGCGGGACCTGGCCTCTGATTCGGGATATTTTGGGGAAGAATTTCCCGACTATGCCTGGCAATTGTCGGTACACGACGTCTCATTTGACGGCGCGCCCACGGTCTCGAACCGTCTCAAATGCATCGACCTGGATGTCAGTTATGTCCCGAACGGCCGCTATCGCTGTCAATTCAGGCTGTACCGATTCTTTCCATAGGGGCGCAAGCAAGGTGCAGGGAGCAAAGAGCAGGGAGCAGGGAGCGGGGAGCAGCAAAGAAGTGTGAGGTGTGGATTGGGAAGTTGAAAGTTCAAATCAGAATTTCCCTTTTGTAACTCTACAGTCCAAAGTTCTCTTAAGGTGTTGATATTATTAGATCCAAAAATTCAACGACGTCATTCCGGCGAAAACCTGAATCCAGTATGTTTTCAATAGGTTAAATGTTCTGGATGCCGGATCAAGTCCGGCATGACGTGAGAACTTTGGACTCTCAAGTTTTGTAACTTTAGGCACTTCGAACTCGTAACTTCAAACTGGGTGAAACCAGTATCCGGCATCCGGCATCCAACATGGAAAAAACAACAGGGGCAGGAAATCAGAAGGCGGAGGGGGGCTTCACCCTCCTGGAGATCCTCATTGCCACATTCCTGTTTGCCCTGGTCGTCTCGGCGGTTCTTGGGGCCTACAGCGGGACATTCGGCATTATCGATGAGACCGAATCCCAGGAGGATATCTACCAGAAGGCCCGGATCGCCCTGGAGCGGATTACTGGAGATCTGGAGTGTGCCTATTTTCCTGAAAGGACCCAGTCCTCACAAACTGAATTAGCCACTTCTGAAGCGATCCTGTTTCACGGAGAGAAAAAAGAGATCAGCGACCTCCCTTGTGGGGAGCTGCGGTTTCTCTCCCTTGCGCATCTGGACGTTTCAGATGAAAAACCTCTCGCCGAACCCGCCGAGATAGCCTATTATGGGGCAACCGGGGGGGACGAAGGCGTGCTGGACCTTTACCGGTCCGACACATCGCTCGCCCGCGAAAGGCCCGAGTCCGGGACCGGGGGAGTGATCCTGTGCAAAGGACTTTCATCGATCGACTTCACCTACTACGATGCGGAAGGCCAACCCCGCGAAAACTGGAATTCGGATGAGGGTCCCTCAAAGGGGAAGCTCCCTTCAAGGGTCTTAATTCTCATGGAATTCCCGAACCCTGCAGACTCGAACAGGCCCTACCGATTCATGACAGGCGTTACGATTCCAATGGGGGGATGAACTGGGATTGAGGATTGACGATTGCCGATGGACGATTGACCCATGACCAGGGACTGAGGAGGAACTGCCAGGCGATGAGACCATTTTTCAAAGACAACAGGGGATTCGCCCTGATCCTCACGATC
>JAUPKI010000247.1 GCA_030837545.1 Thermodesulfobacteriota bacterium | reverse complement strand
GGTCACAAGACTTTCCGTCAGTTTCTCTGATAGCACATTGCCATTGGTGCTTGTCAACATGTATAGTAACAGATTGGTCTTCTTTGCCTCCCTCAACATGTGGAGCGAATCCTTGTTCAGGAACGGCTCTCCATAGTTATAGAATCGAAATTCCTTCACGTGTCTTAGAAACGGGACAATTTTCCGAACGAACTCATCGAGATTCCAGCGTGTGGCCGTTCTGTACCGAAGGGGCCTGGCATTGAGTTCCATGCAGACGTGTTGGGGGCATCGTAGGTTGCAGCTCACTGTGGGTTCAAAAAAAAGGACATCCGGGAACTCCTGCACCGATTCAAGAGGCCTGTCCTCGATGAAAAGACATCCCACACAGAGGGGGGCGAGCTTGTCCTTTCGCATCCCCTCTCTTAAGCAATTGATCAGCCTGCCGCGCCAGATCTCAGAAAGCGAGTTATGGCCCAAATCGCCAATAATTCTTTCGGCAAAGCCATCGCCGCAATTACAGGAAACACGACCGTCACACAACACGGTTAATCCGAAATGGGTCAGCCAGGGGCAATTCATAACAAAACACCTTCAGAGGTTCCAGGGTTCAAGGTTCAGCGTTCAGGGTTGAAAACCTCATTCCATCTTGGACATTGAACGACCCCGCCGCAAGCAGCGGCGCACCGTCCTCATTCTTGGCCCGTCATCCCGTGCTTGACACGGAATCCAGGCCGGTTTTTTGCATAAGCGCCATATACTTATCAATAATCTCATCCCAGGAGTAATTTTCGACAACGAAATGCCTTCCCTGTTCGCCCAGCGCGGATCTCTTCTCTTTCCCCGAGTGGTTCAGAATGTACACGAATTCCTCCCAATCCATGTACCACAAACCGCCGTTGGCCCTCCGGCACTGACCCACAAGAACCTGGGCCTTTTCCGTTACCAGCACAGGCCGTCCCATGCTCCAGGCCTCCAGCAATACAATGGAAAGGCTTTCATAGGGAGAAGGGTTCACCATCCAGTCGCAGGCGGCCAGGGCGTCCAGTTTGGTCTGTTCATCCACGTACCCAAGGGCCAATATGTCAGGGTGCTCAGGGACAGGCATGGCCGGCTTCCCCAGCAAGAGAAGCTTCACAGGGGACCCGCCCATTCGCCTCCAATCGACGAAAAAACGAAAAAGCTCGTCGCAGCCCTTTGACGGGTCGATCCTCCCCATGTAGAGCAGAAAGGGGGCACGGATGCCATAGGTTCTCCGAAACCGTTCCGGGTCACCCCCACGCGGCATGTCAATCCCGATGCCGCTGATAGGCCCTTCCATGTTGGCCCTCGGAAACCGGTTTTGAAGAAAGGCCTTCTCTTCCGGCGTCAGGAACATGAATCCCTTGGGCATTTCAAAAAAGGCATTCCACATGCTCAGATAAATGGGCCATTCGTCATGGCCGGCAGGCACCAGAAATGCCTTTTCCTGGACCAGAGGCAATAGGAAATAGGTTGTGGCATATAAATAGGTAAAAAAGATGAAGGCATCATAATCGTCTGTATGTTTTCTAATGAAGTTGATTAGATCTGATGACATCGGTCCTTGCGCACGCATCCACTCTTCCTGCTCTGCCAGGCTTGCCTCTGACAGACGGCCGCGAATCGTGTCAGACAGTCTGTTGAAATCATCTACGATCCTTGGCCGATCCACAGTGAATCTTCTAATCCTCGTGCCCTCGACTTCTTCAATGCCTGGCGTGTATTGGTTTTCCCACGTCATGTAGTTGTCTAACGCACAAGTGGTAAGAATTTCCGTATCCCAGTATCTGGACATATGCTGGGCAACCTGAAGGCAAAGAGACTCGGAGCCGCCGTTTACCTCAAGTCCACACCGCTGTACGACAAATGCAACTTTTTTCATAACTACCTTGAGGCAAACTCCTCTTCCATTCTTTGGATCAGGTCATCCAGACGGGGCCACACCGCAGCAGGAAGAAAATCGCTCCGTCTTTTTGTCTGTGCCCGCAAGACAACCTGTCTCAATTCCTCATCTCGCACCAAAAGCCTGGCAAGGGCTGCAACAGAGGCCAGGTCCCCTTTCTCGGTGAACATTATGCCGCTCTCCCCAAGTGTTTCCGGTATGGCGGAACTCCTGTAAGCCAACACAGGCACATCGAACCACATAGCCTCAATCACGGGAACGCAGAAACCCTCATGTTCGCTCATGGACCAAAAGAGATCAGCCGAACGATAGCAGGCCTCAAGCTCCCCATCGCTCACCTTTCCGGCCAGGGTCACCTGATCGGTAAGCCCGTGCCGTTGAATCGTATGGACCAAGTGGCTATAATACGGGTCATCCGGCAAGTACTCACCCACAATGATCAGCCGGGCATCCAGATCCATAGAGAGATATTCTGAAAATGCCGCCACAAGATCGTGCAGGCATTTGCTCGGCACGATCCGCCCAACAAAAAGAATATTGGTCTTCCCATCACCGAGCCGATTCATCAGACCTGAGTCCGGTGACCCGGACCACTTGTTTGGAGAGACAGGAATCGGCAATACAAACGGATTGACAAAACCCCACTCTTTCAGCTCGGATGCGTTGTAAGCGGAATCCCCAGCGCATACGGCGAAGCGGGCGGCCATCTCTCCGAGGTTCGATCTCCCCTCTGCCAGTTTCTTGGCAAAATCAGGCCGGTAGGGTTCAAAAAATCTGGCTGGAGTGATATTGTGGTAGATCAAACACTTGGGGCCGGTGTGCTCGATAACGAAAGGCGTTATTTCAGAACCGATAGAGTGATGGTAAAGGATTGCGTCATTCTCTTCTATCAGGTCCGGCTTGAAAATCCGGGCTTCATGGGTGACCCGTGCATCGTAGCATCTGGACGCAAAGATATCAGACGCATACCCATGACCCCTCAAATAGCCTTTCATCTCAATGGCATAGTTGGATATGGCATCTCCGTAGACCAAATCAGGCAAGACTTGGTGGATCTTACGCAAATTTATGTCTCTCCAACTCCCCGGCCCCGCTCTCACGGATACGCGCCGACGCATCATCGCGGACCGTCTCGCGGCTCAGGTTTCTATATTCCAGATCCTTGAGCCTCTGCTCCAAAGAAGCCCTCCACTCTCTCTCTGATGCAATAACCTCATCCATCGCGTTTTCAAACATCTTGCTCAGTTCCCGAAGCGTTTGGCCCTGCTGCTGAAACTGTGCAGCCGAACTTGAATCTATGATCTGCACATTACTGACAAGGGTAGGCAGATTAAGGATGCTGATCATCAGACGACAAAAATAACCTAAAATCGGGATCTTGAATAGTGATTGGACACAAAAGTGAAGCAGTAGCCCACGCACCTTGACATTTCTTGCACGGCCTTCTGGCGAGTAACGCAAACGGCCTAAAATATCGGCCTTGGTCAACTTGGCAGTGTGAAGGCCTTTCAAAAAATAATTAAGCCCTTCTGAATCCGGTCCCCTGGTGAGGATGCCCCGATAAGCGTTTATAACAAACTGCTGATCATGGTATTTCAGGAAGTCGTTGATATGATAACCTTCATCTTTCTCCTGGAATAGTTCCGGCTCCCAGACGCCGTAAATCTTGGAAAAATCAACTTTGGAATAAGGACGGAACCCGGGCGCATCGCTCGCATGAGGAACCGTTCGAGGAGGCACAGCGCCTCTCTTCTTTCTCTCCCTGACCTCTGCCCTGACCTTTTCCATCAGTTCATCGACATTGATGTCAGGAATTTGGGTTTCTATCATTTTTTAGTCCTTTTCCCGCCGTTACCATAAAAATACATTCTTAACCACAAATCGCCGAATGACACGAATAGACAACGTCTCTGAAAATCCTGTGAGAGAGGCTTTCCCGCCTCGATCATTTCAAGCCATCTGTTTTCCATCAGATTTGGCATTGAAAACAGGCCCTCCGTGACACCCGACTGCCGAGTCTCTTGAAACGAGCACCGGGTCTTATCAAGAACAGTCTTTACAGGATATCCACTTGAAGCCGGGGCTTGAGCCTTGAAAGACCAATGAACCGGAAATCCCCGCTTGTCACCACTTCAAATGTCTTGAGCAGATCCACCCATTGATAGCATTCACCCACATGGGTTTCGTCCCGGTGCGCCGCCGGGCTCAGGGTATACTTTCCAGGACCGAGATTGAACTCATCGATCACGTATCTGACCCGGCATTTCTCCCCCGCCTTGAGACCGATAGGCACGTCCAGATGATAGGTATTCGTACCGAAGATATCCTGGCCGAAGCGGTCGCGGATCAATATTCCCACTGTCAGATCGTCAATCGTTTCGTTGGCCTTGAGGCCGATCTCCACGATACATTTTTCCCCTGAAACAAAAATCTCGCTCTCCTCATTATACCTGTTCAACATCCTTGCATCAACGATCTCCACTTTCAGGTTGCCATAACTCTTCCCGCCTTCTGAGGCATCGCGGATCTGTATTTCCTCGCCCTTGGATTTTTTTGCCAGGAGGAAATTGTATGTGTTGATGACCTGCTCAGGATCCCCTGATTCCACCGCCGCGCCGTGATCCAGAAGAAGCGCCTTGTCGCACAAAATTTTTATGGCATTCATGTCATGGGAGACAAAGACGATCGAACCGCCATTCTCTTTGAATTCCCTTATCTTGCGCATGCACTTCTGCTGAAAATAGGCATCGCCGACAGAAAGGGCCTCGTCCACCACGAATGCCCTGGGGTTTGCGTGAATCGCGGTTGAAAAGGCCAACCGCATCACCATTCCGGATGAGTAGGTCTTGATGGGTTCCTCGATGAAGTCGCCGAGTTCGCTGAAGGCCACGATGGCCTCACGTTTCGCATCGATCTCCTCCCTGGTCATCCCCAGCAGGGTCCCATTCAGATACACGTTCTGAACTCCGGTGAATTCATAATTGAAGCCGGTGCCCAGTTCCAGAAGCCCGGTAATCCTGCCGTCAACGTGCACCACCCCCGAGTCCGGCAGGAGAATTCCGGTCAGGATCTTCAGCAGTGTGGATTTTCCGGCCCCGTTTTGTCCGACGATGCCCAGGGTTTCTCCCTCCTCGACGCTGAAACTGATCCCTTTAAGGGCGTAGAAACTCCGGTGCAGCGGACGGCGAAAGATAATCTCCTTGAGACGGTCCACTGGACGGTGGTAGAGTTTAAATTCCTTGGTGATGTTCTCGGCTTTTATCATAGGCTGGTTTTCTCTTACGCTACAGACCTGAAGACCGCCAATGTCTCTTTGGCGGTCCTCTTCCAACTGAACTGCGACGCCCTTTCAGTCCCTTTACGGATCAGATCATTTCTCAATGCGCTATCATCCACAACTCTGTCAATAGCGCCAGCCAGTTCGTCAACGTTATGAGGATCGATCAGGAGTGCAGCGTCCCCAGCCACCTCAGGGAGGCTGGCTGCATTGGAGCATATGACCGGACACCCGCACGCCATGGCCTCGATAACGGGGAGCCCAAATCCCTCATAAAGGCTCGGAAAAACCAGGGCTAAGGCGCTGGAATAGAGACACGCAAGCGATTCTTCATCCACATAACCCATAGTGATAATTCTATTTACGAGACGTCGATCTTCCAACATCTTCAACCAAGAGTGGTCGCCCCATCCTTTCCAACCTACAAGTACGATCCTAATGTCGCTTTTGGAGACCGTTGCCGCCTTGAGCAAAAACGGTAGATTCTTTCTCGGTTCAAGGGTACCCACAAAGAGGATGTAATCGGTGGGCACCCCCGCCGCCTTGAGCGCTCCAGTGGTCTTGCCCTTTTTTCGTTTAAAAAATAAAGGGTCCGGCGCTTCAGGAATCGCCGTGATCCTGTCAGGATGAACGTGCATTTCATCACAGATCTGAGACTTAATAAATTCAGAGACCGTGATAATATGTTTGACATATCTCATACGCTGATTCAAAAAAATATTTGCAAACCAGACTCGCTCCTTGGGATGCATTTCCTTGAATTTCGTAAGAGATAGATCGTGTATCGTAAAGACCTGAGGGACCTTCCTCACTGCAGCCGGTGTGAAGGCAGTCTCATGGTACAAGGTAAAAGGTTTACGTCGAATAAGCCTTCGGATTCGCATTTCATAGGATAACCAGGTTGCCACACGAAAGCCAAAAGCCAGGTAATCGGGAAGCTTCCAGACCAATGAAGTCGCCCTCATCCACGGCCCGGGGATGGCCTGCGTCGGCATCTTGGTCGAACATGATCGACCGTCGGAATAGTAAACACGGACACCGGGTAGACGTTCAAGTTCCACATAGAGGTTGCGCAAATAGCGGGATATTCCCGTCATGAGACCTTTCAATGGAATGGCATCAAGCAAGATATTCATAAAGAATCCTTGAGAGGCCTTGCAGTTTCGGATAGATCACAAAAATGCCGGTCAGGTAAAGCCAGTTGTATGCCATCATCAGATACACCTTCCAATGATTCACGATCTTTACCCATGAAAGATAGGCAGCCATGATAAAGAGCCAGGTCCAAACGATCACGAAAAGCGCCTCGATCACAGAAAATCCCTCACATCCTTTTCAAGGGCCCTAAAAAGGGCATAAGAAGCCAACAGAATAACATGTGTGATAGCGGTCAAGATCACCAGCGATGTGACAGCCGGATAATCATTGAACACAAATATGCGATGATATGATTCCGTGATAATAAAGGTCGGGCTGAAAACCAGGACACTCCTGACCACATCCGGCAGGATGCCGCTGACATAGACAATGGGCGTAAACCAGAACCACAACTGGAGAATAATCCCAACCACCTCCTTCAGGTCCCTCAGGAAAACGGTCAACGTCGCTGACAGGAGGCCAAGACCAAAGGCGAGTATCTGCTGGAGAAAAAAAATAAACGGAAAGAGGAGGAGTTTGAGACTGAATTCATAATTTGTCACCACGAGAAAACAGAAAAGGAAGGCGTTTGTGATGATAAAGGTAATTATCTCTGACAGATTGATAAAAACAAGGAGTGATGGCAGGGAGACATCCACCTTAGATATGATGTGCTTTTTCTCGAGAAAGACAGTGGATGACCTGGAAATGGAAGCGGCAAAACATGTCCATGGAATGAGCCCGACAGACAGATAGATGCTGTAGGCATACACATCCGAACTCCCGGGCAGCCGTCCGCCCATGAATTGTCCAAAAATGACAATATATATAAAGAGATTGACCAGGGGCCAGATGAAGGCCCATATGGCTCCAAGGATCGATCCAGCGAATCTCTCTGAAAAATCGCGCTTTGTTAGATCCCAAATCAGATGAGCGCTCAGCGCCGCCATGTCAGCTCCCGCGTTTAGGGTTTGTTGGGTTACTTGAGTTTGTTGAGTTACTTGAGTTTATTGAGTTACTTGAGTTTATTGGGTTCGTTGGGTTAATTGAGTTTGTTTGTTCTTTCGTGCCCAAGCGATCGTCGGGTCGATCAACGTATCAACTGATTTAAATTTTTTGGATTATATGCCTATTCAATGGAAAATTCAAATCGTAATTGATCAGTTGACAAGGCGGACCCACTATTTTTGTTGCTAAAGGAGCTTCTTTTCTGTTTTACTGTCGGCCGACCCTTGAAACGCCCAATGCCGAGCTAATCGGAAACTCTGACCTTTTCGGTTTGCCATTCCTTTTCAAACCTTCGGCCATCAGGATATAGGCACAAAGGCCCACATGGAATTGTCACACATCGAAAATGCCCTGTTTCACCTGAACTACCGGTGGAAACTCCACTCACTTGCCATATGGAAAGGGGAGAACTCCCCGTTCAAACTTCACCAGTTCTATGATGCCTATGACGATTTCATCAGTCTCAAGACGCTCGCGCAGATAGACAGTCTTCACGGCGGACAGGAGAAGGTCCGGCTGCGACACGCCCTGATCGATCATTATATCCAACGTTCCCTCCTCCCCCATGAGACGGAAATGCGTGCCTGGATGACGGGAGCGTCAGCCCATGTGAATGGCCATAAGATCTATTTCAAGGACATTATCCCCTGGTGTCAAAAACAGAGCACCTACGAGGACCGGCTGATACTGCAAAAAGAAACCGGACCCCTCTGTAAATTTCTCGCCCCCTTTGCCTTGAATTACTGGAACATTCTCCTGGAGATCCTTGCCGATGAGCTGGGATATGAGAGCTATCTGGACTACTGCCGCGAAAAAAAGGAGCTTGATTACGACGATTATTATCGTCTCCTAAAGAATTTCCTGCCGAAGAGCGACGACATCTATTTCCCGGCCATGGAGCGCTGGTGCAGCGAAGGATTCGGCCATAAGCTGAAGGAGATGACGCGGTTTGATGCCATTCATATGTTGGGGTTAAGTCATATGGACCCCCTTTTTCCAAACAAATCGACCACAGCATTCACCTATTTCTTTGACCACTGGGGGATCGACCTCGAAAACACCCCCGGGCTCAATCTGGATTTGGGACGGGGAAAGGGAAAGAGCGCCCAGGCCATCAGCTTTATTCTTCAGGTGCCCGATGAGGTCTATGTCCTCATGAAACCCGAGGGTGGATGGATCGACCTGGAGACCCTGTGGCATGAACTGGGACATGGACTGTCGGCCGTTTTCACATCACCCCGGCTCTCGATTGTGAATAAAGACCTGGCCGCCAGCTTCAGCCTGTCCGAGTCATTCGCATTTCTCAATCAGAACATCACCCTTTCGGTCCCTTTCCTGAGAACCTGCATGGCACTTGAGAAGACGCTTGCAGAAGAGCTCCACTATTACAAGGTCCTCAAAGACCTTTCCATGTTCCGGCGGTATGCGGCCAAATTCCTGGCCGAATATGAGATGTTTCAATCGGGAAACCTCTCAGATGGTCGGCCCTACGCCGAGGTGATGGCCCGTTATACCGGCTTTTATTACCAACCGGAAAGCCATCTCTTCGATCTGGTCCCTGAGTTCTACAGCCTCGACTATATCCTGGGCTGGCTGACAGAGAGCATCATCGAGGCATATCTGAGCGACCGGCTGGGAGCAGACTGGATGTTCCGAGAGGAGGCGGGGCAGATACTGAGACAATGGTGGCAACAGGGGAATGAGCACGACATCCCGGTCTTTCTCGAGTTAAATGGGCTGGAGCCGCTCAACACAAACCGAATCATGCGCCGTTGGAAAGAGGTCCTTTCTCTGAAGCCCTGATACGGAAAACCGAACCCAAACGGAGATATAATCATGAAAATAAAGCTATTGATCGGATGCGGAATCCTCCTTCTTCTGGTACTCTTTTCCATTATCTCCATCTACCCGGACTGGCTCTGGTTCAAGAACCTGGGATTTTCCCCTGTCTTCTGGACCATGCTGTCGGCCCGATTCGGATTCGGCCTCGCGGTCTGGCTCTTTCTGATTCTCATCATCACCCTGAATCTCACCACTGCCAGACGACTGAGCCCGGGGACCGGCTCCAAGGACGAGAGCCCCTTTGCCTCCCAGATCGGCCTTTCCGCCGGTACCCTCAACCTCTTTTTCCTGGCCTTCATCCTGATTGCCAGTTTCGTCATCGCGTCCAAGGGATCGGACAAATGGAACGTGGTCCTCCGGTATCTCTACGCCCAGCCCTTCGGCGCAGCCGATCCCATTTTCAACAGAGATATCGGCTTTTATGTGTTTGCCCTCCCCTTTTATGCCTTTATCCGCAGCGGTCTGCTGACCCTTTTCCTTTTAGCCGCCGGCCTGACCATCATCTGGTACCTGAAAAATGGCGCCCTTCAGGTTATCGGCGAGATCGCCCAGGTGGAAGGAAGGCCGCCCTCTCTGCCGAAAATAACCGTAGCGCCGGCGGTCAAAAAGCACCTGATTTTCTTAGGGGGCATCATTGTCCTTCTCATGGCCTGGGGGTATCACCTCAAGATCTACGGCCTTGTCTATTCCACCCTGGGCCCGGCGTTCGGCGCCGGTTATACGGATGTGCACGTCAAGGTCTGGGGCTACAGGATCCTGACAGGGGTCTCCATTGTCTTTGCCATCCTTTTGTTTCTCGAGGCCTTCAAGTCTCGGACCCGGCTCATGCTGGGGGCCGGCGCGGTCTGGGCGGCCTCTATCCTGATTCTGACCGCCATACTCCCCATGGCGATTCAGAAGATTGTCGTGAAGCCCAATGAGTTGGCCAAGGAATCCAAATACATCGCTTATAACATCGATGCTACCCGAAAGGCCTATGGTCTCAACAGGATCAAAGAGGTCAGTTTTGATGTAAGAGACAACCTGACTCTCGAAGAGGTCAAAAAGGAAACGGCCACCGTCCAAAATATCCGAATCTGGGATGAACGGCCCCTGCTCCAGACCTATCGACAGATCCAGGCCATCCGGCTCTACTACGATTTCAACAATGTGGACGTGGACCGCTATCAAATCAACAACCACTACCGGCAACTCATGCTGGCGGCAAGGGAAATGGAGGTCAATCTACTCCCCCCCCAGGCCAACACCTGGGTGAACCGGCATCTCATCTATACCCATGGCTACGGACTGGCCGCAAGCCCGGTCAACGAAGTCACCAGCGAAGGCCTCCCCGACCTGTTCATCAAAGACGTCCCGCCCGTGTCTGATCTGGGATTGAATGTCGACCGGCCCGAGATCTACTACGGGGAAAAGACCGATCAATATGTCCTGGTAAAGACCCGGACCAAGGAGTTTGATTATCCCAAGGGGGACAGCAACGTCTATACCATTTACCAGGGCAAGGGGGGCGTACCCATCCATTCGTTTTTCAGAAGGGTCCTCTATGCCATTGAATTCATGGATACCCAGATCCTCTTCACCGAATATCTCACGCCTGAAAGCCGGATCATGTACAACCGCAACATCCGGGCCCGGGCCAGGATGCTGGCGCCCTTTTTGAGCTACGACCAGGATCCCTATCTGGTCCTCTCGGAGGGGAGACTCTACTGGATCCTGGACGCCTACACCACATCGGATATGGTCCCCTATTCCGTCCGATCCCGATCTCCGTTTAAAGATGAACCGCTCAACTACATCCGCAACGCGGTCAAGGTCACGGTGGATGCCTACAACGGCGATGTCTCCTTTTACCTGATGGATGACCAGGATCCCATTGCCAGGGCCTATGCGACCATATTCCCTGACCTTCTGAAGCCGTTTGAAGCGATGCCCGAGGACCTGAAACGGCACATCCGTTATCCCAAAGACCTCTTTCATATCCAGGCAACCGCCTACGCCAAGTACCACATGCAGGACCCCCAGGTCTTTTACAATCAGGAGGACCTCTGGCAGCTCCCCGACGAAATATACGGCGACACCCGGCAGAAGATGGAGCCCTACTACATCATCATCAAGCTTCCCCAGGGCGACAAAGAGGAGTTTCTTCTCATGCTCCCCTACACCCCTTCCGAGAAGGACAATATGATCGGTTGGCTGGCGGCCCGAAGCGATCTGCCCAACTATGGAAGCCTGATCGTCTACAACCTGCCCAAGGAGAAGTTGGTCTACGGCCCGATGCAAGTGGAGGCTCGGATCAATCAGCAGACGGAGATCTCTCGCCAGTTGAGCCTCTGGGACCAGCGGGGTTCCCGGGTCATCCGTGGGAACCTCCTGGCCATTCCGGTGTGTGACTCCTTTATTTACGTGGAACCGATCTACCTTCAGGCAAAACGGGAAGAAAAGAGAGGCGATTTGGTTGGAGATACCCCGTCCGGGGGGCCTGGACAGACCCGGATCCGACAGGGAGCGCCTTCATCCGGAAGAGATCAGTCCGCGGCCCTCCCGGAACTCAAAAGGGTGGTCGCCATATCTTCCAACCGGATTTCCATGGAGGAAAATCTGGATAAGGCCCTGAGCCGTGTGTTGGGAGAGGATATACTGCCTCAAGAACAGGCCGTCCCCGCGGCCATGGAAATCCTGAAATCCTCCAGCCTGGGCGTGGTTGCCCTGGATCACTACAACAAGGCCAAAACCCTTTTGAAGCAGGGAGACTGGGGAGGTTATGGAAGGGAGCTTGAAAAACTGGAGCAGGTCCTGGAGCAACTGGCCGCAACAACGGAGAAGAAGAACCCGTCATCGACCATTCCAATAAAAGATGACTGACATGAACGGGTGGAAGCGAACGCCGAATTAGGGAGAAGCGGTTCGTACAGAAACCGGGCTCAGGAGGTCAATTAACCGACATCCTTCAGCAGGCTGCAGATCTCTCGGCCAAAAAGCGTGACCTGCCATTTTCGGACGTCTTTGATGGCCGTCATGTCTCCGGTATGTTGCGGAGCTGCGATGGCGATCTCCTGCATCTGGGAGTTCGTGCAGATAACAGACGGATCCACCCCCCAGGCATCACCCATGCGATCGCGCCAACCCCTCAGGGCCTTTACGCGGGCAGTCTCTTTGGACCCCAGCCTCTGAAATGCTTTTTTGGGATACACGGGAAGCGCCGCATCAGGAAGACGCAATCCATCCCTGACCTTTTCGATGAGTGCGTCGCCCATATGATCGATCTGTCTGGGGCTGATCCCCTGGATGCCGGTGAGATCAAACCTGGAGAGCGGCTTGCGCTGGACGATTTCCATAATCTGCTGGTTGCCCAGGACCTTGAAATGCGGGGAGTCCCGACGCCTGGCCAACTGGTCCCTTAAAAGGAGGATATTCTCCAGGACAGCAAGACTTCGTGGATCGAGTCTGGCTGCCCCTTTGAAGCTGATAAAAAACGGCGCGTTTTTGGGTGAATTGGCCCGAACGGCACTCAACAATTCACACTCCTCTTCCACACAGAAAAGCAGCCCCTTTTGCTTCAGCGCCTTTTCAAGGATGCTGGCCAACGCCAGGAGATAACAGATATCCTGGACCGCATACTGCATCATGGGCGTGGTCAGGGGTCTTTGAGACCAATCCTTCTTCTGATATTTCTTATCGCTCGAAATATGAAAATTCTCATGGAGCAGGCTGGCGAGACTGATCTCCCTGATTCCGAGAAATCGGGCGGCAATCTGAGTGTCGAACAGGGAATGGACCTCGATGCCGAAGTCCCGGTAGAGCGACCGGATGTCGTAGTCCGCGCCGTGAAAGACCTTGCGGATACGCCTGTCGGCAAAAACAGGGGCCAGGGGAGAAAGATCCTCGACCGAGAGTGGATCGATCAGCAGGTTCAGTCTCTGTGTGGCGATCTGGACCAGACAGACCTTTTCCTGATAATGGAACATGGAGTCCGCCTCGAGGTCCACGCCGATAGCCGCCTCCCCTTGAAGCTCCGGCATCAGCCTGTGAAGATCGGCATCCTTCTCCACAAGGATGTATTCAGGTGGAGTGTGATTCATCATCCATCTTTCTCATCACGTCAAATGTCTTACCCTCTCAACTTCTTACCCTCTTAACCTTCTAACCCTCAGAATGCAACAGGATTCTGCGCTCACGTCCTGGTGTAGATAAAAGGGAAGCCCTCGACAACACATCTGATGCCTCAATTTTTTTCTTGACAATAAAACATAAATCAACGACATAGAAAGGTTTTGATAAATCCGTGCCGAGGAGTTCATCGACCTCGTCGCCGCAACCTTATTGATCACCCGTCCCTTGCGGATGGACAAGGCAGACCCTTAATGGACCCAAACACCATCAGAAATGTCGCGATTATCGCCCATGTGGATCATGGGAAGACCACCCTTGTGGATCAGATGTTCAAACAGAGCGGAATGTTCAGGGCCAATGAACATGTTGCCGAACGCTTCATGGACTCCATCGATCTGGAACGGGAACGGGGCATCACTATCGCGTCCAAAAATGCCTCCTTTCACTACAAGGGCTTTCGAATCAACATTATCGATACGCCCGGGCATGCCGATTTCGGCGGTCAGGTTGAACGGGTCCTTCGAATGGCCGACGGGGCGCTTCTTCTGGTTGACGCCCAGGAAGGCCCCATGCCCCAGACCTATTTTGTCCTCAAAAAGTCCCTTGCACTGGCGCTTCCCATCATTGTGGTGATCAACAAGATCGACAAACCTGCAGCCCGTCCGGAGTGGGCCATCGATCAGGTTTTTGATCTTTTTGTCAAATTGAACGCGCCCGATCACATCCTCGATTTCCCGGTTATCTTCGCCTCCGCAAAACAGGGCTACACCTCCCTGGAGGTCGGGGGGCCTCAACTCTCCATGGAACCGCTTTTCGAAAAAATCATCTCCCATATCCCTGCGCCTGCGGGCGATCCCGATGCCCCCCTCCAGATGCTGGTCAGCTCCATCGAGTATTCGCCCTATCTGGGCCGGCTGGGGATTGGCAAGATAACGGGGGGAACCCTGAACATCAACAAGGAAATCGTGGTAGCCCGACGTGATGGGACCCTTGCCCCTGCCCGCATCACCAAGGTTTATCGTTTTGAAGGGGCCAAAAAATCGGTCACCGATGTTGCAGGGGTGGGCGAGATCGTTGCCGTTGCGGGGATGGATGATGTCACCCTGGGGGTAACCTTTACAGACCCGGAACATCCCATGCCCCTTCCTCCCATGGAGATCGATCCCTGCACCATTTCCATCCATTTCATTCCGAATGAATCGCCCTTTGCCGGGACTGAAGGTTCGTACGCCACATCGCAGCATCTCACCGAGCGCCTGCGCCGCGAGGCCCTCTCGGATGCGGCCCTTCGAGTGGAGGAGCTGGAAGGGAGCAGGGGGTTCAGGGTCTCGGGTCGGGGGGAACTCCATCTCTCCATTTTGATTGAAAAAATGCGGCGCGAGGGATACGAATTCGAGATCACCCGGCCCCAGGTCATCATGAAGGAAGAGGACGGCAGGCTCCTGGAACCCTTTGAGGAGCTGACCATCGACGTGGACAAGGCCTCCATGGGCACAGTCATCGAAAAACTGGGCGTACGAAAAGGCCAGATGCTCGAGATGAACCAGGGAAACGGGATGGCCCGCCTGATCTACCGAATCCCCACGCGCGGACTCCTCGGGTTCCGGTCGGAGTTTCTGACCGACACGCGAGGCATGGGGGTCATGAACTACCGCTTTCTGGAATATGGTCCCTTTGCCGGCGATATCCGGACCCGCACCAAGGGCGTCATGGTGGCCAAGGAGCCCTGCACCACCGTGGCCTATGCCCTGTTCAATCTTCAGGACCGCGGGAGGCTCTTCTACGGACCGGGGATCCGGGTCTATCAGGGCCAGATTATCGGCGAACACTGCCGACCCCAGGACCTGGTGGTCAACCCGGCAAAAGGAAAGAAGTTGACGAACGTACGGGCCTCAGGCTCGGATGAGAACGTCATCCTCACCCCCCCCATCCGAATGAGCCTGGAGGAATGCATCGCCTACATCAATGAGGACGAGCTGGTGGAGATCACCCCCCAGGCCATCCGCCTGCGAAAATGATACTTTTTCAGATAAAAATGACCACCAATGAATGGGATCTCAATAACTGCCATTTTCGGTTTGCACGATTTGCTTTTTCAATGACCTGGAATTCTGAAACCACAACATATGGAGGTCACTGGACTCAATCTCATCCCCCCATTTTGGAAACTTATCCCTCATAGTCGAAGAAAAGCTTGACAAATGCCTTCTTTCTATTTTAAATCTAACCTGCTAATCGACTTCTGAGTATTAATCTATTTTTTGAACCAAAAGGCGATAAATGAGATCGGAAGAG
>JAUPKI010000246.1 GCA_030837545.1 Thermodesulfobacteriota bacterium | reverse complement strand
CGCATTTCACGTAACAGATGCCTGTGGGCGTTTCGACGGCGTATGGGAAATACTTTTTCCGGATCCACAGAGAGAGGTGGACCAGATTGATGAGCACAGGCACCTCCACCAGCGGACCGATCACCGCGGCAAATGCCTGGCCGGAGTTGATGCCGAAAACCGCAACGGCCACGGCGATGGCAAGCTCAAAATTATTCGATGCGGCCGTAAACGAAAGCGTCGCCGATTGACCGTAATGGGCCCCCATCTTCCGGCTCAGGTAAAAGGAGATCAAGAACATGACAACGAAATAGATGAGAAGCGGTATGGCGATCCGCACCACGTCCATGGGGATCTTGACGATGTACTCGCCCTTCAAAGAGAACATCACCAGGATCGTAAATAAAAGCGCAATTAAGGTGATGGGGCTGATTTTGGGTATGAATTTTTTTTCATACCACTCTTTCCCCTTTGTCTTCAGACCGATGATTCGGGAGATGACGCCGGCGATAAAGGGAATGCCGAGATAGATGAAAACGCTCTCCGCGATCTGCCCGATGGTTATATCCACGACCAGTCCTTTGAGCCCGAAAAGCGGGGGCAGGACCGTGATAAAAATATAGGCATATACAGAAAAGAAGAGAACCTGAAAGATGGAATTGAAGGCTACCAGACCTGCACAATATTCCGTATCTGCCTTGGCCAGATCGTTCCAGACGATCACCATGGCGATGCAGCGGGCGAGGCCGATCATGATAAGCCCTACCATATACTCAGGATAGCCGCGCAGGAAGATGATGGCAAGGGCAAACATGAGAATGGGGCCGATCACCCAGTTCTGGACGAGCGAAAGGCCGAGGACCTTGTAGTTTGTGAATACTCCCCCCAGTTCTTCGTACTTGACCTTGGCCAGCGGTGGGTACATCATCAGGATCAATCCGATGGCGATGGGGATGTTGGTGGCGCCCACCTGGAATTGATGCCAGAAATCCACGACTCCGGGGAGAATATATCCCCAGCCCACCCCGATGAACATGGCCAGAAAAATCCATAGAGTCAGAAATCGGTCAAGAAATGAAAGTTGTTTACTGACAGCCTGGTCGTTGGGCATTTACTTTCCTCCTCCTTGAATAACTCCCTCACCAGTTCCCGAGTGAGTTGTTTCACCCCGATGACGGGTCCTTTACAGGCGATGAAGCTCTATTCGATGATATTTTCGAGTTCTCGGATCGGGAGATTGCCCTGCCCTCTCGAAGAACATGGTCTGCTACCGGCCGCTGCCGGATCGATCCTTCATGTAGTTTCTGTATTCCCTCAGCAGGACATAAGCGTACTGCCTGCGGACACGTTCGGATGAGGGGATAAAGTTCTTTTTTTCTTCCAGCCTATGGATGATCTCTTCCGCGGTCTCATCGGTCGGCTTTCTGTCTTGAGCGTAGAGTTCAGCCATAATATCGTCCAGACCCACAACGCCGACCTGTGAATCATCAGAAAATTTCAGCAGGCGCCGGCCAACTGCCGGTTGAGGGGAAACTCACCCATCCTTTCACCCCTTCTCTTCATTCAGAACCACAAATGTTGTGTTGTTCGACGGGTCCACAGTGTTTTTCGATAGATGATCTTCATGCTGTGACATATCGGACCTGTTCGTCAGTGCCTCGCGATCTGCCATCTGTCCTCAAGTGTTCCCGGCATTTGCTCCACTCTCACCGCAAAGGCGCGGAGAACGCAAAGAGACGTGTCCTTTTGTTTTTCGCTGAGGCGGCGAAAAACAAAAAGGGTGTTCCTTCGGAGATGAAAATGATTTCACTTACCTGGTATCTGGTGCTGCTTGGCTTCTCTTCCTCCAACCTTGAACCCTGAACCTCGGAACCCATTTTCACGGTGAAAGGTGCGATAGAACAGGTAGAGCGCCGGAATGAGGAAAAGACCGTCCCTGAAAACATACCATGCCATGGGCGCACCGTCCGTTCCTTGTGCGCTCGAATGGAAGCAGCCGCAGTGGATGTCGAGGCCACGGGCCAGGTTGAAGACCATGGCGCCAAAGAATACGATCAGGAGTAGCGTTACGATCGATACGCTCCCTTCCCGAAACAGCCCAATCAACAAAAAAATGCCGATGACCAGCTCCAGCCAGGGAAGACCCATCGCCGTGAGGCTGATCAGGGCGTCCGGAAGGATCTGGTAATTGTAGACGTCCTTTGCAAAGGCCTCGGGATGGGCGATCTTGTCGAGGCTGGCGTAAATGAAAACAGCCCCCAGAATCAGACGCGCAGTTAGGGCAAGGACCCCATCCTGTTTCCATTGTCGTCGGAAAAAGTTTGTTTGACCTTCAGCCATTCATTCCACCCCCACCAGAGATTTCACAAAGGATGCCCCCCGATTTTATGAGGAGCTTCCATCGGTATCCTTTCCGGCTATTCGACGGCCTTCATCTCCTCTTTCCACGGGGAGCCCGGCCTCAACCCACCGGGTCCATCCGTTTAGAAGGACCTTTACCTTCTTGTAGCCCATGGAATCCAGCTCTTTGGCCAGGTCTTCGCTCAGGGAGCAGGTCTCGCCGTCGCAGTAGGTGACGATCCACGCATCTTCGGGGATCACGCCCCAGACGCGGTCCATATATGTCTCAAAGCCCTGCCAGGGCACATTCTTAGCGCATTGAATATGTCCACGGGCAAAGTCTTCGGGTGATCGCGCATCCAGAAACACCGCCTTTTCATCCAGGCAAAGGCGCTTCGCCTCGTCCAGCGATACGACCATGCTGTCGCCCGTATCCGTGGATAAGCGGGCCGCCGGGGACCAGTCGGCCACCAGCGCCAGTCTGTCTGACCGGCTTTCATTGGCCAGAAGACCTATGGCGAAGGCCAGGACAACCATTGCGACTGATTGCCAGGCAGCCCGCCATATTTTCCCGGCCATTGGTTCTGTTTTCATGGCTTACCCTCTTTGCCCAAATGAAGTTCCACGGTTTTATGATGGATGGGATACACGTCGCCCGGGCGGGGCTGATAACTCAGCTCCACATTGACCCGAACCTTGCCGATGCCCTCCGGCATGGAGGCCTCAAACGTCTCTGTCTTGGCGGCAAAGGGCTGGATGCTCGTGTCCCGAATAATCCCCAGTTTATGTGTCGGGCCATAGACCATGGCGTTATTCAAGGAATCGGTTGACTGGGGCATATAGACTTTGTTCTTTTCATAGAGCGTCCGATTCATCTCGTCTGTGATGGTCACCTCCAGGACCACGCGATTCTTTGACGGTCACCCGTCTGGAATGCGATGGCCGGCCCTGCTGATGATCCGGGTGTCCACAACCACCGTGGGAACGAACTTGCCGGGGGTGATCTGCGGGCGATAGAACATCGCGTCCACGTCCATGGGAAGGGCCTCTGCCAGTCGTTTGGACACGTCCTTCCGATCCTTGAAGTTGGGCGGGCAGGTATGATCCGCCTTTTCCATGTGACATTCCTGGCAGGTTTTTGCCCCTCCCGCAGGGATGTAGGCATGAAGGTAGCTCCCATAAAGCGTGGCGCACTGAACCGGGTACTCAAAATCAAAAACCGGGCCCAGTCCATGGCACTGACCGCACATCACCGATTCCGTCATGACGGGGCTCCTGTGAACCTTTCCATAATCGTCGTCAGGGTGCTCCTCCACATCTGTAGCCCCGTACAGGGCATCCGCCTCCGGAAATCCGTGCACAATGCCCATGTCCCGGTGACAGACAAGGCAGTTGATGTTCAGCTTCTTCATGGTCTCCTGGTCTTTGTTCAAAATCGCCTCAGCGATTTCGGAGGCCACCTGGTCGGACGCATGTTCGATCTGAGGAAAATGACACTTAAAGCAGGGGAAGTTCTTTCGGGTGGCCTCTTTTGGACTCTTGACCGACAGAACCCCTTTCGTGAGATATCCGTCCATAAGGATGTCCATGATGGACCTGGCATGGTGGGACTTCTCCCACTGGGCATGGATCTCTTCATGGCACTCTTTGCATCTGGATGTGTCATATTTCGTGATCAGCTCTTTCAATGACTGAGCCTCGTTGTCCGAGGCGCTCCCTGAGGGGGTGTTCATGAAAAGGACAAGAGACAGAAATACGAGGCAACACACCCCCGCTGACCATTTCTTCTTAGGGAGCACCCGCCAAAAGGCCATAAGGGATTGGATCGCCCTGTCTCTAATAGGTTGCCGGACTATCGGAAAGGGGCCTTCCCTTTTCATGACTCCCTCCATGCAATGGGTTCTGGATCGCCTGTGATCCTGTTCACCACCCGGCGAACATCCGGGAGACATCACCTCCCTTTGGGATTCTTGGCAGCGCAGTTGCATCCGCCGGCCTTCTTTTCCTTTTGGATCCCCTCCAAAATGGTGGAGCGGCCATGTCGCAAAAGATCATTTTGGATGTCTTCAGTGGTATAACCAAAGCAGTAACAAATGGTCTCAGGTATCCAAAGACTATGTGTCATCTTCTTGTCCTTGATGGCCACTGTCAGAGGTCTCATCAGGCCTCCAGTGAAAAGCCCGCCATATATGTTTTCAATCCTTCCGACGTTTGCCCATTCAGTTCAGGGCAGTCCTCTGGCCCCTTGACCCCCTGGGCCACCAAAGACGCAAAGACCATGCACGTGGGTTGTCCACACTTCCTGCAATTGGTTTTTGGCAGCAGCTTGAGGATCTCCAAAATCTTTGGTTTCGGAGCGCCCTGGAAAGACGGCTGAATCTGTTCCCGTCGGTCCCAAACCTCATTGATTTCCCGTTTGAGCCATTCCAGGATCTTGTTCGCCTCGGCTTCGTCCTTGAGCGCATTGACCGCAATCTCCCTGGGGTGGACCGTGATGATCTTCCCCTGGACCCTGAAGGTAACGGCCGGCGGCTCCCGGAAATATTCAAACCCCCCCAGCTCGGCGTTAAGGTATGGAAGCGCCTCGGCGATATCCTGGTCCAGATGCGCGATGCAGTGGAGAGATTGGAAGCTGGGATTGCACTCAGGCCGAAGAATCTCTTTGCTATACCCTTTCAACAACATGATCTCTGGCTCCCTCTACAGAGAAGAGAAGAACGGATTGATGACAAAATAGGCCCCCAGCAGGACAATCACCACGCCCGCCCCCTTTCGGAACCAGTTCCCGGCCCCCTGCCAGGCGCTGTTCTCCATGAGCTTTTTCACCGCGGCCGTCGAACTGCCCGCCACAACAATAGGCAGACAATGGCCGATGGCGAACAGCAGGATAAACAGGATGCCCGTGCCAATCTGTTTTTGAACCGTAATGATGGCCAGGATGGGGGCGATAAAGCCGAAGGTGCAGGAGCCCGAAAGGACCCCATAGGCCAGTCCGAGGGCGAATGCGCCGAAGAGACCTTTCAAGTTCAGACGATAGAGGAGGCTGCCGGACATAGAGCACTTTTCAACGCCGAGCATGCCGAGCGCCACCCAGATCAGGATCAGCCCGACCAGGATCTGCCAGTAGTTCCCCACATCTCCCAGCATGCGGCCCAGCAGGGCGCAGATGACGCCGATCAGGGCGATGGTAATGAAGAGCCCAGATGTAAAGGCCACTGAATAAAAACCGGCCTCTTTCGGCTTCAGGAGCGTTTGCTGGCCGCCCACATAGGCCACGATGAGCGGGATGGAGGCCAGGTGGCAGGGGCTGAAGACCACGCTGATCATGCCCCACAAAAAACAACCCAGGGCTGCAATCATGACGCCGCCTGAAATCCATTCATTCACGGTCAGGAAAATGCCTTCGAGCATTCACGCCCTCCTCTGCACTGGCTAACTCACGCCCATTTTATTGAAGATTCGATCAATGTCCGCCTCGCCCATGAACCCCTCGTGCCGGTGGACCTCCTTCCCCTCTTTATCAAAAAAAATCTGCGTCGGAATCGCCCGGATGCCGAACCGTTTGGCCGGTTCCTTGTCTTTCCAGACATCGATAAAGACGATGGCGGCCTTTCCCTGATATTTCTTCTCCACCTTTTCCATGACCGGCACCATCATCTTGCAGGGGACGCATTCGTTGGCGCCGAGGTCCACCATGGTGGGCATCCCCTTCACCGGAACATCACCGGCCGGCGGCGAATGGGATGCAGGGGATTCATCGGAGGAGCACCCGGAGAGTTGAAGGCTCAGCACGCCGCTGAAGAGCACAAGGCCCGCAACACCCAGCGCAAGGGTCTTGATTCGCTTCTGCATTTACTTGACCCCCAGGCTCGCCAGTTGCTTCAAGACCTCTTCTTCCGCATAGAATCCCACATGTCGAAAGACCTCTTGGCCCTTCTTATCAAAAAATGCCTGAACCGGGATCGAACGGATCCCGAAGCGGGCGCCCAGGAGCTGGTTCTCCCTCACGTGCACAAAGACCACGTTGAGCTTGTCGGGAAATTTCTTTCGGAGTCTATCGAGTATGGGCTGCATCATATCACATGGGACGCACCCTGCAGCCCCGAACTCGACCAGGGTGGGTTTACCGGACATTCGGGCCTTATCCACCGGGTTGTCCCTGGCCGATTCCGCCTGCTGTTTCACCCAATCCCGGTTGATGCGGAGATCTGTTCTTTTGCCCAGGCCCTCAATGCGGGCATCGAGGGCCGCCATCTTTTTCTGCTCGAGCAGAAACGGTTCGATGCTCCCCTTGACCTGATCAAAAGGCTGGCCGCCCATCATCTCCTTGTTGGCCTCATAAAAGGCCTTCATTTCCGCCTCGTTTACCGTCAGCCCGTCCGTGAGGCGCTCGACGTACGCCTTCAACATCTCGTTCTTGGGCTGATCCGCAGAAATGCCCATGGAGACCACATCCTGTCTGATGAGCATCTCCATGGCCTTCTGTTCCAGAAGAAAGAAGAGGTTCTTCTCCAATTCCTTCCGCATCTCAGGCGGCGCCTGCCCAAGCATTTCTTTGGCAAAATCAGGCTTGAATTCAATCTGGTAGGCCTTAAGAAGCACGTCTTTTCCCATGTCCGTCAATCTGGCTGACTTCAAAACCCCCGTGGCCAGGCCGGGATAGGCCCCTTCCACCGTAGCTTTAGCCGATTCATCGGCACCCGCCAATCCTCCCATGCCTGCCATGAGGGAAAAAAGCGCGGTCAGCACTACCGCCAGCATCCATACTCTTTTCTGTTGTTTCATCCAGTTGCCTTTCATTATCTTTAAAACGGCTTTACCGCCTGAATATAGGCGGAAAAAACCACCTTTTCCGCATTGTCCGCCACATTCCAGCCTCGAATGATCTCTTCACTCCGTTCCTTTTGCCGAATGGCTATGTTCTGAAATCCCAGGCCCGAAAGAATCCCTTCCACCTCCCCGGGTGAAATGGCTCCCGCCACTCACCCGGTATAGGCAGCCGGGTTGTCTTGAAGGGCCTTTGGGATTTCTCCGGAGCGGAGGATATCGGAGATAACGATGCGGCCCCCCGGCTTCAACACACGGTGGATTTCGCCGAAAACCGCCGCCTTGTCCGGGGAGAGGTTGATGACGCAGTTGGAAATGACCACATCCACTAAATTGTCCTCAACCGGGAGCGCCTCGATGTTGCCCAAGCGGAACTCCACGTTGTGCATCTTCAACCTTTCGGCGTTATCTCTGGCCTTCTTAACCATCTCTTCGGTCATGTCCATACCGATCACCTTCCCTGAGGTCCCCACCTGCCTGGCCGCGAGAAAGGCATCGAATCCGGCGCCGCTGCCCAGGTCCAGTACGACCTCCCCCGCCTTCAGGTCCGCCATGCCGATGGGATTACCGCACCCCAGTCCCAGGTTGGCCTCTCCAGGCGCCAGAAGGAGGTCCGCATCCTGATAGTCAAGGACCTTGCCGATCGTCTGGATATTGATCATGGGCGTGGGACCGCCGCAGCACGAGGACGCACCGATGCCGCGCTTCCCTTCCGCGATGGCGGCATATTTTTCTTTCACCAGGTCGTGTATCTTGTTGTTTGGTTGTATCATGGCATGCACCCTCATAATATTGTAGTATCGTAACTGCTCAATATCCCGGGGCTCAATAAAAGGCTTACGCCTGAATTCCGTAAAAGGAGTTTACCCGTCAGGGTTTTATCCACTGAATATTGAGATCATACGTAGTATCATTAGACAGGTTTGATTTGAGAATAGCCCCTTTGGGTCTGCCCTCCAACCGTCATTCACCGGCGGGTGGGTAGGTGCGGATTTATCCGCACATCCTTTGTCCCGCGTATTATTATGCGAATGAATTCGCACCTACAGGAACAGAGGCAACGAAAAAGGGCAGCCACGTCAAAATTGGTTAACCAGATATCCACCCCTTGATCTCATCTTTGGAAGGGACCTTTCCTACGCATTTAACCTCCCCATCCACCACCACCGCCGGCGTCATGAACACGCCATGCTTGGCAATATCCATAACATCCTTGATCTTGATGACGGAGGCATCTACCCCTGCCTCCTGTATCGCCTCCCTGACGTGCTCTTCCGTCTGCTGGCATTTGGGGCATCCCGGCCCCAGAACCTTGATCTCCATGATGCTTCTCCTTTCTCTTGTCGCTTGGCCTTGCGCCTAACGCCTTGCACCTTGTGCCTCTCTCAGCCATTCCATCATCTTTGACTTCAGTGGCACCCTGCCCACGGACTTGACCTGGCCGTTGATGAGCAGGGCAGGGGTCCCCATGACCCCGTATCGGCCAATCTCCTTGATGTCCCGAACATGCTCGATGTCGGCCGTGATCCCGGTTTCAGACATGACCTGCATCAGTTCCTGCTCCAGGCGATCGCACTGGACACACCCTGGCCCCAGCACCTTGATCTGAATCCCCTCCGGCGTCTCCTCCTCAATGGGCTTTCCCAGAACTTTCTTGAATTCCCGCAAAAAGGCCTTGCCGTAATCTTCTCGAACCCTTGAGGGCACATAGTTCCTCTTGGACAGACGATTGAGAAGTTCTTCCTGGACCTCCGGATCCGGTCTGTCTCCATATTCATCGGCCATGTCTTCCATGACGCTCTTAAGCCCTATGATCCCCACAGGGGAATTCCCTATCCTGATTTGTGTCACATCATCCTTTGCCATACCGTGTATCTCCCTTTTGCCTCACGCCTCACGCCTTTCGCCTTGCGCTTCATGCCTTATCCGGCTATCCACCCATACGTCATACCGGCGATGGTGCTCAACAATACGATGATGGTGCAAAAGGCCGCCGTCTTCTTGACCCCCATGATCCCGCCGATCACGAGCATGTTGGGCAGAGAGAGGGCCGGGCCTGCCAGTAGGAGCGAAAGGGCCGGTCCTTTCCCCATGCCTGATCCGATGAGTCCCTGAAGAATGGGCACCTCAGTCAATGTCGCGAAATACATGAGCGCCCCTGAGACCGATGCAAAGAGATTGGCCCAGAGGGAGTTGCCGCCCACCAGGGACTGGATATAATGATCAGGGATCAGGGCCGTATGCCCGGGTCTCCCCAGCATAAAACCCGCCACGAGCACGCCAGCGCCCAAGAGGGGAAAAATCTGTTTCATGAACCCCCAGGTGGACTGGACCCAGGTGCTTCTCTCTTCCTTTACAAACCAGCCCTTCAGCATAAACCCCAGAATGATCAGGAGTCCCGCCGTGATATACCATTTGGCCGCAAAGATGATGGGCCATAGCCCGGCAGACCCTTCAGCCGGTTTGACAAAGGCCGCGAAAATAAGGATCAACACCAGGGTCAGCATGAACAGGGCATCCTGGGTCAGAGTGCGGCCTTTCCCTTCTTCATCCGGGAGGTAGATCTGCCCGGCTGTCCGTGCCGCATCGTCCTTCCTGAAGATGAAGGCCATGAGAAGACCTGTGATGACGGCAAACAGGACTGCCCCGATGGCCCTAGCCAGCCCGAGTTGCCAGCCCAGGATTCGGGCTGTGAGGACGATGGCCAGTACGTTGATGGCAGGGCCGGAATAGAGAAAGGCTGTGGCCGGCCCGATGCCGGCGCCGCGGGTGTAAATCCCTGCAAATAAAGGAAGCACCGTACAGGAGCAAACCGCGAGAACCGTCCCGGATATGGATGCCACGGAATAGGACAATATCTTGCTCGCCTGGGCCCCGAAGTATTTCAGGACCGATGCCTGGGAGACAAAGACGGCAATCGCCCCCGCAATAAAAAAGGCGGGTATCAGGCAGGTCAGGACATGCTCCCTGGCATATTCCTGAAGCATCATGAAGGCCTCGAGGCCCGATCGTCGGATCGTTTCATTCGCCCAGGGGATATAATAGGCGGCCGCAAAAATCAGGATAATGTAAATCAGTTTTGTTCTCTCTTTCAATGTCTCTCTTCTCCCTGATCCTTAGCCGGAACTCATTGTTTTTCCGGACCTATTTTTATAGCTAAATTCTTATTTAGCTATATTGATGGTCTCGTAAAAAGTCGTCACCCCGTTGAATCCCGCCGAATGGCGGGACGGGGTCCAGAGGTTTATAAGTGATTGACGGGAAATGGCGTTTCGTGACTTTTTGCGAGACCATCTATATTAAAACCACAAAAAAACTATCTCCTGCAGATCTCCTCGCGACGGATGGCCGGAAGCTTTTCCAGAAGCTGCGCCACCTGGGGATCATCCTCCAGCCAGTGACGGAGGTTGCCCATCAGAGCGGCCACATAGGGGCTGCCACCCCCGTCGGTCAGGTGGTAGTTCACCCAGAGTCCATCTTTCCGAAAATCGACCAGTCCGGCATCTTCCAGCAATTTCAAATGTTTTGAAACCGTGGGCTGTGCAACCCCCAGGGCGGCCTGCATCTCGCAGACGCACATGGATTTGTGTTGCAGCATCTTGATGATCTTGACCCGATTCGGATCGGAAAGAGCCTTCATCACCTTGACAAATGATTTCATCTCATAACCCCTCTATATATTCTTTTTCGGAAATATAGTGGTTCAATGGCTACCTGTCAATTAATTTTTTTCAGAATAAAAGGCTGACGCCTGAATTCCGAATAAGGAATTCATCTGTCAGGACATATTAACAGTCTCGTAATACTATTGACATGTTCGTCATGCCGGACTCGATCCGGCATCCAGAAACAGACTGGATTCCGGCTTCCGCCTGAATGACGGTGTAAGGTCAATTATGAGACTGTTAATATCTCGAATTTTGCAGCCCTTTTCAGATAGGTGAACAGAAGCCTGCCTGCCATGGCCAGGGATTCCGGATCGAGGTAGCTTTCGGATCGGCGTTCAAAGAGCACCGAAGCCCTGGCAGGGAATTCATCGTCCGCGTCGTTAAAAATGAGCAGGAGGGGAACCCGCGGAAGGGCATCGAACTGCATGGACAGATCATGGGAAACATCCATATCCGGGCGGTAGCCGCCGATATTCTCACACGCCTCTTTCAACGCGGCCAGCTTTCCTCGAAAGTGCTCGGCAATGGCTTGTTCCACGTCGTGGCTGAAAAAGACGGTCAAGGGGCCAGAATCCTTCAGATCTCTGTAGGATGCCCAATCGCTTCCTCGAGGCTCGGCAGACGGGCAGAGAAGAAGGTACTTGGATAGGATCACACAGACGTCCAGATGCGGCTGCTTCCCATTGACGTCGGCAATCCCGTTCTTAGAAATGGTGTAAAACTCACCAAACAAGGGAATTCGAATGCCGGCCCCCTCCACCCTCCCCCCGAGTGGCTCTGCCACGGACCGGACATCCATCCCGGCAATCCGTGAAAGATAATCCCTGTAGGTCTTCTCAAACACTGAGTCTTTGTCTCTCATTTTCTCCCCTCGCAAAAAACAACAAAGATCAAGACCTTCTCCGCCCGGCCAGTTTGTCCGCCTCTTCAGGTTTGAAGATATCGGACAGGGGGATGGTAAAGCCGACCTCAGGCTGATACCGAAGATAGGAGGGAATCGGGTATCGGATCCCTGTCTGGTGCGTCTTCTCAAGACCCTCCACAAGCCCTGCCAACTGGTCCCCGGGAACCGCCATGACCATCTCGTGATCCTGACAGGCGGCCCAGACCCGGTCGCCGTTGCCGGGGACAACGACCTTGGGCAATCTACTCAGATATGCGCCCAGAACGCCCTCAGTACACGAGGCGGCCCTGCCGGAAAAGCTGCTCTCGATGGGTCTCCCTTCATGGTAGGTGATCCCGTGAATCAGGCGCATCATCTGAGCGGGGTTCACGTAAATGAGAACCACATCCGGCGCCCTCTGAGTCCTTTCCAGAGGAGAATAGGCCACGATCGGGTCACGGTTCATCCTAAGGGTCAGAAATCCTGCCAGCACCTTGGATGCCGCCGCTTCATCGGCTGCATAGTTCATCAGCGTGAGAAAATGGACAGGTCCTCTCTCGTCAGGGACCCGCTCCCAGCCGTAGGTGTGGGCAGCGATGGCGCACCCCACATCCTCCCGCGTAAATGCCACGGTCCACCCATACCGCCGGGCCATGGCAGACCCCTGGCAGGGCGCCATCTTGACGCCCAGATCCCGAAGGGGTCTCTTCGCCCTTTTAGGGATGTCTCCCTCCCTTTCCAAGAATGTTACCGATACCGGAAACGTGGATGGATTCACCAATCGCCTCAACCTTTCATCCAGATTCGTCCATACCTCCATGTCATGCCTCCTCCTTAATGTTGACCGATACCATACGTTCCCGCCAGTTCCGAGCTGTAGGGCGCCTTCCTCCCCACGCACCTGTCCCGCGGGCACAACTGGCAGTTGTAAAAGGTGATTCCTGTCGGGAAATAGATCCCCGAAACCGATTTCCAAGGTATCATGATGCAGGTCTCGGTCAATCTCACGCCGATGGAGTGGTCCACGCCTTCGAGAAAAGAAAAAAGCGGTCTCTGCTCCTCGATAGGCCAGTCTTTCAGAGAGCCCGGGCTCATGAATGACAGGCCATTTAGGGCAAACCTGGACCGCAGCGTTTCCTCCAGAAATTTCCTCGCCTGCATCAGAGCGATATTTCCGACGGCGTCCAGATAGTACTTTTCCAGCAGGTCGTTCACCTGGTCGGCCCTTTCTTCCAGACCAGGCCCAATGGTTGCCGCATAAGGGAAGACCCGTTCGACGTGTTCAAGGTTCTTCCGCAGGACCCGGCTGTTAAAACAGACGCCCCCAATCATGACCCCATGGTCGGACCTCGCCTCCACATACTGGATGACATACGCTGCCTTCGCAGCAATACTATCTTTCGCTATCTCAAAGGCGGACTGGAAGAGGTCCCAGGCCCCCGTCCTTTTCACATGAAGCTCTTCTCTGATGGCTTCGGCATCCAGATCTATCGGAATAGGGTCCAGTATTTCCATTTCCAAGCTTCTCGGCGCCCTACTTTTTCTCGGGCTTCTTCGGACCGGAAACCGGAACCTTTTCCGGCAGAAACGTAGATTCCCCTTCTGCGTCGAGATAGGGAATGGCCTTCAAAAACATGCCGACCTTGCCGCTCTCTCCCATCCGCCACAAACGGCCGGTGGCGGTATCCAGCATATAGAGGTCTTTACTGGAAGCGGATGTCAGGCCAAAGACAAATCTGCCGTTTGGGGCGGATAGGACCCCATATTGGGGTTGTTCCCCTCCCTGTGATGCGCCGATGCCCAGAGGCTGGGCATAGACAGACTGGGCCCCCATGCACCCGAATAAGAGTACCGTGACCACGCCAACAGCATTTCTGATGGATGTGCCCATATGGATAGCCTCCTTTCGCCTCATCCGCTAAGAAATTCAGCCGACTTGAGCCGCTGGCCGATGCGGTATTCGATATGATGTTTCAAAACCGGTTTGATCTCACGAATCATGCTCGCACTCAGTCCCAGGGCCTGAGATGTATCCCACGATGTGGACTGGATGGCGTTCAAGGCATTTACGGTCGCCGGTCCTAATCCGGGTGAGCGTTCCGATTCCTGCCCGCATTTCAGACAGGCAATCCCCCCCTTGCCCCGCCTGAACAGCGCCCTCCCCTCCCCCTGGTAGGTTCTTCCGCAAACGCAGCACCTGCTGAGATCGATCCCGTACCCGCCCAGGGTCATGGCCTTGGCCTCGAAGAGGATGCGGAATGAATCGATCTGTTTTTCCTCGTCAAGGGCGGATAAGGCCCCCTGGAGAAGATCGAACATCCGCTCCGCAGCCACGCCCACCGGAAAAAGGATCTCCGTCAGCTCGATCATGTAGCTCGCTAAAGACAAGGATGAGAAATCAGCCCTCAGGCCTGGGAAGGCGTGAATCAGTATGCCGGAGTGGAGGAAATAGAGTCCGTCCTCCTTTTTTTGCTCATATTCAAGCCGGGTGAAGCACAGCAGGTCCAGGCAATTGGCGAACCGGACGCGGCTCTTTCGCGCCCCTTTGGCCACCCCCTTGAGGCATCCCCCTTTCGGGGTGAAAAAGCTGACCATCAGGTCGCTCTCGCCGAACTCCCAGGTCCGCATGATAATGGCAGAAGAGCTATGGAGCGTCATCTTTACCTAAAGGAATGCCTTTCAGTTTCTGGTTCTCAGAACCTGTCGCTGACACACGATTGAGGGTCTCTTAAAAAGTCGTCACCCCGTTGAATCCCGCCGAATGGCGGGACGGGGTCCAGTGGTCTCATCAGTGCTTAAAAACACTGGATTCCGGCTTTCGCCGGAATGACGCAAAGGGAGCATTTTCGACTTTTTACGAAACCATTGCGATGGATTGTTGCATCATTTGTCTCAAATGGCAAGAACTTGTCGCCCTTCTTCGTCCAGAGGCGTTTCTTGACAACCATGACCGAATCATCTATACTTCGACATCCGTGGAAATTCTTCATCACGTCCAGTTGGCTGACTCACACAAAACCAAACCGCATGTCGCCGGATATCATCGGGGGGACCTTCCGGCATCCGCTGTAGAGTCCTCCATTCCGCAATCCTTCTTGGAACGGATTGCTGTGAGGCGCCTATGAACCCATCATCCGATCGGCACACTCACCTTTCCTTTAAATCGCTCCTGTTCGTCCTGCTGGCGATGGTTTTGATTCAGACACAGCCTAACTCAACCTTCGGTGCGTCCGATCCGCCCATCCGCCCTGCCCCCTCGGGCCTCCCTCTCACCGCCGAGGAATCGGCCTGGCTGGCCGAGCATTCGGAGATCACCATCGCCACCAATCAGGCCTGGCCCCCCATGGATTACATCGACGCGGACGGCACGCCCCAGGGGATCGGCGAGGAAAGAGATGACGAAGAAGAAGATCCTGATCGTTGAAGACAACGAGCAGAACCTGTACCTGGAAACATTTCTCCTGGAAAAACAGGGGTATGACGTCATTCAGGCCCGTAAAGGACAGGAGGGACTGGATACGGCCGCATCCAAGCGCCCGGATCTCATCCTCCTGGACATCCAGTTACCGGTCATGGACGGCTATGAGGTGGCCCGGCGGTTGAAGCAGGCCCAGGAGACCCAATCCATCCCGATCGTGGCGGTGACCTCCTATGCCATGGCCGGGGACCGTGAGGCCGTCCTGGCCGCGGGCTGTGAAGGCTATATTGAAAAACCGATCGACCCCGACCACTTTGCTGAACAGGTGAAGGGGTTTTTGAAAGTGAAAAATGAAAAATGAAGAGTGAAGAATGGAAAGTGAACGCAAAATGATGATAAATCGATGGGACACGGGATAACGGGTGGATAAGAGAGATTGGGGCGCGATAACTCATGCCATGTAGGCTTCGTCATGGGGCCCTAACAGAACGAATTTGATGGTCTGGTCCGGGGTTTCACCACAATCTGCGCAGGTTACGACCGAATCGTCGCCCTTTTTTCGGCAAACGTCACAATAGAGGTAAACGATGATGAAATTGCGTTTGACGGGACAGGAATAAAACCCTTGCCAATTCCCTTTCAGTGGTTCACCAAAAGCGATGGGGTTTTCAATGATCATGTCGACCTTCTTCCTGACCAGTTTCTTAATGGAGGCGTGTTTTCTAAGAGCCGTCAGGAAGCCGGATTCGAATCGAACGTCCATCAGTCCCGGAAGACCTCATCGTATGAATGCCACCGGGCGGTCCCATCTCGCAATTTGGTCCGGACATCTTCCATCGTTTTTTGAAACGCTGGATTTTCGAGTACAAAATCGATATGTTGTCCCTCAACCCGGCGCTTAAGGGCCAGCAGGTATTGGGTGACCATTTCGGCCACCGAGGTGCGGTTTTCAGCAGCAAAAATCTTGGCGAAATCCACAAGGTCCTGATCGAGACTGACATTGAGACGTGTCTTGGGCATAAAAAATCTCCTTCGTCGATGTTCCCATTATGCACACGACAGGAACAGATGTCAAGGGCGGTGAATGGAGAGCAAACGCGGAACGCGGAAGTCGGAACGCGGAGCTGAATGAAGAGTCAAAGATTGGCATGTGGCCTTCGGCCGTCAGGAGGTGGTCATGGATTGTCATGAGCTGGTCATGAAGTCGTTCCCTAAGCTCCAAGCTCCCCGCTCCCTGCTCAAACTTGTCCGCGTTCCGCGTTCGGCACGAGGCCTTTTCCTATTTCTGGCCCTGGTATGCGTGCTGGGTATGCCGTCTGAAGCCATGGCGGAGGACCCGATCCAGAGCGCGGCCGAGATCGACTACCCGCCCTTTTCCATCGTTGATGCGAATGGACAGGCCGACGGGTTTTCGGTGGATCTGCTGCGGGCGGCCCTCAAGGCCATGAATCGAGAGGTTGTCTTCCGCACCGGGCCGTGGAAGGAGGTACGCGGCTGGCTCGAACGGGGAGAGATCCAGGCACTCCCCCTGGTGGGCCGGACCCCGGAACGTGAACACCTGTTCGATTTCACGTTTTCCTATATGACCCTGCACGGCGCCATCGTGGTCCGGGAAGACAACAAGGAGATTCACGATATAGGGGACCTGCGCGGCCGGCAGGTCGCGGTCATGAAGGGCGACAATGCCGAGGAGTTCCTGAGACGGGAGGAGCGCGGCATCCAGATCCACACCACGACCACCTTTAAGGAGGCCTTGCGGGAACTCTCCCAGGGCCAATACGACGCCGTGGTCATCCAGCGCCTCATGGCCCTGCGGCTCATCCAGGAAATGGGGTTGACGAACCTTCGGGTCCTTGACAGACCCATTGAAGGGTTTCGCCAGGATTTCTGCTTTGCCGTCAAGGAAGGGGACCGGGACACCCTGGCCCTCCTCAATGAGGGACTTTCCATCGTTATGGCGGACGGCACCTACCGCCATCTTCACGCCAAGTGGTTTGCGGCCCTCCAACTCCCGACCGACCGGCCCATCGTCATTGCCGGCGATCACAACTATCCCCCCTTCGAATACCTGGACGAAAAGGGACGACCTGCCGGGTTCACGGTGGAGCTGACGCGGGCCATCGCCCGCCAGATGAACATGGACGTCCGCATTCGTCTGGGGCCCTGGGCAAAGGTTCTCGAGGGCCTGAAGAGCGGCAATATTGACGCGATCCAGGGGATCTTTTACTCCCCGGAGCGGGATCGCACCCTGGACTTCTCCCCGCCTTACCTGGTCTCCCACTACGTGAGCGTTGTGCGTGAGGGGAGCGGCCCTCCCCCAGAGACCTTGGAAGACCTTGCCGGAAAAAGCCTGGTGGTGGAGGCTGGCGATGTGATCCAAGATCTTCTGGTGAAACAGGGGGTGGGCGGACGCGTATCGGCCGTTGAGACCCAGGAAGAGGTGCTCAGGACCGTATCCGAGGGTCAATACGACTGCGGCCTCGCCTTGCGCCTGAGCGCCTTGTATCTGATCAAAAAGAATGGATGGACAAATCTTCTTTTGGGTAGCCGCAGCTTCTTTGCCGGGAAATACTGCTATGCCGTGCCCATGGGGCAATCCGCACTGCTGGCCCAATTCAGCGAAGGACTGAAGGTTGTGGAGGACAGCGGTGAATTTCACCGCATCTATGAAGAATGGCTGGGCGGGTACGAAGAAAGTCCGCCGAGCCTCGTGAACGCCCTTCGTTACTCCGCCCTGGTCCTGATTCCTTTGCTCCTCATCCTTTTGGCCATCTTCCTCTGGTCGTGGTCCCTGCGCAGGCAGGTGGCCGCCAAGACCCTGGAATTGCAGGAAAGCGTGGACCGCTTCAAGTATATCTTCGAATCCGCGAACGTCGGCAAATCCATAACCCTGCCCACCGGGGAGGTGGATGCCAACAAGGCCTTCGCGGATTTTCTGGGGTACACGCAGGACCAATTGAAGGGCAAAAGGTGGCAGGAACTGACGGTTGATGAAGATATCGAGGGCACCGAAAGGGTCATTGCCTCACTGATAGCAGGCCAGGCGAACTCGGTCCGCTTCGAAAAGCGGTATATCCACAAGAACGGCGACATCCTGTGGGCGGACGTCAGCACCGCCCTGCGGCGTAACAGTGACGGAACCCCCCTATATTTTGTAACCACCATTGTGGATATCACCGAAAGAAAACGAACAGAAGGGGAATTGCGGAGAAGCGAAGGACGCCTCCGTTTTCTTACCGAAAACATGGCCGACATTATCTGGACCTCCAATCTCGATCTCAGGATCACCTATGCAAGCTTATCCATAGAAAAGATTCTTGGCTTTAAACGAGAGGAAAGAACAAATCAGTCCATTAAACAAATGGTGACGCCAGAATCACGCAAAATGATTGAAGACCTGTTAAGCGTAGAATATCAGCGTGAAAAAACGGAAGTGATGGACCCGGAGCGTTCCATGACGATTGAGGTTGAATACTTCCACAAGAACGGCGGTACCGTCTGGCTTGAAAACACCGTTAAATGGATCCGTGATCCAGACGGTTCTATTGTGGAAATCCTTGGGGTTGCGAGGGATATTTCAGATCGTAAGCGGGCTGAGGCGGAGCGCGAAAAACTGCAGGCCCAGTTGATTCAGGCCCAGAAGATGGAATCGGTGGGGCGGCTGGCCGGGGGCGTGGCCCACGATTTCAACAACAAGCTGACGGTGATTCTGGGATACGCCCAAATGGCCATGGAGGGCCTGGACAAGACAGATCCGATCTACGCAAACCTCCAGCAGATCTTGCAGGCAGGTAGACATTCCGTTGACATCGTGAGGCAGCTTTTGGCCTTCGCCCGGAAACAAATCATCTCACCCGAGGTGCTGGATCTCAATGAGACCCTGGAAGGGATGCTTAAGATGTTGAGACGGCTGATCGGCGAAGACATCGATCTGGCCTGGGAGCCGGACACCAATCTGTGGCCGGTCAAGATGGACCCGACCCAGATCGACCAGATCCTGGCCAACCTGTGCGTCAACTCGCGGGACGCCATTTCGGGGGTGGGGAAGGTCACCATTGAAACGGAAAACGTGGTCCTGGACAAAAGCTATTGTGCCGATCACGCGGGGTTTCTGCCGGGCGAGTATGTCATGCTGGCGGTCAGCGACAACGGGTGCGGCATGGATAAAGAGACCCTGGCCAATGCGTTTGAGCCCTTTTTTACCACCAAGGAGGTGGGCAAGGGAACCGGCCTGGGGCTTTCCACCGTATATGGCATTGCCAAGCAGAACCAGGGCTTTGTCAATGTCTACAGCGAGCCAGGGAAAGGGACCACATTCAAGATCTACCTGCCCCGGCATCTTGGAGAGGCGGAGGAAGGTATAGAGGCAGCCGAAACGGAAATGCCTCAGGCCCGTGGCGAGACCATCCTGGTGGTGGAGGATGAGACCTCGGTATTGCATCTGGCCCGAAGGATCCTCGAGAAGCTGGGCTATGCCGTGCTGACGTCAGCGAGTCCGGCAGAGGCGGTCGCCATGGCAAGCGAACACGATAGCGAGATCCACCTCCTCATCACAGATGTGGTGCTGCCCGGGATGAGCGGCAGGGACCTGGCCGGAGAGATCCTGCAGATCCGACCCACTATTAAGTCCCTGTTCATGTCGGGATACACGGCCGACGTCATCGCCCGCCAGGGGGTCCTGGACAAGGGCGTTCAGTTTATCGAAAAGCCCTTTACGCCCGACAGCCTGGCCCGGAAGGTGAGGGAGGCGATGGATCAATGAAAAATGAAGAAGGAAGAGTGAAAAATGGAAAATTGTTACAGGTAGAGGCGGTCCTCAATTCTTCAATCTTCAATCATGCTTATTCATTATCCAGGTGGTCATGTGGCCTTCGGCCGTCATGAAGTGGTCATGAGGTAGTCATGGATGGTCATGGGTGGTCAGGTGGGGTGGGGGTAATCTTCGGATGAGAGTGAGAGACCTTCAGCTTTCTTCCTCATAAAGGTCGCCATAGAGCTTTTTCCCGCATTCCGGACAGATGCCGTGGCTGAACTGGGCCTCTGTACGCTCATGGATGTACGCTTCCACCTGACGCCACTCCCCCTTCTCATCCCGAATCCGCTTACAGTTGGCGCAGATGGGAATGAATCCGCTGAGCGCCCGGGTCAGGGCCTTAACAAGTCTCTTGTGGGCGCTTTCCCTGCAATACCTCATTCAATTTCTCGGCCAGCTTTGAGATCGAAAATGGCTTCTGGATGAACCCTTCGGCCCCCGCCTTGAGGATCTCCTGGGCAGGACCCTCAATGGAATAGCCGCTGCATACAACAACTTTCAGTTTCGGCCTGGCATCCATAATCAACGGATACACCTGGGCGCCCGTCATATCGGGCAGCTTGATATCCAGGAGTGCGAGATCGATCCAAGCCTCGAAGGTCCGGGCGATCTCAATCGCACTTCCCCCTGTCGCGGCTTCCAGCACCCGGTAGCCCAATCGCTCAAGCGCGGTGCGGATCAGGTCCATCACGTCGGCTTCATCTTCGATGACCAGGATGGTTGCGTCTCCCCGAGGGAGATGAACGGTCGCTCCCATAACTGCCTGTCCGATCTCTTGAGGTATCTCCCGGCTGATGACGGCGGGCAGGTAGATGCGGACCGTGGTCCCCTTGCCCACTTCTGAGTCCACTACGATCGTGCCGCCGTGATTGGCCACAATGCCGTACACAGACGCCATCCCGAGCCCGCGACCTATAAAATGAGTGGTGAAAAAAGGATCGAAAATCTTTTCCTTTGTCTCTTCATCCATCCCCCTTCCGTTATCTGCCACACAAAGGCAGACATGGGGCCCGGGCCCGAGCCCGGGGCAACCCTTCCTGAAGGCTGGGTCAGGATCGATGTTCCTTACGGAAATCCGGATGCAGCCCGAGCCTTCCATGGCCTCGTTCGCATTGGCGATGACGGCGGAAACCACCATCTGCATCTGATTGCTGTCGGCATCTATGGCCATGACGTCCTCTGGGAGATCGGCCTCCAGTCTGACTCCTTGATTCAGCGTATGCTCGATAAGGGGGAGCGTCTCCAGGATAACGTCGCGTAACGACATGACGGTGGCATTGTATTTCCCTCCTCTGGCATAGGCCAGCAATTGACGGGTCAGGTCGGCCATACGACGGCTTGCCGACTTCATGTCTTTGAGGCATCCCATCAGATTTTCATTCTGTCGGTAATCCATCTCAAGAAGGCCGACATTCCCGATAATGGGCGTGAGGGCATTGTTGAACTGATGGGCAATCCCGCCGGCCAGGGTGGCAATGGCCTCCGTTTTTCGTGCCTGTTGAAGCTGGGACTGAAGTCTTCTGGATTCAGTGATGTCCCTCACAAGGCCCCGGAAACCGATCGGCTGGCCGTCTCCATCCCTCACTAAACTCACGGAGGCGGCCAGGTGTATTTCGCTCCCGTCCTTTTGCAAACCCTTCCACTCAAAGCCCTTGGAGGGATTCCCTGTGGCAAACACCGCGTGGAAGACCTCATATCCCTTCCGCGAGGTCTCAGGATCCGTCAGGTCTCCAATACTCATTCCCAGCAACTCGTTTCTGGAATATCGATAAATGCTGCACAACGCGTCGTTGAAAAAGACAAACCGGCCTTTCAGGTCGACCTCGTAATAGCCATCCTCAATACTCTCGAGAATCATACGGTACTTCGCCTCGCTCCGGCGGAGCGCCCTTTCAGCCTCCACACTCCGGGTGATGTCCCGTGAACTCCCCTGGAAGCCGACGATGTTGCCCCCCTTGCGCAAGGGGCCGACGCTGGTTTCAAAATACTTTTTGATGCCGTCTTTGACAGTCACCTCCAGCCGAAAGTCCTGAAGCGGCTTTCCGGTATCAAAAATTTGGTGAAAGGCATCGAGGATCTCTTGGTGGGCAGACGGGGAGGAATAGTCTCTGAAGTTCATCTTGAGCAATTCATCCCGTTTATAGCCGGTGACCCGTTCCGCCGCCTGGTTCACATCGGTAAAATTGCCCTTTAGATCCAGGACATACACAAAGTCTGTAGAATTATTGAAAATATTCCGATATCTCTCCTCGCTCTCCCGCAGCCGCTCGTCCATCGCCTTGCGCTGCGTCACATCCCTCACAAGGCCCCGAAAACCGATCGGTTCGTCAGTCGAATTCCTCATCAGAGAAACGGAAGCCTCGATATACCCCTCTGATCCGTCCTTTCGCCTGATCTTCCATTCAAAGGCCCTCACAGACCTCCCCGTCACGTAGACTGAATTGAAGACCATATGCACCTTCTCTATTGTCTCTTCGTCCGAATAGCTCCGGAAGTTCGTTTGCATGAATTCATCGCTGGAATATCCGCCTACCTTGAGCATGGGATCATTGAAAAAGGTGAAATTGCCGGCCAGATCCGTTTCATAGTATCCCTCTTCAATCCCCTCGAGGATGCTCCGATATTTCGCCTCGCTCTCCCTCAGCGCATCCCAGGCCTTCTTGAGATCGGTGATGTCATGTGAAATGCCTCGAAACCCGATCGGTTTACCCGTAGCGTCTTTCATCAAGGAGGCGGACAATTCATGGAAGTGGCGGAGCCCATCTTTCCCGATAATCTCATAGACCACCTTTTTTACCGGTTTTCCGGTCCTGTAGAGTTGACTGAAAAGGGCAAGGATTTCTCTGGAGGACTCAGGGGGCATGTATTCGCGGTTATTCTTGCCCAACAGCTCCTCCCTGGAATACCCAAGCATCCTGCACAGGGAATCATTGAAAAAGGTAAAATTTCCCGCGAGGTCCACCTCAAAATAGGCCTCTTCAATGCTGTCAAGAACGGTTCTGTACCTCTCCTCGCTCTGCCGCAGGACCGCCGCGGTCCGCTTAAGTTCAATGGTCTCCTGCTCCAATTCCCCAATTCTCTGTTCCAGCTCTTCGTAATGCGGTTTTTTCGCCATTGGCCCCCTCCACGCCGCTCTGTCAGGTCCACGCTTCTACTCCACGGAATAAGAATACGCTCTGATTTTTCAATTTTCAATGAGCAATCATCAATCGCCAATCCGCCGGTCCAGCACCTCCCGAATCTTCCCGGCCATTTTTTCAGGGCGACCAGGGCATCGGCCGCGTCCTGAAGCACGGACTCCGCATCTTCCTTGATAATGGCAGGCACCAGTTCATTCAGGTTCCCAGTAAACAGCATGGCCTTGACCCCGGCCTCAAAGCCGTCTGACGCGGTCTCTGTTTCAAATCCCTCCTTGGAAAGCATGATGGTCAGTATCTGGCGAATCTGGACGTCGTCATCCACAATCAGGATCTTCCTTTCATTGGGCCGATAGCTGGCCAGGGGATACATTCCCTTTTCGCGGGCAAAGGTCTACAGGTCCTCTTTGAGTATGCGGTAATGCCCGCCAGGGGTGAGAGACGCCTTCAAGGCCCCGGATTTGATATGTTTCCACAAGGTCCCCCGGCTGACAGCGCAATATCGCGCAGCCCGGGTCACCCCGAATATCTCCTGCTCCATTTTTTATCCCCTCTGTTTTCAGAAAAAATGAAAACCAACTGAACGAATTGAAAGAATTGAACTTTTATTTTACATTAACCTCCCTGTCAAGCGAAATGGCGCGAAACGGGCAATGGACATAGGAAGATGATGCGTAAACTCTTGAGTCATCCACGCATTCCGGCCAGCAATTCTCATTTTGGAAAGATAACCTTGTGGGAGCGGCTTTCCAGTCCCGCCGCGGGATGGCAAGATGCCACTCACACAGCTTTTTACTCCAAGTCCACTTCATAATGAGAATTGCTGCATTCCGGCCTTTCTCCTTGACACCTGATTCCATTTTTTCTATGCTTTCGCAATAGGAAAGGCACATCTATCCCAACAGCCACAACCCCGAACAACCTGCCGCCACTAAGGGCGGGACCGGACTCGGGGAGACCCATCGACCAACACTTCACGAGGCAAACCGGCATGCCCGATCATCAAACGGCGCGAGTCTTGCTTTCTCTCTCTTGACCTTTTCAACCTTGAGGCGATCTGGCTTGCGCTTTTTGATATGCCGCGGTGCGCCTGAGGGTAGCAGGGGCCGTTGTGGATGCGAATTGTCTAACCGCACACATCCAAAAAAGGCATTTTTCACGCTTCAATTTTCAATAAGGTGGCGATATGAATATGGCGTTCTTGAAAAGAATTATCGTTTTTGTCGGGATATTGGAGATTGTCCTTTGTGCGGCGTCGCAGACCTGGTCATCCGACCGGAAATACAAGGTGCTTCATATCATGAGCTACCATTCGCCGTGGGAATGGACAGACGACCAGTTCAACGGCTTCAAGGATGCGCTGAAGGGCCTTGACGTTGAATACCGGGTTTTTCAGATGGATACCAAGCGCCGGAGCGATGGTGCGTGGAAGGAAAAGGTGGGGAGGGAGGCCAGGGAGTTGATTGACATATGGAAGCCCGACCTGGTCTATACCAATGACGACAACGCCCAGGCATATGTGGCCCGATATTATGTGAACCGGGATATACCCTTTGTATTCAGCGCCGTAAACGCCGATCCCGGCGCATATGGGTTTACAGGGAGCCAAAACATCACAGGCGTCCTGGAGCACGAACACTCTGTGGAAACGGTCAGGTTTTTGCAGGAGATCGTGCCGGACATCAAGACGATTGCCGTTATCGTGGACGATGATCCGACCTGGGTCGGCGTGACAGCGCGGATGAAGCAACGGCTGTCGATGGATCTTCCCGATGTGCAGGTGGCACGCTGGGATACGATCCGGACTTTCAGGGAATACCAGGAAAGGATTAGGGGATACCAGACCCAAGTGGACGCCCTGGGCCTTTTGGGCATCCATACGTTCAAGGATGGGGAGGGGAAAAATGTTCCCTGGCAGGAGGTGCTGAAGTGGACCGCAGAGAACAGTTCGCTCCCGGATTTCAGCTTCTGGAAAGACAGGGTGTTGTACGGGACTTTGGCCGCAGTGTATGTGTCGGGCTATCAACAGGGCCTATCCGCTGGCAAGATTGCGCGGGGGATCCTTTTGGAAGGCAAAAAGCCCTCCTCGTTCCCCATCCTTCCCACCATAAAGGGACAGCCGGTCTTGAGCCTGGCAAGAGCAAAGAAACTGGGCATCCAGATCAAGAGCACCATCCTTCTGACCGCCGGGGTAGTTAAGCAATTTGAGTGGGAAAGACAGGGATTGAAAATTGAGAATTGAAGATTGAAAACTGAGAAAGGAAACTGCAAATGAAATTTGGGCTGAGGGCAAAGATCATCCTGATCACCGTGGCCATCCTGACCGGAACCGCCGGGGCGGGGACCCTTGTCAGCGGATATATCTTTTTCGAGGGCTATGCCGCGGCCCTGAAGTCACGGGTCTCCGTGATCGGAGAATCCCTGGCGTCCCAGTTGAATCACCTCCTGGCCTTGGGGATACCTCTGAAGGAGGTGGTAGGCTTTGAGGCCCAGTGTCAGGACATCCTGAAGAACCACGAAGGGATTTCCTATGCCATGGTCGTGGACCCGGACGGGAGGATACTTTTCCACAATGAGTCCTCACGGCACGGGGAAATGCTGACAGATTCGCGCAGATTAGAGGCCATTCGGGACGACAGGGGGGATCTCTTGACCCAGCATGAACAGGGAACCAAATATTATGAGAGCCTCCGGCCGATTCTTGGGGATG
The DNA here is from genome assembly GCA_030837545.1 of Thermodesulfobacteriota bacterium. GTDB lineage: Bacteria > Desulfobacterota > DSM-4660 > Desulfatiglandales > Desulfatiglandaceae > AUK324. The sequence continues at coordinate 428 of JAUPKI010000246.1, read as the reverse complement.
ACGGCCGGCACATCGGGGAAGTCATCATCGGTTTTCCTGCAGGGGTTGTATCTGAAGAGATAAAGCGGCTGGTAATCTATTCCACTGGCATCGCTCTGGTTTTCCTTGGTGTCGCCGTATTTCTGCTGATTGCGGCCCTCTCTTCCTGGGTCACCCGTCCGCTCGTTCAGTTGCTTGATGCGATTCAGGGGGTCAGGAACAAGGGGCCTGATTTTGCCGGGAGGGTGGAGATCGCTTCCAGGGATGAAATCGGAGAGCTTGCCTCGGCATTCAATGAGATGACCGAGGGTCTGCAACAAACCATGGTGTCAAGGGACTACCTGGACACCCTCATTGAGGGCATGATGGATACCCTCATCGTAGTCGGTCCGGATGGGATAATCCGGACAGCGAATCAGGCGGTTTGCCGTCTCCTCGGTTACACCAGG